>JAIQFU010000629.1:0-2735 GCA_020073115.1 Terriglobia bacterium
CGAGCTGCCGGCCGGCTGCGAGCACCTCTCCCTCCCGGATGTCGATGGCGCGACGCGTATTCCCATCGAGGCTGGAGTTGAAGAGCCCCCGAGGGTCCGCCAAGGAGGCGCCCCGGGCGAAGGAGATGATACCCACCCGCAACACCTGCAGGAACTGCGTCCGCAACTCGTTCAGGTGTTCCAGGCGCGCCGCCAGCGGCCCCACCACGCCGTAGCAAAGGAGGATGCCGAGAAATGTCCCCACCAGCGCCGCCGCGATCTTTTGCCCGACTTTGTCCGCCTCGCCGCCGATCGCCTCCATCGTGATCACCACCCCCAGCACCGCGGCCACGATGCCCAGACCGGGAAGCGAATCCGCCATCGCGCTCAACCCGCTGACGGGTTGCTGGCCTCCCCGGCGTTGCACTTCGATGTCGAGATCCATCAGCCGGTCGAGATCGTAGGGAGTCGTGGCCCCGATCACCAGCATGCGCAGCGAATCGCAGACGAAACAGCAGGCGGGGTCGGCCACGAACTCCGGGTAGCGGGAGAAGATCCGGCTGCGGGCGGGGTCTTCGAAATCCTGCTCCATTTCGATGATCCCGGCCCGCTGGGCGAAAGCGAACACCTCGTACAGCATGCGCAGCCGCTCGAGCAACGACGCGCACGTGTACGGCGGCGGACGAAACACGCGGGCGACGCCGCGCGCCATTTTCCGGATCACGGAAAGCGGGTTGGCCACCAGCACGATTCCCGTGGCGGCGCCCCCGATAATCAGGAGTTCCGCCGGTTGCAGCAGCACATAGGGGTTCCCCGATTCGAGAATGTATCCCCCGAAGACCGCCGCGAAGACCAGAGCGATGCCGACCAGTGCGAGCATTAGTACCGACAGGCTATGTAGGTGTCATGAACCTTATCGGTCCGAATTGCGGAAGTCTGATCCTGAAGTCCGAAGCTGCCTCAGGACTCGGCGCGACGGTCTGAGACAACAATCGGGTCAGCCGGCGCGGCTTCACTGAAACGACTCGATCACCCAGCCCGCGGCGCCGCGTTTGAGCCGCACCGTCACCGTGGGAGGGGCCGTGACCCTGTGCCTCCCCTGTTCGTCCACCGCGGTGATGGCCTGCTCGCATTCGACCGACGCCGTGTCGCCGGAGATCCGCGGCTCCCCCCGCGGCTGGAGCCTCACCTCGATCGAACGAAACAGCTTGAACTGCTGCTGAACTCCCCGGGGGTCGGCTTCTGGAAAAACGCTCCGCAGTGCGGCGGCATTCTTCTCGCGGTAGGCCCCTTCGTAGCGTGCGAGAGCATCCCGGATCTGCTGGGCGTCTTTACCCGCGCGAGCCTCGGCCGTCTGCTGCTGTTGCTGAACCCGCTGCTGCGCCTCGTTCTGCGCGGCCGCGCTCCGGTCGGCTTCGCTGATCTGGGCCAGGCGGCCGCGGGCTTCCTCCGCGTGGGGGCGAATTGGGCCGGCGGTCCACGAACTGCTGGAGGGCCGTCCGGTCCGCTTTGTTGACGGCGGTCCACTCGGCCTCTTCCCGCTGCTCGGCTTCCCGCTTCCGCTCCGCCTGGGCCTGCTGATCCAAAGCCGCCAGTGTTTTCTTCGCGTCTCCGGCGTATGCGCCGTTGGGGTTCTGGTTGAGGAACTGCTGCAGGGCGGCGCGGTTGCTCTTGTCCACGCGATCCCAGGAAGCTTTCTCTTCTTTCCTGCGGTCCTCCGCGAGGGTATTCTGGTCCGGCGAAAGGTCCACGGCCGGAGTGGTCAGCTTCACCCTGCGCCCCGCCTCGAAGCGAAGCGTCATCTGCTTGGGGGCGTAACCGGCGCGCGCCAGGCCCACGTTGCGCTCTCCCGGCTCGATCCCGTCCACCGTGAGAGAGCCGTCGGGGCCCACCGTCCCGGCCGGCTTTCCGTCGATCGAGACCGAGGTCCCGGCCGCGGCCGCCAGCACCGCGAGTTGTCCCTTCAGCGCGTCCAGCGGGACTGAGAGCCGCAAGGTTTTGCGGTTTTCCACGTTGGCGATTCGGGGCGGAGCCGGCCTGTAACCCGGGCTCTTCACCTCCACCCGGTGAGGGCCCGCCGCGAGCGGCATCTGGAAGGGCGTCCGGCCGCCGGCGGTTCCGGCCGGTTTGCCGTCGATCAGGATGGCGGCGCCGGGCGCGTTGGTCTCGACCACCAGCGTGCCCACGGGCCGGTCCGCGCTGAGGAAGATGCTGAGTTCCGGCTCCGGGCGGATGCCCACCACGAAGTTGCGCTCGCCTACCTGGAGTTCGCGCGTCCCCGCGGCGAGGCCGCCGATCCTGAGCCCGTCCGCGCCAATCCTGCCCGCCGGCTTGCCGTCGATGAGAACCGGCGCGTCCGGGCAATCGCACGCCACGTTCCCGGTTTGGCCCATGCTGCTGAGCACCACCGCGTCGGCGTTTCGCGTGCGCACGCTCCCGGTGAGCGCAGGCATGGCGCCGGGCGATGCGTTGAACGCCACGTTCGCCTCGCCGTCCGGGCTGGAGACGGCGATGGTGTGCGCGCCGAAGGGGAGCGCGTCCAGGGTGAACTGGCTGTTCGTCAGTTCGCCCGCGGGCCGGCCGTCGATGGAGACCCGGCCGGAGGTGAAGTTCGTCAGGATCTGCGCCGCCGCCGGCAGGGGATCCAGCGGGACGGTGATGGATTCGCCGGCGGCATCCAGCTTCACCAGGTGGGACGCCGGCCGATAGCCTTCCAGTTGCGCGCGGATTTCGTAGGCCCCGGCCGGCAGGTCGAA
>JAIQFU010000629.1:2743-3674 GCA_020073115.1 Terriglobia bacterium
GTGCGCGCCGACCGTGACGGCGGCCCCCGGGGGCGCAGTCCGGACTTCGAGCGGCAGGGTGGGCGCCTGCCTGAACAATCTCCACCCGCCGATGGTCAGCGCCGCGGCGAGAGCGAGCCCCGCCGCTACGCCCCCAATCTGTTTGCGGCGGGAAACGACGCGCCCCCAAAGCTGCGCCTGCCGCAGCCGCCTGCCGCGCGCGGCAAGATCGCGGAGGGTCTGCGCCGCCAAGGGAGCCAGTTCGGGGTCGCCCTGAACTGCCGCCGCAATCTCCGACACCCGGCGTTGGAGTGGTTCCACGTCGCCGGGGGCAGCCTGCCGCGCAGCCGCGGCGAGGCGCTGCAGTTCCGCCGAGAGGCGGATGCGCTCGCCGGCGACCCGACCAGCCAACTCTTCCCGCAAGCCCGCCAGGCGCGTGTCGCCGGGGGCTTGTCCCAGGCCCTGCTCCGCCGCGGTCAGGGCGGCGCGCAGGTCGCCGGCGTCGCGCAACTGCCCCGCGCGCGCGAGCGCGGCTTCCACGGCGCCTTCCCTTTTGTGTTCGGCGATCCCCCGCAGCAATTCGCCGGGAAGCGCAAAACCGGAATCCAGGGCGGCGGCCTCGGCGGCGAGCGTTTCCGCCTGCTTCCAATCCGGCTCCAGGGCCGCTTCGGCGTGTTCCGCCAGCCGGTTCAGAACCAGCCGGCGAAGCGCGGGGTCGTGTTCGCCCGCGCGGTACGCATCGCGCAGCCGCGCGCGGCACTGCTGGAAGTCGCCGCTCTCCCGCGCAGCCTGAGCCTGCGAGAGGAGGTCGCGGCACTCCTTGGCTTTCTGCCGCAGCCCGTCGATTTTCCGGCCGAGCGCCTGCAGAAGCGGCGTATCCGGCAGTTCCGTCACCGCCTGGCGCAGCAGTTCGCGCGCCCTCCCCAACTCGCCGGCCTGCATCTGCTCGTCG
>JAIQFU010000630.1 GCA_020073115.1 Terriglobia bacterium
TAGTGAAAGGGCGCGCCGCGCAGAATCCGGCCGCTTTCCGCCAGGGTCCGCGCGAAAAGGCGAAGCAGGAACCGGTCCCAGCGGAGTCCCGGGGCGCCGCTGCCGGGAACGTTGCGCAGCGAGAACACGCGGAAGAAGGCTTGGTTATAGGCCTCCCGCATCCCTTCCATGCTGGCGCGCTCGAACCAGTCCCGGACGGGTTGCCGGGTGGGTAGTCGTTGGGGTCCCAGGTCCGCAGGGTCCCGTCGCCGACGGCCTTGGCGTGGTCCAGGGTCCCCTGCAGCGGCGTCACGAAGAATGGATACGCAAAGTCCGCGATCCGGGCGACGCGCTCCGCTTCGTCCAGAACCATCTCCGGCGTCTGCCGCGGAAAGCCAACCATCCAGCCGGTATCCACCAGAATGCCCTTCGAGTGAAAGGCTTGAACCGTCGCCGCGTACAGGCTCGGATCGTTCTGCGTTTTTCCGAGCGTTTTGTGAACCACCTCGGGGTCGAGGCTTTCCATTCCGACGAAAACGCGCTTCACGCCCATCGCGGCGAGCGCCGGAATTTCCGCGGTCACATTCTTGACGTCCAATTGGACCATGAACCGGAGGATGCCGCCGAGCCGCTCGTTCAGCCCGGTCAGGAGATCGACCGTCTGATGGTATTTGGGAGAGCGGCGGAAATTGTCGTCCGTGATGAAGAACCGGTAATAGCCGAAGGTCTTGTACGCCCGTTCCACCCAATCCGCTACGGCGTAAGCATCCCGCGCGCGGGGTCTCCGTCCCCGGAGGACCCACTCCGAGCAGTAAGGGCAGTCGAAAGGGCATCCCTCGGACGTGCTGAGACCGATGTAGCCGCCCACCGCTCCGCGCAATTCCCGGGGCAGCGGGTGACTGGGCATGGGAGCGGCGGCCAGGTCGCAATATCCTTCCTGCGCGTAACAGGGATGCAGTCCGCCATCCAAAAAGTCTTTGAGGATGATTGGAATGGTGGACTCGCCTTCCCCCACGTTGAAGCAGATGCCACTGGCGTGGATGTGCCGGTAGGTCTTTACGTCGGACAATGTCACGCCGGGGCCGCCCATGACGACGCTCACTCCGGCGGCCCGCAGCCGCCGGGCAATGTCGATGCCGCGGGATAGCTCCATGCTTCTGCAGCTGATGAACGCCAGCACGGCATCGCCGCCGCGGGTCCGGCGAACGATTTCCTGAAGATACTCATCGCCGGTTTGAAGCCGTTCTTCGTAGAACTCCACGTCCAGGCGGATATTGAGTTTTCGCGCGGCTTCCTGCGCAACCGAACGGAGGGCCAGGAACACGGGAGAGAGGAGTTGCACCCAGTAATGCTGCTCGAGCCGTCCGTCCTCGCCGTTCTCATGACCGTAATACGAAGGAATGATGATCGGGAGGTAAATGCCGGGTTGGCTCAGCTTGGAAACCATCGCATTCAATCGGAGCGTTGCCCTTGCGTTCGACGGTTCACATCTCCGCTAGGGCGGCCTCTCCGCTCTCCACCGCCGCTTTCCGGTCTTTCCGCCGGATCGCCCGAACCATCAATTTCACGTGCGGTATGGCCCGGGCGGCCCTTTCGCAGAGCGGCGCACCCACGCGAGTCTGGTTCGTCGGATCGATCCTGTAACCCTGGTAGAGAGGGCGGGCCATCTGGTGCATCGCATACGAACATTCGCCGGCCGATTCGACCTCGTCTTCCCATCGAACCGAGTCCGCGCGCTCCAGCGACAGCAGAATGTCGCGCAAGAGAACCCTGGTGCTCTCATAGAGCATAAAAAATCCTCCGCTGTTCCTTTTCGCCTCCCGGCCGTTGACGAAGCGGATCTCGCGTCACGCGCGGATCCAGAAAAGAACCGCCACCAGCAACGCCGCAATCCCGAAGCACTTCAGGACGATCCCTCGGGAGGCGGCGGCCCGCTCATCTCTCAACCGGCTCCTTTCCTGCCAGGTTTTCCAGAGACTCTCATCGACGTGGGTCACAGACTCCGGCCCGATTGGCTCAATATGTTCCATTGCGTTATGCTCCCTTGGATCCGACGGCCGCGGCGCTGTGAAGAGGAAAGTTCGCGCGCAAATACCCGAAGGGGGCGCCCGAACCAGGCGAGAAGGCGGCGGCGCCAGGACGCGATCGTATTGAATGGGCCTGGGACACGCGAATTGCGCGGGCCCACGCCGACGGCCTCAATCATCTCAATCGCAAAAACGACGCGCCCATCGCGAATGTCGCTGTTCTCCGCGAAGCCGCTAAATGCTAAGAAGGAAAACTCAGGTGACCCGACTTAGTTCGAGTAGCCTGTAGATTGGGCGGAAGTGCTCAGTCGCCAACCAGCCTATGCTATTTCCGCGTGATTGTCAACGAGAGCCGCCGCACGAGAGCCGCCGCCGCGATGAATGGGGACGGCGGGGTTTTTCCGGGGACGACTCGGTGACCGCTCTCACCGGTCGTGGGTCTGTTAGGATCCCACAAGTATGCGCATGGTATGTTGCGCCACGCGCCATCCGCTAGAATCGAGGAGGTCCGGCATGAAGAACAGACTCTTTCCGAAAATCGGCTTTCTCCTCGTGGCGGCGTGCTGCGTCCCCGGCGCGCTGCAGGCGGCCAGCGCGCCGGAATTGGCCCGCTGGGAGCGGCAGGCCCGCAATGTCACCATCGTCCGGGACGACTGGGGCATCGCGCACGTCTACGGCAGGACCGACGCGGACGCCGTTTTCGGCGCGGTATATGTCCAGGCCGGGCCTGGGGACGGTTGGCGGAGGCGGACGGCGAGTCCGCCATCTACCAGGACCTGCGGATGAAACTCTTCGTCGACCCGGCGGAGTTGCAGAAGCAGTACGCGGCCAGCCCCGCCTGGTTGAAGACCCTCATGAACGCCTTTGCGGATGGCCTGAACTTCTATCTTGCCAGGCATCCCGAAGTCAAGCCCAGGGTGATCGCACGGTTCGAGCCATGGATGGCCCTGAGCTTTACGGAGGGGAGCATCGGCGGCGATATCGAGCGCATCAACATCGGCCAACTGCGCGCATTCTACGGCAAGGAACCCGCGAACCAGGCTCTTGGGAAGCGCGGGGATACCAATGAGCCCGCGGAGCCCACCGGATCGAACGGCGCGGCTATTGCCCCTTCCAACACCGCTTTGCATCACGCCCTGCTGCTCATTAATCCGCACACCTCGTTCTTTTTCCGGTCGGAGCTGCAGATGGTGAGCGATCAGGGGCTGAATGCCTACGGCGCGGCGACGTGGGGCCAGTTCTTCATTTACCAGGGGTTCAACGACCGCGCCGGCTGGATGCACACCTCCAGCGGAGTGGACGCCGTCGATGAGTACCTGGAGACCGTGGAGAAGCGCGACGGCCGCTTCTATTACAGGTACGGGAACGAGCAACGGCCCGTGGTTGCGGCGACCATCGACGTGCCATACCGGACAGCCGCCGGAATGGCGCGGAAGAGGTTCACGGTCTATCGTACCCATCACGGGCCGATTGTGCGCGAACTGAACGGGAAGTGGGTGAGCGTGCGGCTGATGCAGGAGCCCGTCAAGGCGCTGACCCAGTCATACACGCGCACCAAGGCGAGGGATTACAAATCCTACCGGGAGACGATGGAACTCAAGGCCAACTCGTCGAACAACACGATCTTCGCCGACGCCGGCGGCGATATCGCCTACTTCCACGGCAACTTCATTCCCCGGCGGGATGCCAGGTTCGACTGGACCAGGCCGGTGGACGGCAGCAACCCGGAGACGGAGTGGCAAGGTCTTCTCCCGATCGACGAGACTCCGCACCTGCTCAACCCCGCGAGCGGTTGGTTGTACAACTCCAACAACTGGCCGTGGTCCGCGGCGGGGCTGAGCAGCCCGAAAAAGGGCGACTATCCGGTCTATGTGGAGACCGGGGGAGAATCCGCGCGCGGGCTGCACGCGGTCCGCGTCCTGGCCAAGAAGGATTTTACGCTCGATTCCCTCATGGCGGCGGCCTACGACAGCTATTTGACGTGGTTCGAAAAGCCGATCCCCGCCCTCATCAAGGCTTGGGACGAGATGCCCGCATCCAATCCCCTGAAAGCCAAAACAGCCGCGCAGATCGGAGTTCTGCGCAACTGGGATCTCCGCTGGGGGGTCGTGTCGGTCCCCACCTCGTTGGCCGTGTTCTGGGGCGAGGAGGCGCGGCGGCGCGCGAACGGGGGAAGAGGAAGCGGCGCTTCCGCCGAGGACCCGCTTGCGGGCGTGCCGCCCGGGCAACTCCTGGAGGCGCTCGCCGCGGCCTCCGACAGGCTCCAGGCCGACTTCGGAAGCTGGAAGACCCCCTGGGGCGACATCAACCGTTTTCAGCGCCTCACCGGCGACATCGTCCAGCCCTTCAACGACGCCGCGCCGAGCATTCCCGTGGGATTCACCTCCGCGCAATGGGGCTCGCTGGCCTCTTTCGGAGCGCGGCCGTACCCGGGAACGAAGAAGTGGTACGGTACGAGCGGGAACAGCTTTGTCGCCGTGGTCGAGTTCGGCGACAAGGTG
>JAIQFU010000090.1 GCA_020073115.1 Terriglobia bacterium
AAGGGAACCGGTGGCGACCGCGCCTGGTGGGCGGCGCAGTCGGCCGCCGTCGCCACCTTCGTGGAAGACGACGCCGCGGCCAGGCGGGCCTTCGGCTACTACCGCGACCGGATCTTCCCGCGCGAGATCCGCGCCGAGGCCGGATCCGTCCGCGCCGAACCGCGCCGCGCGCCCGAGTTCTTCTCGACCGACCTGGACGGCATCACCACCCTGTGCCGCATCGCCCAGATTCGCGGCGTAGATCTCTGGAGCGCTCGCTCCCGCAGCGGAGCCACCCTCGCCACCCTGATCGACGCCCTCGAGCCGGCCCTGGCCGATCCCAAGAGAGCCCGTGAGCCGCTCGCCGCCCCCGAGAGCGGCGCTTATTTTCTGGCGTTTGCCGGAATGGGCCTGAACCGGCCGGACTATGTGGCCCTCTTCCGCAAGCTGGACCACCACGAGTCGGCGTGGCTGGCGTTGGTGGATTTGCTCGTGGGCCGCTGGGAAGCGGCCGCCCACCAGACCCGGCATTAGTGGGGCCTCCGGCCGGCCCGTCCGGTACAGATGCGATAATCTCCCCTGTGCGGACCATCATCGAACCCTTTCGCATCAAGAGCGTGGAACCGCTCCACCACACCACTCCCGAGGAGCGCGAGCGCTATCTCCAGCAGGCCGGCTACAACCTGTTCCTGATCGAAGCGCGCCACATCCTGATCGACCTCCTCACCGATTCCGGCACCGGCGCCATGTCCACCGGGCAGTGGGCCGCGCTCATGCGCGGCGACGAGTCCTACGCGGGCAGCGAGAGTTTCTTCCGGCTCCAGAAAACGGTCCGCGACCTCACCGGACTCCGCCACGTCATCCCCACCCACCAGGGCCGCGCCGCCGAGCGCATTCTCTTCACCGTGCTCTGCAAGCCGGGGTGCGTGGTTCCGTCCAACACGCACTTCGACACCACCCGCGCCAACATCGAGTTCACCGGCGCGCGCGCCGTGGACCTGCCCATCCCCGAGGCCGCCGACACCCAGGCCCGGCTGGACTTCAAGGGCAACATGGACGTGGCCGCGCTGCAATCCCTCCTCGCCTCCGAAGCCGCCGCCAACGTGCCGCTGGTGATGCTCACCATCACCAACAATTCCGGCGGCGGGCAGCCGGTCTCCATGGCCAACATCGAAGCCGTGAAGCGCGTCTGCTCGCGCCACGGCGTCCCGCTCTATCTCGACGCCTGCCGCTTCGCCGAAAACGCCTGGTTCATCCGCCTGCGGGAGCCCGGCTACGCCGATTGGACTCCGAAACAAATCGCACAGAAAATGTTCTCGTTCGCGGATGGCTGCACGTTCTCCGCCAAGAAGGACGCCATCGCCAACATCGGCGGGTTCCTCTGCTCCAACGACGAACGCCTGGCGCAGCAGGAAACCAACCTGCTCATTCTCACCGAGGGCTTTCCGACTTACGGCGGCCTCGCGGGACGCGACCTCGACGCCATCGCCGTCGGCCTGGAGGAAGTTCTCGACCCCGATTACCTCCACTACCGCATCGTCTCCACGGGCTATCTGGGCCGCCACATCGCGGATTGCGGCGTCCCCATTGTGGAGCCGCCCGGCGGCCACGCCATCTACATCGACGCGGAGCGCATGCTGCCCCACATCCCCAAGCATCGGTTCCCCGCGCAGGCGCTGGCGGTGGAACTGTACCGCCACGCCGGCATCCGTTCGGTGGAGATCGGCTCGGTGATGTTCGGCGAAGCGGCCCGGCACGAGCTTCTCCGCCTGGCCATTCCCCGCCGGGTCTATACCCAGAGCCATATCGACTACGTGGTGGAAGCCATTCTGGAAGTGAACGCCCGTAAGCAGGCGATCCGCGGCATGGAGATCGTGGACGCACCGCCGTTCCTGCGCCACTTCAGCGCCCGGTTCCGGCAGCTATAATACTCGGTACCGAATGACAGTGGATTGGGTCTGGCAGAGCCTGTACGTGGCCGCCGTCGCCACAGCGGTTTCTGTTGTTTTCGGCCTCTGGCTGGCCAGGCGCAGAGCCGCCCCTTACGTCGCGGCCGGCATTGCGCTTCCGGCCCCAGTCCTCTGCTATTGCCTGCTCGGCGCATGCGGACACTTCTGGCCGATCACGCGGCCGGGGTGGATCGTGGCGGGCGTGGTTTCCACCATGCCGCTCTTCGTGCGTGGATTCAGCGCTGCGCTGGCGCGTTTGGACCCGGCCTATGGCAAGGCTGCCCGCAGCCTGGGCGCATCCAACTGGCGCGTCTTCTCCCGTGTTGAATTACCGTTGACGTCCCGGCCTGTGCTTTCCGCCGCGGGTCTTGCATTCGCGCGCGTGCTGGCGGAATTGGCGGTTGCCCAGTGGACGTGGGAGCGCCTCCGTCCATGACCCACGCCCGCATCGGCAAGAAAATCCCGCCCAACTTTTCTCTCGATGTCGATTTCGAAATCCCTCCCGGCGTGACCGCGCTGTACGGCCCCCCGGCGGCGGGGAAGACCCTCATTCTGGAAACCCTCGCCGGTTTCGCCCAGCCCGATTCGGGCCGCATCCTCCTGGACGATGTCATCTTATTCGACGCCGCCGCTCGCGTTCACGTCCCCGCTCCCCGCCGGGCCTGCGGCTACGTCGCCCAGGGCGATTCGCTGTTCCCGCACATGACCCTGCGGACGAACCTCCTGTTCGCCGCCCACGCCAGCCCCCGGCTGGAACGGACGCGGCGCGTAGCCGAAGAGTTGGAGAAGTTTCACCTTTCGAGCGCCGCCAACAGCCGTCCGCGCGAGATTCCTCCGGCCCACCGGCTCGCCGGAGCCGTCGCCCGCGCCCTGCTGGCCTCGCCCAGGATGCTGCTCCTCGATCAGCGCGCCGTGGACGAACCCCTGCTGCGCCTCACCCGCGAAGCCTTCTCCGGACCCATCCTGCTGGTCACTTCCGACCTCGACTTGTGCTGCGCCGCGGCCCAAAAGCTCATCCTGGTCGAAGCCGGCCGCATCGTCCAAAAAGGAGCGCCGCGCGAGGTCGTGGACCGTCCCGAATCCGTCGATGCCGCGCGTCTGCTCGGCATCCCCAACATTTTCGAGTGCACCATCGCTGCGCTCGACCCCGGCCGGAACAGCAGCCGCCTGGAGTTCGACGGGACCTCCCTCGCCGGTCCCTACATCCCCGGCCATTTCCGCGGCGCGCACGTCTCCATCGCGGTCCGCCCCGACGAGTTGCGCGTCCACCCCGGGGAAGGCGAGCGCAAGCCCAACTGCGTCCCGGCGGCCCTGCTTCACACATCCCACCGCGCCCGCGCCGTACGGCTCGAGTTTTCCGGTGGTATTTATGCGGACATCGCGCCGGAGGAATTCGAGCGGCAGAAGGATAATAAGAGTTGGCAGGTGGAATTCCCACCCCAAGCGCTGAAAATCTTATAGCCACCGATAAACAAACATCTTTGTTCGTATCCGTGTTGTTCCGTCTTTATCCGTGGCCCAATGGTTTTAATGCCTTTGAAATCTCTCCCGGAATACGAACTCCTCGCCGCCGCGGCCCACGGCCACCTCTGCGCCGGCCAGGTTCTGGGGCTCCGCATGGCGCTCTATGGCATGCGTCTCCTGGGCCTGGACGACCCCGCCAGGGAAGATCGCAAGCGCCTCATCACCTTTGTCGAGATCGACCGCTGCGCCACCGACGCCATCCCCATCGTCACCGGCTGCCGCCTGGGTAGGCGCGCCCTCAAGTTCCGCGATTTCGGCAAGGTGGCGGCCACGTTTTGCGATCTTGCGGAACACCGTGCCGTGCGGGTCATCGCCCGGGAAAGCTCCAGGCAGCGCGCCGACCAGCTCCACCCGGAAATCCCCGGAAAGAACGAGCGGCAGATGGCCGCCTACCGCGAAATGCCGGACGCCGAGTTGTTCGACATTCAGTGGGTTCGGGTCAATCTGCCGCCGGAAGATATTCCCGGCTTCAAAGCCCCGCGCGCCATCTGCGCCCAATGCGGCGAAGGCATCAGCCTCAAGCGGGAACTGGTTCGGGAAGGCCGCGTCCTCTGCCGTTCCTGCGCCGGCGAACGCTATTACGAGCCCCTCTGATGCTGCGGTATTACATCACCGGCCGCCGCGCGGCCGGCGGGGCCGAGCCGCTGCTCCGATGCGTAGCGCGCGCCCTCGAGAACGGTGTGGAACTGATTCAGGTGCGGGAAAAAGATCTCTCCGCACGCGAACTGTGCGGCCTCGTGAAGCGCATCCTGGCGCTCCCGAATCCCCACGGAAGCCGCATCCTGGTGAACTCGCGCGCCGACGTAGCGCTGGCCTGCGGCGCTCACGGCGTCCATCTCCCCGGCGATTCCATCGCCCCTGCCGCACTGCGCGCGGTCACACCGCGCGGCTTTCTGATCGGCGTGTCCACCCACTCGATAGAAGAACTTCGCGCCGCCGAGGCCGAAGGCGCCGATTTCGCCGTCTTCAGCCCGATCTTTCCCAGCGCATCGAAGCCTGATTACGGGCCCCCTCTAGGTTTGGAGCGATTGCAGGAAGCCGCGCGTTCGGTGGGTATTCCGGTCCTGGCGTTGGGCGGCGTCACCGAAAATAACGCAGGCGATTGTATGACCGCCGGCGACGCGGGAGTGGCGGGGATCTCGATGTTCCAGCCCTGAGTACCGCCGGTGGTCGTTTTTTGCCGCCGGTTCTTGCTCTGCCTCCCTCAACCACCGGCGATACTTACCCCGCCGCCGCCATCTTCAACGCTTTCACCCGGTCCCTGAGCTGCGCCGCCTTCTCGAACTCGAATTTCTGCGCCGCCTCGCGCATCTTCTCTTCCAGTTCGGCGATGAAGCGGCTGCGCTGCTCCGGCGTCAGGGCGTCCACGTCTTCGTCTTCCTCCAGCGGCACCGTGACATAGTCGGCCTCGGCCACCGCCACCAGGCTCATGTCGATCGGCTTCACGATGGATTGCGGCGTGATCCCGTTCCGCTCGTTGTACTCTACCTGCGTGCGCCGCCGCCGCGCGGTCTCGTCCAGCGCCTTCCGCATGCTGTCGGTCATCACGTCCGCGTACAGGATGGCGTGCCCTTCCACGTGCCGCGCCGCGCGCCCGATGGTCTGGATCAGCGAACCGGCGGATCGCAGAAACCCTTCCTTGTCCGCATCCAGGATCGCCACCAGCGAAACCTCCGGCAGGTCCAGCCCTTCCCTCAGCAGGTTGATCCCGATCAGCGCGTCGAACTCGCCGCGCCGCAGGTCGCGCAGGATTCTGATGCGGTCCAGCGTGCTCACCTCCGAATGGAGATACCGGCAGCGCACGCCGACTTCGGAATAGTATTCGGCCAGGTCTTCCGACATGCGCTTGGTCAGGGTCGTCACCAGAACGCGCTGGTTCGCCTCCGTGCGTTTTCGGATCTCGCCCAGCAAATCGTCCACCTGGCCCTTCACGGGCCGGATCTCGACGCTCGGGTCCACCAGGCCCGTGGGCCGGATGATCTGTTCCACCACCACCCCCGCGGACCTCGTCAGCTCGTACGGCCCGGGCGTGGCGGACACGTAGACCACCTGGCTCACCCGGTGCTCGAACTCCTCGAAAGTCAGCGGCCGGTTGTCGAGCGCGCTCGGCATGCGGAACCCGTGGGCCACCAGAACTTCCTTGCGCGAACGATCCCCGTGGTACATGCCGTGGAGCTGCGGAACGGTCTGGTGGCTCTCGTCGAGGAACATCAGCGCATCGTTCGGAAGGTAATCCAGCAGGGTCGGCGGAGCCTCCCCCGGCAGCCGCCCCGAAAAGTGGCGCGAGTAATTTTCGATGCCGTGGCAGTAGCCGATTTCCTTGATCATCTCCAGGTCGAACATGGTTCGCTGGTAGAGCCGCTGCGCCTCGATCTGCTTTCCCTGTTTCTCCAGCTCGCCGTGCCACCAGCGCAGCTCCTCGCGGATGCTGTCCATGGCGCTGACCTTGGTCTCCTCCGACATCACGTAGTGCGTCTTGGGGTAAATCGGCAACCGCACGTACGTCTGCTTCACCTGTCCCAGCAGGGGATCGATTTGCGAGAGGCTTTCCACCTCGTCGCCCCACAGTTCGATCCGGTAGGCGTAATCGTCGTAGGTCGGATAGACCTCGATCACGTCGCCGCGCACGCGGAACGTTCCGCGGCGGAAGTCGGCGTCGTTGCGTTCGTACAGGATCTCCACCAGCTTGGAAAGAATCTGATTCCGCGAGATCTTCTGCCCCTTTTCCAGCATGAGCAGCATGCCGTAGTAGGCTTCCGGCGATCCCAGCCCGTAGATGCAGCTCACGCTCGCCACGATCACGCAATCCCGCCGCTCGAAGAGCGATTTCGTGGCGGAGAGCCGCAGCTTATCCAGTTCGTCGTTGATCGTGGCTTCCTTTTCGATGTAGACGTCGCTCGAAGGGATGTAGGCTTCCGGCTGGTAATAATCGTAATAGCTGACGAAGTACTCGACCGCGTTGTCCGGAAAGAAGGATTTGAACTCGTGGTAAAGCTGCGCGGCGAGCGTCTTATTGTGCGCCAGGATCAGCGACGGCCGCCCCACGGCCTCGATCACCTTGGCCATGGTAAAAGTCTTGCCCGACCCCGTGACGCCGAGCAGAACCTGGTGCTGTTCCCCGTCGCGCACCCCCCGGGTGAGCTCCTGGATGGCGGTCTCCTGGTCCCCCCGGGGCCGGTAGTTCACCCTTAAACTGAACCCCATACTTTCAGGGTACAGGATGTCAGGTGGTCAACGATTCGTCGGGCGTCTCCTCGAAATCCAGCACTACCTCGCTCTCCGCCAGCGCGGCCTTGAACTCCTCTTCGCGCCCTTCCGCAACGTCATAAACCCACGTCTCCGTGCCGAATCCGAGGAAGCCGTTGTCGTTGCTCTCCTGCGACCCGGTTCCCGCGTTCAGGTCTTCGGCCGTTCCCAAACCCGCCGGCTCGATGATTTGGATGAACTCGGCGTCCTCAATGACTCCGTCCTCTGTCGACACCAGGGACTTCGGATCGTCCGCCGGCTCGCCTTTGGGCGTGAACCGCTTGCGAAATGTGACCTTGTATTTCACCGTGCACCCTCCCAACGTAGGGGCCGGGCATGCCCGGCCCGCGGCGTCTCTGTTGGTGAGGGCAATCCGCGTGCCCCTGTTATTCTGGATACAGTGGCTCTGAACCCGTCCTCGCTGGAGAAGGTCCTGGTGCGCGCGACGAACTGGCTGGGGGACGCCGTGATGTCGCTCCCCGCCCTTCGCGCGCTGCGGGATGCCCTTCCCCGGGCCCACCTCGCCGTCGTGGCGCGGCCTTCGCTGGCCGAGCTTTACGCCCGCGAGGAGTGCATCGACCGGGTCATCCCCTACCCCGCCCCGAAAAGCCTCGGCGAGCGGCGCGCTTTCGCCGCGCGGCTTCGGGACGAGCGTTTCGACGCCGCCCTCCTCTTTCAGAATGCCTTCGATGCGGCCTGGATGGCCTGGCTGGCTGACATCCCGGTCCGGATCGGCTACCACCGCGACGGCCGCGGCCCGCTTCTGACACACCGCATACCCGTGCCCGAACCTGGCGATATTCCCCGCCACGAACGCTTTTATTACCTGGAACTGCTGCGGCGCGCCGGCCTGATGGAACGGTTCCCGGCGGGCGACTCGATCCGCCTCGCCCGACTCGCCGAAGCGCGCGCATCCGGCGCCCGCCGGTTGGCGGCCACGGGCATTGCCGGACCGGTGATCGGGATCAGCCCCGGCGCCGCTTACGGCAACGCCAAGCGCTGGCTCCCCGAGCGCTTCGCCCACGTGGGACAGGCGATTCGCCGGTCCAGCGAAGCGAATCCGCGGGACTCGCCGGCGGTCTTCCTTCTGTTCGGCTCCCCAGGCGAGCGCCCTCTGTGCGAAACCGTCGCCAGCCATCTGCAAGAACTCGGACTCGAATCCCGCAACCTCGCCGGCGAAACCACGCTGGGCGCCTTTATCGATCTCGCCGCCGCCTGCCGTCTCTTCCTCACCAACGATTCCGGCGCCATGCACGTGGCTTCGGCCTTGGGCGTCCCCACCGTGGCCGTGTTCGGCGCTACGGACGACTCCACCACCGGCCCCACCGGTCCTCTGGCGCGCGTGGTGCGGGAACATGCCGAATGCAGCCCCTGCCTGCTGCGCGAGTGCCCCATCGACCACCGCTGCATGACGCGCGTCACCCCCGAAACCGTCGCCGCCGCTGCTCTTCAGCTCCTGGAGGAATCCGCCCCCGCGTGGACACACGAAGCAAGATCCTGACACTCGCCGCCGCGCGCCAACTCCCCGCCCGGCTGGCCATCGCCGCCGGCTACTTCGATGTCCTCCGGGCCGAACACGCCCGCGAGCTGAGCGCAATCAAGGAACACGCCGCCCCCTTGCTGGTAGTCGTTCTTCCCCTGGAGGACGGGCTGCTCGGGCAGCGCGCCCGCGCGGAATTGGCCGCCGCGCTGCGCGTGGTAGACTACGTGGTTGCCGCCGGGAACCGAGATCTGGAACCTCTTATCGATTGCCTCCAGCCTATACGATGCGCACGCCTGGAGTGCGCCGATGCGCGCCGCCGCCGGGAACTGATCGAGCATGTACGCCGCAGGCACGCCCGCTAGCATTCTGGTGGTCCGGCTGGGCGCTATGGGCGACATTATTCACGCCCTTCCCGCCGTGGCCCGTCTCAAACAGAACTCCCCCGCCGCGCGCCTCACGTGGGTGGTGGAACCGAAATGGGCGCCGCTGCTGGAGGGTAACCCATACGTAGACCGGGTGCTTCTTCTGCGCCGCCGCAACCTGCTCCAAAGCTGGCGCGACCTCCGCGCCGAAAGCTACGACGTTGCGATCGACTTCCAGGGCCTGATGAAATCCGCCCTGGTCGTGGCCGCCTCCGGCGCTCAAACCGCGGTGGGTTTCGACCGGTGCCGTGAGCGTCCCGCCGCCCTCTTCTACACCCGCCGCATCGTCACCGCCTCCGCACATGTGGTAGACCGCAACCTGGAGTTGGCGCTGGTGACCGCTGAACCGAACCGAGCCGCGGCTGCGGGAAGCGTTCATCCGCGGCCCCTCTTTCCTCTACCCCCCGGCGCCCCCGAAGCCACCCTGCCCCCCGCCCCCTTCGTCCTCGCCTCCCCCCTCGCCGGGTGGCGCTCCAAGCAATGGCCGTTGGAATACTTCGCCTCCCTTGCCGCGCAACTCCGCGCACTCGGCGTTCCGCTCGTACTGGACGTTCCCCCCGCGTCCGATCTCCCCATCGAAAACGCCATCGTCCACCGCTCCGGCCTCCCCGGCCTGATCTACGCCACCCGGCAGGCGGCCGCCGTGGTGGGCGTGGATAGCGGCCCGATGCACCTCGCGGCGGCGCTCGGCAAACCCGGCGTGGCCATCTTCGGCCCCACCGATCCCGCCCGCAACGGCCCTTGCGGCGTGTCGCTGCGAGTTCTGCGGAGCCCCTCCGCGGCCACCACGTACCAGCGCCGCAACGCCATTGACGACAGCATGCGCCAGGTCTCGCCCGGCGAGGTTTTCGAGCTCCTGCGCGGCATTCTCGGTGAGACGTCCTGATGCCTTTTTTTCCCAAGCCCTACGCCGACGCGGTGGCCAGGCTGCGCGTCCCCAGCGGCTTTCTGCTGGTGGCCGTGTTCGCCTGCTTCTCGCATCCCACCGCGCTGTCGCTGGCCATCGGAGGCCCGATTTCCGTTGCCGGCCTGGCCTTGCGCGCCTGGGCGGCGGGGTGCCTCGCCAAGAACCGCGAACTCGCCACTGGCGGCCCCTACGCCTTCACCCGCAACCCTTTGTACCTGGGGACCCTGGTGGTGGCCGCCGGGCTGGTGGCAGCCGCCCGCAGCCTCGGGCTCGGCGCCCTCTTCGCGGCAGTCTTCCTCTTCATCTACTTGCCGGTAATCCAGAACGAGGAGCAGCATCTGCGCCGTCTGTTTCCCGATTACGCCGCTTACGCGGCGCGCGTTCCCGCCCTGTGGCCGCATCTTGGCCCGTTCCGGAAAACCCCGAATCCTTTCCGGCTTCAACTCTATCTAAGGAACCAGGAGTATAAAGCCGGCGCCGGATTTGCCGCGGGGTTGCTGTTCCTGCTGTGGAAAGTGATCCGTTGAACCTGCACCAGAGGGGCGTGTAGAGGCCTTTTCGGGCGAGGCATGTCTCGCCTGCGAAAGGCTCGCCCGTGTAGGGGCCGGGCACGGGTATGCCCGGCCGGCTCCCGGTCTTCGCAATCCGCAAAATCCATCAAGCGTTCCCCCTCACCTCGGGCTACCATCAGTCCTGTTATGCCGATCGCACACTGGAGGCGGGCATTGGGGCTGGGCTTCCTGAGTTGGCTCGCGCCCTTCGCCCTCTCGTTCCTCGCCTTCCCGCTCAAGAAAGCCAATCCCTCCTTGTTCGAGGGGTTGATGGCCGTAGTGCTGTGCGTTGCCGCGGTCGTACTCCAGGATGCCTACTTCCGGACCTCGGCCCCGCGGCTCGCCGAAGCTGCGCCGCTCGGCTTTCTCTGGGCCGCCGTCAACCTGGTCTGCGATTATCCCATGTTCGCCTACGGCCCCATGAAGATGACGGCCGCGCAGTATTACACCCAAATCGGCGTCGATTACGCCATCTACCCGGCCATCCTGATTTTCGTGGCATGGGGGGCGGAGCGGCGCCGCCGCCAGACCATATGAGGACCGCGACCGCCGCCGATTATCAGGAGCGCATCCTCCGCGCCCTCTTACACATTCAGGCTCACCTGGACGACGCCCTCGATCTGGACGATCTGGCCCGCGTCGCCTGCTTCTCGCCCTACCACTTCCATCGCGTTTTCCGCGGTCTGGTCGGCGAACCCGTTCAGGAGCACGTCCGCCGCCTGCGCCTCGAGCGCGCCGCACACTCCTTGAAGCTCCAGAACCGGACCGTAACGGACGTCGCATTCGACGCCGGGTACGAGTCGCACGAGGCCTTCACCCGGGCCTTTCACGCTATGTTTGGAGTGCCGCCTTCACAATTCCGCGCCGCCCGCCAGGACGCGCCCGATTCCCCCTCCGGCGTTCATTTCGATGACGCCTCCGGCTACCATCCTCCCGATTACGGCGACCCGCCGCCGGTCGAGATCAAAACCCTGCAACCGCAGCGCATCGCTTTCGTGCGCCACGTCGGCCCGTACGAAGGGGTCCACGCCGCATGGGGCAGGCTCTGCGGGTGGGCCGGTCCCCGGGGCTTGTTGGGCCCGAGCACGCGGTTCATCGGTATCTCCTACGACGACCCGCAGATCACGCCGCCGGACAAATTGCGCTACGATGCCGCGATCGCCCTCAATCGCCCGGTGCAGCCCGAGGGAGAGATCGGCGTCACCGAAATCGCCGGCGGGGAGTACGCCGTCATCAGCCACCGCGGCCCCTACGAGAACCTGAGCCGCACATATCAGTTGGTGTTCGGCGCCTGGCTCCCGAAGAGCGGCCGCGACCTGCGCGACGCCCCCTGCTTTGAGGTCTACCTGAACTCTCCGCAGTTCACGCGCCCCGAAGACCTGCTGACCGCCATCCACGTGCCGTTGAAATAGACGCCGCAATTCGGTGGCTGGCTGCGAAACTCCCGCCGTTTGGGAGTTTCGTGGCCTGTCACCGAATTCCCGAATTCCCTGCCCTTGTCACCGTTGCCCCCGAATTGCCCACCCGTTCGGCTAAGATCAAAGTGCCATGGATCGCGAGCGGCTCACGGGCTATCTCTATTCCATCCCGGAACGGCTGCTGCGGTCCCTCACCGGGCTCGGTGGCGGAGCGGCGCGCGAGGTGGGCGATGTCCTGCTGCCTGCCCGCGTGCGGCGCTCCCGGCTCTACCAGTCCCTGGTCGATTCGACCCTGCGGTTCCTCATCGAGCAGGTCGGCCAGATCGAAGGGGCATATCCCGCCGGCGCCGAAGCTATTCCCTCCGATTTTCTGATCCGGCGCGCCGCCGGCAACGTGGTGGAACTAGCCGGCATTGCATCGTTCCGCGCGTCGCCGGTCTGGGTGTTGGCCGCTCTGGCGGACCTCGCCGGGGCGGGGCGCGAGTTGATCGGCGAAATGGCCGGGGCGCTGCAAAAGGAAGGGCTGTTGGAACCGGGCCGCGAGTTTCAAACCGTGGATCAACTGCTCGACGGCTTGGAACGTACCGCCGGCAGGCTGGCCGAAACGGTGAACACGCCCCCACTAGACGTCCCCTCGCTGCGCGCCGAATGGGCCGAGATCCGCCGGGAGGCGTCCCACCTCACCGGCGCCGCCATGCCGGTCGACCGGCTATTTAGCCAATGGCGGGATCTGCAGCAGGAAGCCGCCGACCAGGGACGGTCCGTCGTGCAACTCTCCTCGGTTATGGCCCTGGCCGCCATGCGGGAGTTGCCGGAGAATATGCGCTGGCTGGGAAGAGCCTGGCGGAGATCCGCGAAGTCGGGTACCTCCGGTATTCGCTGCGCGAGTTCCGCCCGTACCTCCACGGCGCCGTCCGGCAGTTTTCCACAGACCGGGTCTCCACGACCGAGCGGATTCTGCGCCGCCGCGGCCGGAAGCGGCCTGGCGCTACTGCTTCTGGATGACGCCGCAGGCGATGCGCGCGCCCGCATTGCCCGCGGGGTCCGTTTTCAGGTCGTCCTTGTCGGCGTGCAGTACGAGCGAAGAGCCGCCCTCCTTCAGGAGCGAATTGTCCCCGGGCTCGAGCGTCACCGCTTTGGCCATCACCGCCGTGCGGGCGGTTCCGTTCCGGCCCACCGTGAGGTTGCCGAGGTGGCCGGCGTGCTCGCCGTGCGGATTCAGGCTGCCGTGGTGCTTGCCGGCGGGGTTGAAGTGCGAGCCGGCGGTCTTGAAATCCGGCGCGTCGCACTTGCCTGCTTCGTGAATGTGCAGGCCGTGCTCGCCCGGAGGCAGATCCTTTAGATTGAATGCGATACGTACGCCCTGCGGCGTCTGGGTCAGGGTAGCTTCGCCCACCGGCTGGCCCTTCGCATCCTTCATTTCCGCCTTGGCCCGCGGCGCCTTTTGCGCCGCCAGATTGAAGGCGAGGCACAATGCTCCCGCCAGCGCCACCCAATGTTTCATGTCATTAGAGATGCGGAGATCGGAGAGTTGGCCGCAAGCTTTTAGCTTGGGTCTTCGCCGTGTCCCGGCCGGCATTCTTCGCAGAACGCCGGCAAGGACGACGGTGGGTCCCCCGGGATACGGCCGGAGACCCACTCCACCGGATCCCAGCGCACTGGGGGTTTTCTGTTGCGGCAGTCGCGCCGGCAAGAACATTGTCCGATCCAGCTTTGCCGCCGAAGCTGTTGCCGAAACGTCACCCTAGCAGCGCGAGTGAATGTGGCTGCCTGCGCCGGCGGAACTCCGCCGGCATTGGTGACGCCCCCGCGAATTGCGCGTGAATCCCTCCTCCAGGCGCGCTTCCTCATTGATCAGACGAAGCAGATTTCTGAGGCGCTCCCGCCGCATCCGCAACTCGGCCAGAAGCAGTTCCCCCGGGTCGGGTCGGATGGGGGCAAGGGAAGAATCTCTCGCCGCGGACACTTCCTCGAGCACCGTCTTCTGCAAACCTTTCAGCATTTCCGACAGAATGTCGCAATCCGCTCTCATGGCTCTCCTCCGCCGCCAACTCCCCCAAACCTCACTGCTGCCCATAGATCTCCACCGTGTAGCCCGTCTCTCCAGGCATCCAGTACACCGCCAGCGTCTGCCCCCCACGGAGACTCACGCCCAAAGGCTCAATCGTCTCCGTATCCGCCCCGGCATTGGTATAAACCGCCCTGCCCGAGATGCAATCCCAGCTCACCGCGTGGTCCTCGCCGTTGCGGGTGGCAAGGCACTGCGTCGCGCTCAAGGCAGCCAGCCATATGGGAACCGGGCTGCGCCTCTGTTGTGCGGCGCCGGTCGATGTTTGCCGGCGACCCCCCTGGGCGTTTCGCCGAGCCCCCATCATCCCTGCCTCGCCGGACCGGACCGGCGCCGCTCCCCCCGAACCCGAATGCGGACAGCGGCGCGCCCGTGCGGCATCCGTGAACGAATTGCCGATTCCGGCGATCCCCGCTGGTAGGGCGGCCTGCCGGAT
>JAIQFU010000631.1 GCA_020073115.1 Terriglobia bacterium
GCCACAAGCGCCGGGACTATACGACCCGTTCACCCATGCGGATCTGGCGAAGGGGCGGCAGGAAATCGTGTTGGGGTTGATGGAACAGGCGGGCAGCCTGATGAAAGCAGTGAGTGTATTCAAACTGGAAACGGGCAAGCGACCAGGTTGACTATGACGGCGCGGAGTATCGATTCCGCGACTGCCCACGGGTTCCTTACCGGCTCCCGAAGGTGTTAAGCGCGGAGACGGTCTACCTCCCCGAGGGTGAGAAGGACGTTCACACCTTGGAGTCCTGGGGGCTGGTGGCTTCCTGCAATCCGGGCGGCTCCGGCGAGAGTCATCTGTATGCGGGATGGGCGGACTATTTTCGGAACCGCCACGTCGTCATCCTTCCCGACAACGACGATCCCGGCAGGAAGCACGCGCTGGCTGTGGCCACGGCGTTGTTGTCCGAGGCCGCTTCCATCCGCGTCGTGGAGTTGTCCGATCTCCCAACGAAAGGCGATGTGACCGACTGGCGCGACGCGGGCGGCACGCACGATCAGTTCCGTGAAGCCGTCGAAGCTGCTGAGCCACTGGACGCGTCATCCCTAACGGCATTGCGGTCGCGGTGGAGCATCGCAGATGAAGAACCCAAACGCCGGGCGACGCGCGTGGAAGCGGCTGACGATTGGCCGAAGCCGGAGCCAATTCAAAGCGAGCTTCCGCCCGTGCAGCCCTTTTCCGAAGAGCTTCTCCCCGCTCTGTTCCGTCCCCTCGTGCGGGACGTGACAGAGCGCATGCAGGTCCCGATGGATTACCCAGCCGTGGTGACGATGCTGTGTCTCGCCGGCGCGGTGAACCGTCGGGCCGTCATCCAACCGAAGGCGAACGACACCGGGTGGGTGGTGGTGCCCAATCTTTGGGGTGGCATCATCGCGCCTCCGGGATTTATGAAGTCGCCAGTCATTCAAGCTGCAACCCGTCCGCTACAGCAGATTCAGTCCGAGTGGCGGCAGCAGCACGAGGAAGCGCTCGACCAATACGACCGCGATAAAGAGGAATTCGAACTCCGGCGCGCGGCCTGGAAGGAGCAGTACAAGGCCAACGCCAAGAAGGGCAAGACGGCGCCTGACCGGCCCGAGGACGAGCCGGAGGGACCAACGCAGCGGCGGTTGATTGTAAATGACGCCACCTTCGAAGCGATGCACCAGACCATGAGCGAGAGCCCGGCGGGCATCCTGGTCATCCGGGATGAGCTGACCGGGTGGTGGAGTCAGTTGGACCGGGCCGGCCGCGAGGGCGAGCGCGCATTTTGCCTGCAAGCCTGGAACGGCGACACCGGCCACACGATTGACCGCATCGGCCGCGGCACCATTCACGTGGAAGCGTGTTGCATGTCCATGTTGGGCGGCATCCAACCCGGCCGGCTTCGTTCCTATTTAACAGAGGCGCTCGAAGATGGGCCGAGCAACGACGGTTTGATCCAGCGTTTCCAGTTGCTGGTCTGGCCGGAAACCGATCCCGGTTGGCAATACGTAGACCGGGCACCGGATGCGGCCTCGGAACAGCGGGCGGCACTGGTGTTCGCCAAGCTGGTGGAGCTGCACGCCGAAACTCCGATGCGGTTCCGCTATGCGCCGGACGCACAGGAACTGTTCGTGGAATGGCTCGCGGAACTCGAGGTGAAGGTGCGCGGCGACGAACTCCATCCCGCGCTCGTTTCACACCTGAGCAAGTATCGGAAGCTGATGCCGGCGTTGTCGGTCCTGTTCGAGCTGGCGGAATGGGCGGCGGGCAGGGGCAGCGCCGACACCGTTTCGCTGGAACACGCCAGGAAGGCCGCGGCGTGGTGCGACTATTTGGAGTCGCACTCAAAGCGGGTTTACTCCTGCGTGGTGACGCCGCAACTCCGGGCGGCCCGCGAGCTCGCGGAGAAGATCAGGAAGCGCAAGGTTGGCGCCGACGGCTTCTTCTCCTGCCGCGAGGTGTACCTGAAGGGGTGGAGCGGCCTGGATACCCCAGAGGCCGTGAAGCTGGCGGCAAAAGGCGGCTCTTACATCGTTAGTCTGAAAACGGGGGCAGCTGATATCGAAGCCACGCTGGCTGACCTGAAACAAAAGGACATAACGGGACGGAAACTGGACGGCGACACTACCATCGGACTTTGGAGCGATCTGGACGGGCCGGAAGTTCGCAAGGCGCTACGCGTTTTCGGATCGGACGGTCTGCCCATCCGTTATCTGGACGGGGCCGCTGTCCCCATGCGCTACAAGTTGCGGCGAGTGGAAGGCGAACCCGTTCCCCAGAGCGTGTTGTTGGAAATGGAGCGGAGCCTGCGGGAACCGTGGAAGGTTCGGGACCGCTTGCTCCATGAGATGGGTTGGTGCTCGAAGGCCAACTCCTGGGCGGAATGGAAAGCGGCCGGGCTGAACCGGCTCTTCCAACAGCAGGGCGTCACCGGACGTCCTGGCCGCATCACAGCCGCGACGGTTCTACATGGCGAAAGGAAGAGAAACGTCGCGGGAGAACAGCGCGGGGAAAGGAACCGATGAACACTTACAAATACGCCAGCGGCGTCATCGAACCGATTGAACTGCCGCAGCAGACGCCGGAGTTGACCTGGACGGCCGTGGGCCAGTCGTCTGCACACGAAGCGAAGGACTACGCCTGGCACTGCTGCCTGCCCTCGGAGGCAATGTCCGCCGGGATGGGAGCCGGGTTCAACATCACTATCTACCGTGCGGCGACCGAGAGGGCGCCCTATCCGTATATGGCGCTGGTTGACCTCGGCGACTATCCCGGCGAGATCTACTTTCCTGATCTTCGGGACGTGATCCAGTACGCGCGTGAGCACGCCCAATTGCTCCAGGTGACCGTGCTGGCGGGAATCGCGGATCGGATCGATGAGGCCATGAAATGGTTGTTCGATTCCGAGAGCGGTCTGTTCCGCGACCACGTCCACGAAGTCTATACCCGCGCGCGGAGGGCAGCGGAAGCCCGCCGTCGCGCCCGGAACGCCGCGCCCACCGTCACCGCAGGGAAGACACCGGCAGCCTGATTCTGCGCGCCCTGTTGGCCCAGAACGCGCAGAAGGCGGCGTGTGGCGGCCATGCTGATCGGTTCTGGGGACCTGGCTGGGCGCTATTGGCTGCGGCTAGAAAGTCGGCACAACGTCTTTACTTAGAGTCACTTAATTGGGTGGTCAGGGCGGGTGGTCGCCCGGCCCGACTTCAAACAAAAAGAGGAGAAAGCATATGTTCAACAACGTTCAGACACCGTCGCCCACCGAGGCGGCAAAGACGGAGATCATCCGGCTCTTTCAGATCGAATCCGATCTTACCGGGAAGCGCCGCCAGAAGATCCTGGACCTCGACGCCATCCGGCATGCTGCTGCCGAGGGCGTCGTAGACGGCACTGCCGGAATCGAAGATGCCGCGGCCCGTGTAGCGCAACGACAGACCGAGGTCGCCGCCGCGGAGGAGGCCATCGCCATCACTCGCCAGCGCCGTGTGAAGGCGATCCAGGAGCGCTTCAAAATCGAGGCCCGCGAACTGCGCGCCAGTGCGGCGAAGTGCCGGCAGGACGCCGTCGACATTCTGAAACGCTGCGAACCCCTTCTGCGGAAGCTGTCGGATTTGCAGGGTATCACGTACGACTCCACCATCTTACTCGCGCAGCGGAACGGCCGGTGGACCGGCAGCTATATAACGGGTGCGCCGATCGAGGAGTGCAATCCGATGGAGGCCACAGGCGACATCAACGCGGGCTACTTGGCGCCGCGCTCGCGGGAACTGCTCAACCAAGCCAAGGGCCTCGAGGCGAAGGCCCTGGCGCTGGAGGAACGGGAGGTATTGTTGGACGGTTCGCTCAATCGGCCCACGTTGGCGGCGGTCCTTGCCGAAGAGCATTTCACCAACCCCGAGATCGTGGCGCCCGCAGTGCACGTGGTCGAGTCCTGGGCCGCCGCAGTCGAGGCTCGCATCCGGCGGGATAGGCCCGAGCTCGCCGGCAGAGTCGGCCAGCGTAGTTACAGGATCACGTGGAGGAACGGGGAACTCCAGGTTGGGCACTGCTCTATCAGCTTCCCAGGTGTGAACTACGCTGCAGGCGATCCCACGTTCACAGTAGGAGCTGCAGCGTGACGGCGGAGACCGTGCACGTAATTGCCGGTCTCGAAGCTTCCGTTGTGGTGTACCTTGCCGGAAACGCCGCCGAACGCCGGGCTCTCCAGGGCTCGGCGCCCGGCTGGCGGCGCTGGCGGACGCCGGAAGAACTGCGCGCGATTCACGAGGCCGGACATGCCATTGCGCAATGGGCCCGCGGAGATTTCGTGTGGAAGCTCTCGATCATGGTCGACAAGAATGTTCGGGTCGGGAAGTCAGGTTACATGGGTGGGTTCAGTAGCGCTGGCATCACCCCAGAACCACCTGGGCGGATCGAATTTCCCGCGCGCGTGGACTGTGATTTGCGAAATGCCAACAACCTCATTAAGGCCTACAAGCAGTTTATCACCAAAGCGCACGCGAAGAATATCAGGATTTACGGCGCTACCATCACGCCCTTCAAAGGCAACGGGTACTACAACCAGTATAGCGAGCTC
>JAIQFU010000632.1 GCA_020073115.1 Terriglobia bacterium
ATTCCATGTCCAGCAGGACGGTGTGGAGGTAGTCATCCCCCACCGTTCGCTGCCGCGTCATTTGCAGCAGGCTGTTATAGGTGCGGGTCTCCGTGCCGGCGCCGTTCATCCACAGGGTCAGCATCTCGCCCGCGGCGCCGTAGGTGGCGCGCGCCGTGTCGCCGTTGTCCATCGTGCTCAGCCGGCCCATGTCGTCGTATTGATAGGTGTGGCTCGCACCGGGATAAGCGATGAAGCTCATCCGCCCCACCGGCATCATCCGGTGCGCGAGGTGCCCGGCGCCGGGGTGCGGAAGGTGGTTCCTGCTGAGCGCCGGCAGAAGCGACCGCCAGTACTGCTCGCCCACCTGCCGCATGCGGGTGTGGCGGAGGAGTGGCTGATAGTAGCGACGGTTCTGATCGCCTGCACGCGCGCCCTGGCTGCGGCTTGGTTCCTGAGGAGCGCCGCGCGAGCCGACAATGCCTGTTGCTCCGGCCGCTGCCGCATCCGCATCTGCCGCCAAGGTCCGGGCGGCGATGCGCGATAAGGACGTCACTTCAACCGATAGGGTTTCTCAAAGATCCACTTACGGATACTCGAAATGAGCGCCTGCCCGAACAGGTGCCAGCCTTCGCAAGGCGGCTCGCGTTTGGCGTGGAACGCACAACCCTGGAAGTACTCCCCCTCCGGCGTTTTCACGTAGAACGTAATCTGTGGGTCCTGAAGGTTGAAGTCCCGGACAACGATCTCCTGAGCGTTTGGCCACTCGGCCTCAATCTCGCGGCGAAGTTGAGCGGCTACTTGGCGCTTCTGTTGATCGTCAGGCGACGGCACCCATGCTGGTATGGTGCGCAAGTCTATCTGGGCGGTACAGGCCTGCACCACATTGGTAGCGTATTCGGCTCCAGCAGACCCCGCGGTGCACATCCTCCAATCCTTCTCGATTGGACACGTGCCACCGCCCTGAAGGCCGTCCTCACCGAACAAGTATGCCATCCGGATATTTGGGGCGAATCCATTCAGTTTGTCTTCGATGTAGAATCCGGTCAGGGGCCCGCGCATCCAGACTTCAGTGTGCAGAACTGATAGACCCTTCAAAGGATCAGATTCTTCTGTCCTCTGATATGCGATGTAATGCTTGAAGATGTCAACCGCGGCAGGATTGGGGCAGGCCACGGGGCTTGGAGCCGCAACGGTCAGTTTCAACCCGCTGTTACCGCCCGCTCCTCGCGACTGCGAGGACTGCTCCTTGCGCGCCTCCTGTTGGAGTTGCCGCACCGTCTTCACGTCATCAGCAAGATACGACGTGGCCGCAACGAGGCAACAGAGACCCAGCCATCGGATCATAGTGGACGCCTCGGTCGGCCGGGCGGCATCGGCGGGCGTCTCGGCGGGCGTCTCACCGGTGGAGGAGGATTGTATGTGGCTCCATAGAATGTCCAGAGGTTACCCCTGTCGGTCATTGTCGCCACAACTGTCTGGGTGACGTACCGGCCGACGCTCGGCAACGCTCCATTTGAAGCGAACTGGAGAGCGCCGGGTACCGGATTTGGGAAATAACCCAGTCCAGGTATCGGGTCATGGTCGTGAGCGCGAATCGTTCCCATCGCCGTGTCGAAGGCGACCGCCAACCCATCGCATTGCGACGAATCGGGCGATCCGGTCAGGATATTCATGAGTTGGGTCGTGAATCCTGCTTGTAACTGGCCGCTACTCGTGAACACCTGGCTCCGGGAATTTCCCGTCGTCACGCTGGCCGCAAGACTCGTTGGAATGTTGCTCGGGCCATAGAACCAAGCCTTGTCGCTCGCGGAAAGGTCCCACCGATTCAGGAACGTCCAGTCCAGCGCGGCCCAGACGCTCTGATCGCCCGAAGTTCCGCTCCCCTTCTGCTCGAAGTAGCTCATTACGCCGAGGATGCCGGTATCCGAGTCGAAAAGTTGCTGAATCGTCACGCCAAACTGCCCGGCATAGTTGATGAACGCTGTGGAGCAGTTGACTCCCGGCACGATTGGCGGAAGCGTCACCGGGCCAAGCCCGCTCGGGTCGTTGAAATTGATCGGGTCGCCGTTGACGTACGAGTAGGCGTTCCAGGTCAGAGGGTTCTCATAGTCTACACCGTCCGTGCTTGGATCCGGGCTATAGAACCTCCCCACCCCCGGCGAGTAATACCGTTGCATCGCGTAATCCACCCCGGTCGCAGCCATGGAATCCCGCTGGTATGTCCCGAATGCCTCTACTCCTTCCGTACCGCCGGACTCCTTGTACTCGCCGTAGGGGTAGAACGATTGCGCCGAACCGCTCCAACCGGTCTGCACGCTCCAACGCCGCCGTACCGAGCCCAGCCGGTCCACCACCTTCAGCGGGCGGCTGCCGAAATACCCCGGCTCCAATTGCTTGGTCCCGCACGACCCCCAGCGGTCGGTGTAATTGTAGTCGGCCTCGCTTTGCGGCGCCGTGGTGCATTCCACCACCGCCAATCGCTGCCCCGTCACGCTGTACAGCGTGTAGTCCCAGGTTTGGGTGCGCACAGCATAGTTGCCCGGCAGCGTGAAGCCGCCGGTCGCTACCTGCGTCCCCACCCGCTTCCCCCACGCGTCGTACTCCCACCCGGAGATGCGGTTCTCCACGTTCCAGGTTACGCTCTCGCCGTTGATCACGGTTACGTTCCCGTTGGCATCATAGCTTATTCCCGTCTGCCGGTTCGTGGCCGGATCGTAGCCCGCCGA
>JAIQFU010000091.1 GCA_020073115.1 Terriglobia bacterium
GTGTCCGTCATGCGGAACCCACTGATAGCCTCATTCGCCACCAAAGGGGACGAACTGCCGTACCGAGGCATCGGAACGGGCGTCCGACGCGCGATCCGGCTCGCTCC
The DNA here is from genome assembly GCA_020073115.1 of Terriglobia bacterium. Classification (GTDB taxonomy): domain Bacteria; phylum Acidobacteriota; class Terriglobia; order Bryobacterales; family Bryobacteraceae; genus BOG-224. The sequence goes on from JAIQFU010000091.1 coordinate 108, forward strand.
AGAGTTGCGGCTGGAATCAGACGCCGAAAGGAGTCTGTTCACGGCCACGCTGCCCAGACAAGCGCGATGAGACAAGCCCGATCGCGTCGGTAGTACTAGGAGGTTTGGACGTGGTGGGTCCGAATCTTCCCGAGCCTATATATCAGTTCGCCAGAAGAGCGTACGAGCCTAGAACCCGCTGAAACCCGAATCAAGCCGGGCGGAGCAGGTCCTGCGACCGGTTCTGAGCTCGGACAGTGCTCGGAATACCCTTCGTGAGACACGGAGGACACTTCATTCCGTATACATGGATGGCATCCACCGCCTCTTCTTCGTGGCTGCTCGCACGCCGGGTTAACTCTCAACCGCGCAAGGAACATCCACTGACGAGATAGCACCGTCGTCCGGACGTGGTGGGATACTAGTGCCGTGGCACTCAACCGAGCCTTCCAACAGCAATTCGATGGTCTTCGGCAGGCGCTGGTCGGCCTTGCCAATCTTCCGAACTCACTTGGGGAGCACCTCTTCGGCTCAATGCAGGCCCTCGCCCTCGATGCCGTGAACCGGGCTGCGTGCGCCACGCGATCTTGATCACCTGTTCCAGCGCATCGTGATCACTCATTCCACGGCATCGTGATCACCTATTCCACGGCATCGTGATCACCCGTTCCAGGCATCGTGATCACTGATTCCACGGCCTCGTGATCACTGGCCCGTGACGTCGGGCGTCGTTCTACCATCGCGGCTTCGGCGACATCTTGTCCCCCGGAGTACCCGATGGCCACGGAGCGATTGCCCATGCGACAGATTCGAGAGATTCTTCGGCTGAAGTGGACCCTGCAGCGGAGCCACCGCGAGACCGCCCGGAGTGTGGGCGTGAGCGCGGGGGGCGTCGCGTCGGTCGTCAGCCGGGCGACCCACAAGGGCCTCACCTGGGAGGCCGTGACCGGTCTCACCGACGACCAACTGGAGGAGACGCTGTGGGGGCCGAAGCTGCCCCTGTCGGCGGCGCGGTCGTTGCCCGACCCGGTCCACATCCACACGGAACTCCGCGGCGAGAGCGTGACGCTGGAGCTCTTGCACCTGGAATACCTGGCCGGGCACCCAGACGGCCTGCGCTACTCGGCCTTCTGCGGGCACTATCGGCGCTGGGTCGCCCTGCAGCGGTGCTCGATGCGGCAGGTCCACAAGGCCGGCGAGAAGCTGTTTGTCGATTACGCCGGCCAGCATCCGCACCTGGTCGATCCCCGCACCGGCGAAGCGATCGACGTCGAGCTGTTTGTCGCCGTGCTCGGCGCCTCGAACTACACCTACGCCGAAGCGACGCTGACGCAGCGTGTGCCGGATTTCCTCGCGAGCCACACGCGCGCCATCGAATACCTCGGCGGCCTGTCGAAGCTCGTCGTCCCCGACCAGCTACGCACCGGCGTCAGCGATCCCTGCCGCTACGAGCCGGGCGTGCAGCGCAGCTACGCCGACTGGGCGCGGCACTACGGAACGGTGATCTTGCCGGCCCGGCCCGCGAAACCGCGGGACAAGGCGAAGGTCGAGGCGGGCGTCCTGGTCGCCGAGCGATGGATCCTGGCGCGTTTGCGGCACGAGACCTTCTTCACGCTGGCCGCGCTGAACGAGCGGATCGCCGAGCTCCTCGAGGACCTGAACGCCCGGCCGATGAAGGGCTACGGCGGGCAGTCCCGCCGCACGCTCTTCGAGCGGTTCGACCGTCCGGCGCTCACCCCACTGCCCTCGGACCGGTATGTCTACGCGGAATGGCTCAAGGCGCGCGTCAACATCGACTACCACGTCGACGTCGATCATCACCTCTACTCGGTGCCGCACCCCCTCGTCCAGAGCGACGTCGAGGTCTGCCTGACCGCGGCGCTGGTCGAGATCTTTCACCACGGGCAACGCGTGTGGCTCCATGTGCGGAGTCCGCAGCGCGGCGGCTACACCCCGCTCCCCGCGCACATGCCGAAGGCCCATCGGGCCCATCTCGAATGGTCGCCCACCCGGCTGATTCACTGGGCCGGCACGATCGGCCCGGGCGTCGCCGCCCTGGCCACCGCGATTCTCGAGAGCCGACCCCACCCGGAGCAAGGGTACCGCTCGTGTCTGGGCTTGATGCGCCTCGCGAAGCGGTACGGACCCGAGCGCCTGGACGCCGCGTGCGCCCGGGCGCTCGCGGCTGGCGCCCGCTCCTACAAGCACGTCGATTCGATCCTCAAGCACGGCCTCGACCGTCTGCCCCTCACCGAGGGGGCCGCGCCGCCGCCGGTGCCGCGGTGCCATGAGAACATCCGCGGCGCCGCGTACTACCAGGCCGCGCTCCCCGAGGACGCCCCATGCTGATCGCCACGGCCGGCCCCCTGACCACGGGGGGCGGGTCGGGCGCCCTGGCGCCCTCCCCGCTCTCGTTTCCCGATCCTGAAGGAGTCACCCGATGCTGATCCATCCGACCGCTGACCGTTTGCGCCTGCTCTCGCTCCGGGCGATGGCCGACGCGTACCTCGCGCAGCCGCACGACCAGGGCACCCTCGGCCTGGACTTCGACGCCCGGCTTGCGCTGCTCGTCGACGCGGAAGTCCTGGCGCGCGCGCTGGATGTCGCCTCCTACGATGCTGTCCGGGGTTTCGTCGCCGCCGCCGTCGAGAGGTTCGGCGGGGTTGACATCTGCGTGGCGAACGCGGGCGGACCGCCCGCCCGGCTCTTCGAGGAGACCACTCCCGCGGACTGGCGCGCCGCCGCGGATCTCAACCTGATGAGCACGGTCTGGTTCGCCAAGGAGACCCTGCCCCTGATGCGCCAGCGGCGGTGGGGACGTTTTATCGCCATCACCTCGGTGACGGTCAAGCAGCCCGTCGAGGGGTTGATCCTCTCCAACGCGGTGCGCGCCGGGGTCAGTGGACTGGTGAAGACCCTGTCCAACGAATACGGACGCTACAACGTGCTGGTGAACAACGTCTGCCCCGGCTACACCGCCACCGCGCGGCTCATTTCGCTCAGCCGGGCAATGGCGGAGAAGGAAGGCGTCGAGCCGAAACAGATCGAGGAGCGGTGGGCGGAGCAGACGGCCCTGGGCCGCCTCGGCCGGCCCGAAGAATTCGCGGACCTGGTGGTCTTTCTCGCTTCCGGCCGCGCCAGCTACATCACCGGCGCGTCGATCGCGGTCGATGGCGGACTGGTGAAGGGGATCTACTAGCGTGACGTTGCAGAAAAACCTGCTCGTCAGCGGTAAAGCTACCGGATTCACCGGTACCCATCCGCGCGTGGTGCTAGTCTGAGATCGTGCGCGCTTTCTTCCTGTTTCTTTCGCGGCAAAAACAGTTGCGAAGATGGATGGAAACCTCTTCCCTGGCCCAGCGTCTTTCGACCCGTTTCGTGGCCGGTTCCACGCTCGACGACGCCTTGGCCGTTGGCCGCCGCCTCAACGCGGAAGGTATCACGGTGACGCTGGATCACCTGGGCGAGAGCGTGACTTCCCTGGAAGAGGCCGCCGCCGCGCGAGATGTCTATCTCCGGGTGCTCCCCGCCATCCGGGACGCCGGCATTCAGGGGAATGTCTCGCTGAAGCTGACGCAGTTCGGTCTGGATTTTTCCTACGACGAGTGCAAGGCCAATGTGGAGCGGCTGGTCAACTGCGCGGCCCAGATGAAGACCTTCGTGCGGGTCGATATGGAGAGCAGCGAGTATACGGACCGCACGCTCGACCTCGTCCACGACCTCCACGCCCGGTATGGCTCGGTCGGGGTGGTGATCCAGGCCTATCTCCGCCGCAGCCGCCATGACGTGGAACGGCTGTGCCGCGAGGGCATTCGGGTCCGCCTCTGTAAAGGCGCGTACCTCGAACCGCACACCGTGGCCTTCGCGCACAAGAAAGACGTGGACCGCAGCTACGTTGAGCTGATGAAGTTGCTAATGGATAAGGGCGAGTATCCCGCTATCGCCACGCACGACGAGCAGGTGATCGCGGAAACCAAGGCCTATGCGGCCGAGCGCAAAATCGCGCGCGATGCCTTCGAATTCCAAATGCTTTATGGCATCCGGCGGGACTTGCAGCGGCAGTTGGTGGCGGAGGGATACCGGCTGCGCCTGTACGTCCCGTTCGGCAATGCCTGGTATCCGTACTACATGCGCCGTTTGGCCGAGCGCCCGGCGAATGTGCTGTTCATTCTGAGGAATCTGTTCCGGCAGTAGAGCGGGCCGGGCATGCCCGGCCCCTCCGGTTGCAGGGGCGAGGGATGCCTCGCCCGCAACCCCGCCGCTACCACTCGAACCGCAACCCCAGCTGTCCCTGGCGCGCGTCGCCGGTCAGGTTGATCACCTTGCCGAACGTCGGCGACGCGATGTTGGTGTCGGGGTCGTCGAAGTGGTGGCGATTGAAAATGTTGTAGAACTCCGCGCGGAACTGCGCCCGGAACCGCTCGGCGATCCTGATGTTCTTCAGAAGCGCGATCTGTTCGTCGGAGAACCCAAATCCGCGGAAGTCCGGCCGGTACTTGACGCCCTGGTAGAAGTCGCCGAATGCCGGGTTCGAAAAGTTGCCCGTATCGAAGTAGGTGTTGGACTGGTTCTTCGGGTTGGCGAAATCGAAGGTTGACCCGGTGAACTTCCGGCTGTAATCTCCGGTCTCCTTGCGGGCGGCGTAGATCGCGCCGTACCATCCCGGGTAGTAGTTGTTGGAGTTGACGGAGAGGGGCTGCCCGGTGTCATAGCGGAAGGCGCCGCTGAGGGTCCAGCCGCCCGCAATGGCATCCAGCGCCTTGCTGCCGCCGGAGGCGAACCTTCGTCCCTTGCCGAAGGGCAGGTCGTAGGCCACCACGCCCTTCAGGATATGTGTCCGGTCGTAGTAGATGGGAGCGCCGGCCTCTTTGGCCAGCCACTCGGGACTGAGGTTCTGGATCTGCCCCGTGGTCTCCCAGGTTTCGTCGAACCCGCCATACTCGGTTTGAACGTTGCTGCGCGCCGCGGAGAGCGTGTAGCTGGCGTTCACTGTCAGTCCGCTCGCTCCACGCCGCTCGGCGGCGATTTGCAGGGCCTTGTAACTCGATTTGCCCAACTGTTCGCCGACGAAATACATGTTGTCGGGCCAGTTCCAGTTCTGCCAGATCTGCGGATACGGCGTAAGCGCGCCAAACGCGTAGGAGTTGTAACCCGGGAAGGGGTAGGGCACTCCTTCCTTGGCGGCCGACGCCGCGTCCCACACTCCGTTCCACATCCCGTGGTTCTTGATCCAGTTGCTGTAGGCCGTCATGTCCGGGTTGTTGCCCTTCAGGTTCCCGCCGTGCAGCCGCCGGCCGATGTTGCCCAGGTAGTTGACCTCGAGCTTCGTGTCCCTCAGCGCTTCGAACTGCACTCCAAAGTCCCAGTTGTGCGTGTAGCCGGCGAACAGGCTCTTGGGATCGACGCTGACCGGCCCCCAGGGCACGAAATCCGGATCCTGTTTGGGAGCGATGTAATTGCCGGGATAGCCGCCGTCCCAATAGAAGACGGGCGCCTTGTCGCCGCGCGGGCTAACCTGGTCGAGCCCGTAATATCCGGGCGCCCAGTTGTAGGGCACGCCCTCCCAGTAGTTCATGCCGATCGGCGAAAAGAAGATGCCGTAAGCGGCCCTGATCACCACCTTCGGTTTCAATTGGTATGCCAGACCCACGTGCGGCGAGAACTCCTTCCAGTCCCGCTCCTTTTCAAATGTCTGGCCGCCGCTGTTCAGAAACACGACAGTGCCCGGAATGCCGAAACTCTTGCTTTGCGTGGTGGTGGAAAAGGTGGACCAGCGTCCATAGAGTTCGTGGTAGGGCATGGTCACTTCCCACCGAAGGTCGAGCGTGGCCGTCAGCCGCGGGGCGATCTTCCAGTCATCCTGCACGAACAGGGACAGAGTCTTGCGGCGGCCATAGTAATCCGTCGGGACGCCGCGGCTGCCTTGATTGGCGGCGCCGAGCAGAAAACTGGCGAATCCGAACCCGGACTTGTTGGCCGCGAAATTCTCCTGCGGCAACCCGGTCTGGTCGGAAGCGAACTTGAAGTCCAGGCGCGGAATGCCGCCATGGCTGTTCAGTTGGAGTGCCCGGAACTCTCCGCCGAATTTGAACGTATGCTTCCCCCTGACCCAGCTCAGCGCGTCGTTCCAGATAAACGAGTTTCCCACGTAGAACCCGGCCCACTGGTTGCCGATCTTCGTGGTGGAGATGCCATTAACGGCGTTGCCGAAGGCAATGGTGGGGAAGTTGTTGTAACCCGCGCCAACCCCCAGAGTCTGCGGCCAGTTCGTGCCGGTGTCTCCGTACGGCTGGCTGGGATTGCGGTAGCGCCCGTACGTGAAGCTGGCGACGTTTAGCATGGTGGGGGTGATGCCGTAGCTGTCGTTGACGGCGACGCGCCGGCTGGTTACGTTCTGCAGCCGGTTGTTCGCCAGCGGCCCGCCGCCGTCGGCGGTGTCGTTCGGGTCCCACAGGCTGTTCTGGTCTACCAGCATGCGGGGGCGCTCGGTCCACACGAAATGCCCGCTGAGATGGTGTTTGTCGGAGAGGTTGTGGTCCGCCTTGATGGTGATTTGGGTCTGGTGGAACCAGGTGGTGTTCGCGAGGGTGCTGGCGCTGTTGTTGATCAGCCCGTCCCTCATCGGCGCATACTGCTTCCGGAAAATGTCCGTGATTTTTTTCGACGCGGAGCTGAACCGGTTGGAGGGGATCATGTTGGCCGCGGCGCCGGGAAGCCCCGTCATCCTGTCGAATCCAAAACCGTCTTTGACCGTTCCGTCCCGCGCCGCCGTCAGCCCGGTAGCCGTATCCACCGCGCCTTGCTTCACGGCGCGCTGCGTCGCGGGATCGAAGATCTCGCCCGAATAGACCGGGCGGCCCAGGGCGTCGCTGCCCAACACGTTCGCTTTATTGAGAAGCGCCGCGAAGTTGCCGTCCAGGAAGGGCGCAATGGGAGCGCTGAGGTCGTAGGCCCCGAGCCGGAAATCCTCCTGCGTGTACTTCTCGAAGGCCCCGAATACGAAAGTCTTATTCTTTCGGATCGGGCCGCCCGCGCTGGCGCCGTAGGTCTTCGACCGGTCCGGATCGCGCGGCCGGCCATAGAAGTTGTTGGTCCAACTGTTCGCGTTCAAGGTTTCCGAGCGGAAGATGCCGAATGCCGAGCCGTGGAGCTGGTTGGTGCCGGATTTGATGGTGAACTTGTAGACGCCTCCGCCGGTGCGGCCGTCCTCGGCCCGCACGCCGCTGGTCTCCACCTTGAACTCCTGAATGGATTCCATGGACGGGCTCGATTCGCCGATGTGCCCGCCGATCTGCACCACCGCCGATGTCCCGTCGATCAGGACTTCCTTGGTGAACGCCATGCTGCCGGCGATGTGCGACTGCCAGTTGTCGCCTTCGACGCCCGGCACCGTGGCGTAGGCGAAGTTCTCGAGCGAGCGGCCGCCGCGGATGTCCAGCGGCAGGTCGGTGACGACATTGCTGTTGAGCCCGGCGCCCACCTGCGTCGCGGCTGGATCCAGCAGCGGCGCGGCCTCCGTCACGTTGACCACCTCCGCGATGGCGCCCACTTGCAGGGCCGCATCCACCTTGGCCACCTGCGCGATCTGGAGCGTAATGCCATCGCGGTCCACCTTGCGGAAGCCCTGTTTGGCGAACGACAGCGCATATTTGCCGATCGGCAGGTTGAGGATCTGGTAGATGCCCGCATCATTGGTGACCGTACCAGTCTGAAACCGGGTTTCCACATTGACCGCCGTTACCTCCACGCCGGGCGCAACCGCCCCGGTCGAGTCCGTCACCGTGCCCGTGATCGAGGCGCGGTCGGCTTGCGCCCGCAGGCCCACCGTGAGAACCAGGGATAACGCGAAACACACAAGCAGGCTTTTCATCTGCATCCTTCCTTTTCTCCCCAATTCGGGGACTGGCTACGAAACCCCGCAGTTTGGGGGTTTCGTAGCCTGTCCCCGAATTGCGAATTGCGGTTGCCAACGTTCACTCCAACTCCAACCGGACTGTGGCCACTCCGATCGCGCAGGTCGCGTTCCCGCCGCGGCCCGCCAGCAGCCGCTCCCAATCGGGCTTCTGCTCGAACCCCGTGTAGAACACCGTGTAGAGGTTGCCCCCTTCCGGGATCAGCCCCAGGGGCGTCCGCACGTCGTGCGACCAAACTGTGGTCCGGGGCTGAATAATCAGCGGCGCGCCGGGATTCCACTTCACGCCGTCGCGAGAATAGGCGTAGCCGATGGCGTCCGGAACATTCGAATCGTAGACGCACAGGTAGCCGCCGTGCGGCAATGACGTCACGATGGGGTTCTCGATGAAGCTCTTTTCGATGCGGGCGGGGTTCTGCCGGCTCAGCCGCCGCCACGGACCGCCGGGCGACGGGGATGAGGCCATACCCACCCACCAGTAGGCGATGGGCATCACTTCGCTTCTCGCGCTGCCGTAAAGCGCCTGCCAGCCGCTGCCGGCGCGGTACGGAAAGAACGAGTCGGTCCCTTGCAGTCCTTCCCAGGGATCCGAATCGGGACCGGGGCGGAGGACCACCCCGAGATCGCGGTAGGGCCCGCCAATCCCTTCCTGACCGCTTCGCTCGGAAACGGCGCGCCAGATCTCTCCCGCATGGTTCAGCAGAAAGCGCTGGGGGGTACTGGGGGCCGCGCGGTAGGCGACGTAGAACAGGTTCCAGCGGTTTTCGCCGTCGTCGAAAATCGGAATGGGCGACCAGAGCGCCGCCCGCGGATCCTCGCCCGCAAACTCGCCGCTCGATTCCCGGATCGTGCCTGCGCGCGTCCAGACCGACCCGTCTTCGCTCCGCCAGTGGCCGAACCGCATTTTCACCCAGATGGGATCGCCCGTCATCTCCGAGGTGAACAGGTGGTAGGTGGAGCCGACTTTGACCGCCCGGCCGCCTTCGAAGCCATATTTGTTGCCGGCGGCGTCCGGGTGGCGCGTGGTGAGCACCGGGGACTCGCGCTGTTTCACCAGCGCCAGCCGCGGCGCCACGCAGGCCACGGATGCGGATATAGCGGCTGCAAGCACGATCAGACGGAACATACGACATCCGGAGCGTGAGCCAACTTTCCCCGGACCGCAAGGCTATTCACGGCTACCGGGCTTGTTATGGCGCGGAACGCCTGCCAACAGGCGCGCCCCGGTGGCCCACCGAAGGCCGGATAACGGTTATTAACACCCCCGTAACCGGATATAATTACTCCGGAGCAAGGGCATGGAGCCCATCATGGTCGAGGAGATTCGCGCGGAGCTGAAGCGGGTGCTCGAGAGCCGCCACTTCGCCAAAGCGAAGAAGCGCAGCCGGTTTCTTGAGTTCGTCTGCGAGCAGACGCTGCTGGGCAATGCCGAAAAGCTGAGCGAATACGTCATCGGCATGGATGTTTATGAGCGGGGACCCGGCTTCGACCCCCAGGACGATGCCATCGTCCGCGTCCAGGCCTGCGAGATCCGCAAATCCTTGAAGGAGTACTATTCGGAAGGGGGCGGCGGGTCAGCCTTGAGGATCGACCTGCCGGCAGGCCATTACGTACCGGTGTTCGCCCGCAGGCCGGAGGGCGTGGCGAGCCGCTGGACGGCGCTGGCGGCGTTCTTGCGACGGCAGGCCCTGGCGATTGCCCTGGCGGTGGCCTGCGCGGTTTTCGCCGTCCTCTGGATTGGCGCGCGTTCCCACCCGTCCCCGCCGCCTCAGGCCGTGATCCCCGAGAGCGCCGAATGGTTCTGGAAGCCGTTCCTGCCCCCGGCGCCGCCTCCCCTCGTCGCTATCCCCAATCACCCCCTGCTGCGCGCCGCCCACGAGGGTGACAGCGCGGCGACCCTCGGCCGCAGCCATCTGATTCCCAAAGACGAGTTGCCGGAATTCCGGGACACCATCCACTTCCGGGAGCTTGCCGGCTTTCACTTCGTCCCCAGCATGACGGATTTCACCTCGGTGGGCGAGACCCTCGGCCTGCTCGATATGCTGGACTTTTTCGGGCGCGCCGGCCAGAAACTGGAGGTCAAGCCGGCCCGGCTGGTGGATTACGACGCCATTAAGCGCGGAAACGCGGTGCTGCTGGGCGGCAACCAGGCCTGGAGCGGACGGATTTTCCTCTATACCGAGGGGTTCTGGTTCCACAACGGCGTGATCACCAACAAAACCCCGCAGCCCGGCGAACAGCCGGTCTACAAGCCGGAGTTCGACGCCGTCACCAACAGCTTGCGGCGCGACTATGCGCTGGTGCTGATGCTCCCGAACGAGAACCGCGATCAGCGCATCCTGCTGATTTACGGCATCTACACCCAAGGATCGCAGGCGGCCATCCAATACCTGACCAGCCCCAAACACCTGGAGGAGTTGCGCCCCCGCTTGGCCGCGCTCTCGCCCGACAAGCGCTCCCTCCCCCGCTTTTTCCAGGTGTTGCTCACGGCCACGGTGGAGAACTCCGTCCCGGGCAAGGTATCGTTCGTCAGCGCGCGCGCCATTCCGGAGTGAACGTCGTCTATTACTGCGACCCCGTGGCCGTCCCGGCCGGCTGCGCCAGATTCGTCCCGGCGAACTCCCAGTTCGCCACGTTCCAGAACGCCTTGACGTAAGCGGCGCGGTCGTTGCGGTAATCGATGTAGTAAGCGTGCTCCCAAACGTCACACGTCAGCAGCGGCGTGTCTCCGTTCAGAAAGGCCGGTTCGGCGTTGCCGGTGCTGCGGATATCCATTTTGCCGGATGGCTTCTGAACCAGCCAGGCCCAGCCGGAGCCGAATGTCCCCACGGCGCAGGCGGCGAACTGCTTCTGAAATTCTTCGAAGGAACCGAACGAAGCCGCGATTCGATCTCCCAATTTGCCCTCCGGCATCCGCTTGCTCGCCGGCGTCAGGCACTTCCAATAGAAGGTGTGGTTCCAAACCTGGGCTGCGTTGTTGAAAATCTTGCCGGAAGACGACCGGATGATCCGCTCCAGGTCCATGTTTTCCATTTCGGAACCCTGGATCAGCGAGTTCAGATTCGTGACGTAGGCCTTGTGGTGCTTGCCGTAGTGAAAATCGATGGTTTCCGGGGAGATGTGAGGGCTCAGGGCATCCCGCGAGAAAGGCAGCGGCGGCAGTTCGATCATATGCTTCTCCATTCGTCCCGATTCTCAGCGAAGCGGATAAACAGGTCAACACCTCCGGTTATCCTGAGGTACGGAAAAGCCCAGAGGCTGGGGTCCGTTGCGCACGCGAGGCAATCGGACGGATACGGGTAGTCCGGCGCCCGGGGGGTGATTCCGGCGTGGCTGTCTGCTAGACTGCCGTGTTGGAAGTTCGGGACCCCATCGCGATCAAACCCGGAGAGGTGCGCTGTCCGCGTTGCTTCTCCAAGGACATTGTGCCCTCGTTGCCGCGCGGCTGGCTCGACAGCTTCATGGTCGCCTGGGGCCGGATCCCCAGGCATTGCCGCGCCTGCGGCAGGCGGTTCTACGTGGAACCGCGGGATCCGGAGTAGCTTGGGCTCGCGCCCACGCCACAATATCAGACGGATTTACGGCTGATTCTGGGCAGAACCGTCAACGCCGCGCCATAGACCAGCAGCGACAAAAACAGGGCCGCTTTGCGCTCCTGGTGCATATCTTCCATCAGGAGACGATAGGCCCCCAGCGCCATGACGGGGTAGATCAGGCGTGAAAACTCCAGGTTGTTCCAGCGCGCGCCGGCCCACGCCAGCAGCAGGGACGCGCCGGCAAGCACGGTGGTGCGCAAGGTGGCGCAGTAGGCATGGCTGGCGGCGGGGCCCATAACGGCATGGTAGCCGGCGACCAGGCCGGAGGCCGCGATCCCCGCGGCCAGCCAGACCAGGATGCCGGCCACCGCGAGACAGGAGATCCGGGCGGGGCGGCTGTCGCCCCGGGCCGCCAGGACGCAGCAGACCAGGGCTGTTGCAGCGCCGGTCCAGACAGCCCATTCGGCATTGACCGTGGCATCGGCTCCCAGGAGAACTGCCGCGGCCCTCGCCAGCGCTCCCGTGGAGACGGTGGCCAGGAAGAGGTAAACGACCCCGTGGACCTGCAGCGTCAGGCGCCCGAAGAAGCCGCCGGCCCAGACGCAGCCGACGGCCAGCGCCGGCCAGACGCCCGCGGCCGCGGCGCCGGGCAGCAGGATGCGGCTGCCGCAGAGGAGCAGAAGGAGGCCAAAGGTGGAAT
>JAIQFU010000092.1 GCA_020073115.1 Terriglobia bacterium
GCCGGGAACCCTGATCGAAGCGGACGGGAAGCAGGCGGAAGTCACTTCCTCGGTTTACTCGCCGGCGCTGCGCAAAGCAGTCGCGCTGGCGTACGTGAGGGAGTAGCGAAACCCTACGGGCAGGCCGGAGACTTGGCCGGAGACCTGCCCCACGCGTCCACCACTTCGCGCGGAATGTTGAGATTCCCGTTACAGCCGGCGCCGAGCCGCGCTTCCGGTTTCAGCGCGCCGTGGAAATCGGAGCCGCCGGTGATTTTCAGGCCGTGCTTGCGGGCCAGCCCCAGGAAGAACTCCGTCTCCTGCGGGGTATGGTCGCTGTGATACGCCTCGATCGCATCCAGGCCAGCGGCGCACAGGTCCGGCAAGAGCGCGGCCACGTGGCCGTGAATCCGAGTGGGGTGCGCCAGCGAGGCGATCCCGCCCGCGCCGCGGATCCGGCGGACGCCTTCGGTCAACTGCGGCTCGCGGCGGTAGACATAACCTCTGGCGGATTCGTCGAGGTATTCATCAAAGGCCTGGCGGATATTGGCCACATAGCCCTTCTGCACCAGGATTTGGGCGAAGTGCGGGCGGCCGGTCATACCGCGCCCGATGGCCTCGGCTTCCTCCAGGGAAACGTCCACGCCGAGTTCCCTGAGGCGCTCCGAGAGGCGCACGTTGCGCTCGCGGCGCGATGCCTGCATCTCCAACACCCATTCGCGGAAATCCGCCATCTCCCCGTCCGGTTGCGGGAAGTAGCCGAGCAAGTGCACGGAGCGGCCATTCAGCTTGGTGGAGAGTTCGATCCCACAGATCAGCTCCACACCGCTGGAACGCGCCACGGAAAGCGCCTGGTCGTATCCGCGGAAGGTGTCGTGATCGGTGATGCTGAGGACTTCCACGCCGGCGCGGACGGCCTCCGCGATGAGTTCGACTGGCGGACACGTACCGTCCGACTCCGTCGTATGGGTATGAAGATCGATCACGAGACGAACCTAAGCCCTATAGTGTAGCCTAGATTCGATTGGGAGACCGTCTGAGCGTACTCCAGCGCGAACGGCGGGCTGAAGCCCGCCGCGGCACGCTGAAGCGTGCGCCACACTGCTGTCCGCCTACCGCGGGCGGTAGACGAACTCGGCGCGTTCCTCGCGGAGCCTCTCCAGGTCGAGTTCCTCCGCCAGCGAAAGATCCAGCACGCGGACGCGCTGCCCTTCGCGGAGTTCCTGCAGCCGGACTTCGCGGCCGTTATTGAACCGCACGGCGTCGCGGTAGCTGTTCACCGCGGCGGTCAACTGGGTGAAGGTTACGTCTTCCGCGGGCCCGACGCCGAGTTCGTGCTGCAGCCGCACCGGGATGTCCTGAAGCTGCAGGCGGGCGCCCGGAGGAATGCAGACGGCCGGCACGGGCTCGGCCTTGGGCGGGTTGAAAAACTCGCGGACCGCGCACCAGAGGCTCTTGCGGGCGGGTTGGGGCGGGTCCGCGAGACGTTTGAGGTCGGTGGGAGAAGCCAGCCCCAGGGACCCGGTGGGGAACCGGTGAGCCACCAGATCCTCGCCTTCCTGAGCCAGCCGGTTAGGTACTGCCATTAACGAGTAGTCGCACATTTTAGGTAAATCCTCCTTCTCGGAACTATCTGGCGGTCTTCGCATCCTCGTTGATGTAGGACTCCGCCAAACTCGTCAGCTTCTTGTCCGTGTTGCCCTCTTCCTGGAGGGTCTCCTGCAAGAGTTGCGCATGATCCTGGAACCCCAATCGCTGGGCGAATGTCCGCACCGTGCCGTACGCTGCGATCTCGTAGTGCTCGACACGCTGCGCGGAAGCGATCAGGGCGGCGTCGCAGACCGCGGGCGGCGAGTCCTTGTCCATCAGGTCCTCGCCTTCGTCGATGATGCCTTCCAGGCCTTTGCACTTCTGGCCCTTGGGCGTCTCGTTCATTCTTTGGAAGATTTGTTCGAGCCGCTCCACCTGCCGGCGCGTCTGTTCCAGGTGTTCCTGAAAGGCGCTGCGGAGTTCCGGCGAACTGGCGGCTTCCGCCATCTTAGGCAGGGCTTTGATGATGCGATGCTCCCCGTCGTATAAGTCCTTTAATTCGTTTAAATACAGGTCGTGTAAGGAATTCAGTTTCATTTCGAGCCCCCTCCTAATTTGAGTTTCGGTTTGGCGCCCGGGAAATGACAAGACTCCACCGCGCGGTGAGGTTCTATTGAGAACCTCCGCGGGGTGCGCCGCAGCACAGAACGGAAACGCCGCGCCGGACAGGGTGACCGTGCCGACACTGCTAATATGTGTAGAGTGACCCCGGAACCAAAAGCGGAAGCGGAGCCGCATGCCGCCTGGACGCGAGTACGGCTGGCACGCCACCCCAAGCGGCCCCACTCCCTGGATTACATCGGCCGGCTGGTCACGGATTTCGAAGAGATCCATGGCGACCGTTCCTTCGCGGACGACCCGGCCATCGTCGCCGGGTTTGGGACCTTTGAAGGACGCCCCATCGCCATTGTGGCGGAACAAAAGGGAAGAGATACCAAGCAGAAGCTGTACCGCAATTTCGGCATGCCCAAGCCGGAGGGTTATCGGAAAGGGCTGCGGGTAATGCAAATAGCCGCCAAGTTCGGGCGGCCGGTGATCACTCTCCTGGACACGCCCGGCGCGTACCCCGGGATCGACGCCGAAGAACGCGGGCAGGCGGAAGCGATCGCGCGCAACCTGCGGGAAATGGCGCGCCTGCCGATTCCCGTGCTGGCGGCCTGCATCGGGGAAGGCGGAAGCGGCGGAGCGCTGGCGCTGGGGGTGGCCAACATCGTTCTGATGCTGGAGAACGCGGTTTATAGCGTAATCTCGCCGGAGAGTTGCGCGGCCATCATTTACCGCGACTCCGGGAAGGCGGAACAGGCGGCCGCCGCGCTGCGGCTCACCGCCGAAGATCTCCAGGGGTTGGGGTTGATCGACGGCATCGTTCCGGAACCCCTCGGCGGCGCGCAGAACGACCCGGACGGCGCGGCCGAGAGTCTGCGCGAGCATCTGCGCGCCCGGTTGGACGAACTGGCCGTGCTGGACGGACCCGCCCTGGTGGATCACCGTTTCGCCAAATTCCGGAAAATGGGCAATTTCTTTGTGTAAAGAAAGAAGCGGTCCGCCGTCAGCTTCCGTGGATCGGATTTGGGAATGTTCACGCCACTGCTCGGGGTGGTCTTAGCTGATAGCTGACCGCTGATCGCTTTTATGAAGAAGACGATCTGGATCGCGGTCGTTTTCGTGGCGGTTGTAGTGGGCGCCGTGGTGTATTCCACGCTGGGGCCGCAACACCGCGTCACGTGCCGGGTGTGCATGAGCTTCGACGGCCGCCGGGACTGCCGTACGGCTTCGGCCGAGACGCGGGAGGAAGCCGTACGCGCCGCGGTGACGAATGCCTGCGCGCAATTGGCGGGAGGGGTCATACAATCCAGCCAATGTGAAAACACTCCGCCCGAATCGATCCAGACCGAGTAGCCGCTAATTTCCGCCCCTCCGGCCCGTCTGATAGCTCAGGCTCCGAATCCAAAGGACCTTCGGGTGTAAAATGGGAAGTGAACTCCCGAGGGCCATTTTGCGTCTAAGTCTGAGGTAGGGAAGGGAGAGTTTGCGTCGTGAAGCGTAAATGGAAGATTCTCATCACCGTTGTGGTGGTTCTGGTGGCGGCGATCGGCGTCTATGCCAGCACCGTCTATAGCAAACGCGGGTTGGTCACCGTGCAGACCGGCAAGGTAGCGCGCCTGGACCTCACCAGTCAGGTGACCGCGTCCGGTGAGATCAAGCCCAAGAATTACATCAACATAGGCGCAAACGCGATGGGCCAGCTCACGGAAATCCTGGTCAAGGAAGGCGACCGGGTCCGCAAGGGCCAGTTGCTGGCCAAGATCGAGGACGTGCAGCCCGAGGCCGACGTGCAGGCGTATAGGGCCAGCTTGAGCTCGGCCGAAGCCGACTCGACCGCCAGCGAGGCTGCCCTGAAGGCCGCCGACGAGACCATCAAGATGTCGCAGGCGGCGCTGGACCAGGCCAAGGCCGACCTGGACCGCACCAAGGCGGACTTCGATCGGAGCGAGGCGGAATTCAAGGAGCAGCTTCTGGCCAAACAGGACTTCGACCTGAAGAGGTATACCTACGAGGCCCAGAAAGCGGCCGTGCAGCAGGCCCAGATGCGGCTTTCGCAGGCCCGGGCGCAGCGCGAGCAGGCGGCGGCGGCCCTGGGGTCCACCCAAAAGCGGATCGCCCTGGCAAAGGCGAACCTGGTGCGCTTCGACGACGTTCTCCAGAAGCACAGTTCCTACGCCCCCCTCGACGGGGTGGTGACCAACCTTCCGGTGCGCGTCGGCGAGACCGTGGTCCCGGGAGTCCAGAACTCCACCAGTTCGCTGATCATGACCATTGCCGACATGTCCCTGATCACGGCCGAAGTGAAGGTGGATGAAACCGATATCGTCAATGTGAAACTGGGGCAGGCGGCGGAAATCACCATTGACGCCATCCCCAACAAGACCTTCAAGGGCCACGTGAGCGAAATCGGCAACACCGCGATCCTCCGGTCGACCGGGGTAGCGGCCTCCCAGAGCGCCGTCTCCAGCCAGGAAGCCAAGGACTTTAAGGTGGTGGTGGCCCTGGACAACCCCCCCGACGAGGTCCGGCCCGGACTTTCTTGCACTGCAAAGATAACCACAGCCACCCGTCAGAACGTCCTTACTATTCCGATCCAGGCGTTGACCATCCGGCAGAAGGGCGAGTTGGAGCCGGCGCCGAAGCCGGGAACCTCGGCAGCCCAGGCGGCGACCAAGGTCGATCCGGCGGCGGAAAAGGCGAAAAAGGAAGAGATTCAGGGTGTTTTTACGGTCAGCGGCGGCAAAGCGGTGTTCCACAAGGTGGATACGGGAATCACCGGAACCACGGACATCGAGGTGCTGAGCGGGCTGAAGGAAGGCGATGAGATCGTCACGGGGACTTACCAAGTGATCCGGACCATCCGCAACGAGGCCCAGGTCAAGGTGGATAACAAGGCTCCGGTGGTGCAGCAGCAAAAGTCGTAAGGCGCCGGCGGACCCGGGCTTTACAAGAAACGAGAACCGATTCGATGGCAGCGGTCGCAGAAAAGCAAGAACTGATCCAGCGCGGTGAGCAACTCAAGCGGGACGGCATCGTTATCCGCACCTGGAATCTCTGGAAAACCTATGTCATGGGCGACACGGAGATCCACGCCGTCTCGGGGGTGGATATCGAGATCAAGCGCGGCGAGTACGTCGCGATCATGGGTCCTTCGGGGTCCGGCAAATCGACCCTGATGAACCTGATCGGTTGTCTCGATACTCCGACCAGCGGGCAATACTACATCAACGGGAACCTGGTCAGCGAGATGTCGGACGACGAGCTGGCGCGGATCCGCAACAAGGAAATCGGCTTCGTTTTCCAGACGTTCAACCTGCTGCCTCGAGCCACTTCGCTGCACAACGTGGAACTACCCCTGATCTACGCGGGGATGAACTCGGAGAAGCGCCTCGAGAGAGCCAAGCTGGCGATGAAGCAGGTGGACCTGGAAGCGCGCATGTACCACAAGCCCAGCGAGCTTTCGGGCGGCCAGCGCCAGCGCGTGGCAGTGGCCCGCGCCCTGGTGAACAACCCCTCGATTCTGCTGGCCGACGAGCCCACGGGCAACCTGGACACGGCGACCGGCAACGAAATCATGGGGCTGTTCGAGCGGCTGCACCAGCAAGGCAATACCATCATCCTGGTGACCCACGAGCACGACATCGCGCTGCACGCCTACCGGGTGATTCACATTCGGGACGGAAAGATCGAGAAGGACGAGAAGATCAGGTAGGGACCGCCAGTGGCTGGCTTTCGCCACCGGTTGTTTTTGCCCTCAGGCAAGAAGAACCGGTGGCGAAAACCGGCCACTGGCGGTACTCAATTGATGACCTGCGCGGAGAGGATGAGGAAGAGCGCGGTGTCGGGGCCTGCCAGGCTGGATTTTCCTACCACCACCTTTTGACCGACCTTCACGTCCACATCGGTGTTCAGGCCGGTGTCGATGTACTGAGTTCCATCTTTCCCCTGAGTAGGAATCTTAAGCCCGGCCTTCAGGCCGTCGATCCGGACCGCAGTCCCATCCTCCGAGACGTTTGCGGCGCGGATTCTGAACTGTGTGAGCCGGGGGACCGTGCCGGGGCGGTCCAGGACGCCGCTGGTTTCAGCTCCAACGCCGGAGCGCGTGCGCAGCGTGAGCGCATCCAACATGCGGTACTCTTTGAAGGCGAATGTCTTCCGGAGTTGCGCCACGACGCTCTCGACATCCTGCGGAATCGGAGGCGCGCCGGTGGGTTGGTTCTGGTCGGAACCTACCACGAAGTAGACGGTCAGCTCGACATTCTTGGGCTGCACGTCCAGTTGTTTGATGGCTTCTTCAGCAGCGGTAATGCCCGCGGGAGTGCCGAATAGGGTGATAGTGCGGGAACCAGAGGTGATGCTGATGCCCACCGGGAATCTCTGCAGCAGCGCGTTTACGGTCACCGGGTCGGCGTACCGCAGCGTGACGAGCTTTTGTGTCCGCTCGGGCTGCTTGGGCTGATCCTGCGCCAGCGCCGCCGTCGAAGCCAGAATTGCGAAAATCAACAGGCGTTTCATTTAATCTCCTTTTGCATCTGAAATCCAATAAATGACTACGTTCGGGTCATCGGTCAACAGCTTGACCACGAAGGGCTCTGTAGGGCGGGTTTCCGGCACCCGCACGTGGTGCGGCAGGCGGTTTCGCCTGCCGCGGGCGGGCCGTACCACGGCCTCGGGTCCGGCAGGTGAAACCGCCTGCCCCACCAATACCGGCGCCTCCGGCGTCTGCACCGGCTTGGGGAATAGCAGCAGCAGAACCAGCGCCGCCACCGCCGCCACGCCCGATAACCACACCCGCCGCCAGACCGGGCGGCCCTCCCGCTCCCGCTGCACTTCCGCCAGCACCCGCGCCCGGACCGCGGCGTAGTGCGCCGGGGCCACCGGCTCCCGGTGCGCCTCCTGCAACAAATCCAACATCTCTTTCTCGGTCATATGCGCCTCCGGAAATACCGCTCCAGGAAGCCTCTCATCTTCACCCGCGCCTGGCTGATCTGCGATCTCACCGTGGCTTCGGTGGAACCCATGGCACGGGCCGTTTCTTCGGTCGAAAGCCCTTCCAAGTCCCGCAGGACCACCGCCTCCCGCTCGCGCTCGGAAAGCAGCCGCAGGCTCAATTCCAGGGCGCGGCGGCGCTCGGCCTCCGCCGCGGCCTGCTGCGGATCGGCCGCTCCGGCGGCCACGTCCAAAGCCTCTTTCACAGGCGCTTCGGCCGGCCGGCGGCGGCGCAGGTCATGGCAGACGTTGACCGTCACCCGGTAGAGCCAGCCGGAGACGTTCTCCGCCCGCTCCAGTTTTCGCAGGTTGCGGTACAGCCTGAGAAAGACCTCCTGGGATGCGTCTTTGGCATCGTCCAGGTTGCCCAGAAGCCGCCACGCCGTCACCAGCACCAGCCGCTCGTACTGGCGCATGAGCAGGTCGAAAGCGGCCAAATCGCCGGCGCGGGCGGCTTCGATCCAGCGCGACCGCTCGCCAGGGCCCTCCACCGCTTCGACCATCGCCGCCGCCAAGGGTTTCATCCTTCCTAATAAGAGAACTGCGCGGGAGAGCAAAACGTGCAGGGAGAATTGAACGCGATTTGTTGTGGAGTTAAACTAAACCCGCATGCGCAAAACTCTCGCCATCCTTTCTCTCGGGCTGCTCTGCTCCTTCGGCGCCACGGCTCAGCAGGGCGCCTTCGCCACGGGCAAGTACCGGAACCTCTTCCTGGAAGCGGGCCACTCCCAACCGGAGATCCGTAAGAAGATCGACGCCGCGTTCCAACAGTTGTTCCACGGCGACCCCAACACCCAGACGGTCTACTACGAGGTCGGCAGGAACGAAGACGGCCCCCTGGCGTACGTTTCCGATATCAACAACAAAGACGTGCGCTCGGAAGGCATGTCCTACGCCATGATGATCGCGGTGCAGATGAACAAGAAGGCCGAGTTCGACGCCCTGTGGAACTGGTCGAAGACCTTCATGTACATCAGCGACCCCAAGCACCCGGCGTACGGCTTCTTTTCCTGGTCGATGAAGACCGACGGCCGGCCCAACGCCGAATCGCCCGCGCCTGACGGGGAGGAGTACTGGGCGATGGACCTGTACTTCGCCTCCGCGCGCTGGGGCGACGGCAAGGGGATCTACAATTACCGGGCGGAAGCGGACCGCCTGCTCTCGTTCATGAAGAACCGCGAGCCGATCACGGGCCCGTGGAAGACCATGCCCAACCGGACTGCGACGGAGGGACCGGAGTTCAGCGCGGAGCACAAGATGGTGCGGTTCGTGCCGAGCATGACCCGCCCCGACCATACCGATCCCTCCTACCATCTGCCGCACTTCTACGAGCTATGGGCGCGATGGGGCCCCGCGGCCGACCGGCCGTTCTGGGCCGCAGCCGCCAAAGTGAGCCGCGACTTCTTCCAGAAAGCCACTAACCCCAAAACCGGCCTGGCGCCCGATTACGCCAACTACGATGGCACGCCGGTCACCGGCGGATTCAACCGCGGGGCCTCCAACTTCGGGCCGGACGCGTGGCGCACCGCGGCGAACTGGTCGGTGGATTGGTCGTGGTTCGCGGCCGACCCCCGCGAACGCGAGCTGAGCGACCGCATCCAGGCGTTCTTCGAATCCCAAGGCATCGATAAATATGTCAACCGCTACACGCTGGACGGCAACCCGATGCCGAATGGCTCCCATTCCACGGCTCTGGTAGCCACCAATGCGATCGCCAGCCTGGCGGCCACCGACCGCGCGCGCGCGGCGAAGTTCGTGGAAGCGCTCTGGAACGCGCAGATCCCGTCGGGGCAGTTCCGGTATTATGACGGGATGTGGTACCTGATGGGGCTGCTGCATTGCAGCGGCGAATATAGGATCTGGACGTTGAAGTAGGAGAGTACCGCCGGTGGTCGATTCTTGCCACCGGTTCTTTGAGGGCGAAAAAGACGGTTGGCGGAAACCGGCCACCGACGGCACTCACAGTCCGTAGCTGGCGGGGTCGTAACCGGCGTCGGCGGGCGGAAACTCGCGCAGCAACTCTTCTTCGCTGGGGGGCATCTCGCACAGACCGGTATCGATGCGGGCCAGCCACGATTTTTCTTTCGGCGCAAGGCGCAACCGCGCGTCTTTGAGTATCTCCACCGCCGCCCGTCCGGCGGCGAGCGTTCCCGCATAGCCGCCCCCGGCGTCGACAATCGCCCTGGCGATGCGCAGCGTGGCGGCGGGGGAGAGCACCGCCGCCTGCGGGCTCAGCCATTCGTCGGATTCCACCAACCAATCCCGTAGCGCGGCCGCCTGTCCCCGGGACGCGGCGGCGTTCATCAGCCGGCAATCGTAGATCAGCGACTCGGCGTAGGCTTCCGGCGCGTTCCCGGAGAGCAGCCGCACGTTCTGCACGCTCTCGTTGCTCCACAGGTCGCACATGGCGGACGCGATGTTGCCGATGGGGCTGAAGTGGGCGCAGGTGGCGCTTTTGCCTTCCATGGAGATGGGACATCCGGTAATGGCCTTGATGACGGGCCCTTCGTAAGCGCAGTCTTTGGAGGGCCCCACGGCGCCGTTCTCGAAGGCCGCAAGGCTGCGGACGGCGCTCATGGCGCGAACCACGGCGGCCAGAACTTCCGGAAGCATTTTCTGGTTGGCGAGCTGCATGGCGGTATTGGCGAAGCCGCAGGCCGAATCGCCGCCGGGGACAACCCGGCCACCCGCCGCGCACAGGCACGCAATTCGCCCCCAGAGCCAGGCCGTGTCGCGCGGGGCCAACACGCCGAGGGCGAACACGACGGCGCGGAGATCGCCGTACAGCAACGCGCGGTCGTGCACCTCCTTGCCGCCGATGGATTCGATGGAGACGATGTCCGCTCCGGCATCGATGCACAGCTCAAAGGAGCGCCTCAGGTTCTCCCATCCCGGCCCGGACCGCAGGATGGGCGGCTTGACGCGTTCCCGGATGTCGGTGGGGGTGACGCGCAGCGCGGAGCGCAAGCCGTGCTTCACGTGGGCTTCGGCCAGCCGGCGGTGGAGCAGGGCCGTGATTTCGGCGCCCCACTCGGGGTTTTCCGTCATAGCCGGCAGGAGTTCGAATTCCAGCACGAGCCCCGGAGTCCGCAGGGCTACGGCGCGCTTCAGGATATTCGCCGCCATTTCCTCGTACTGCGCCACGATGGCGGGCCAGTTGGGGCCGTTGATTTCGATGGCCGGTAGAGTGAAGTTGACTTCGGGGAAGACCGCGCCGGCCCCGATGACCAGGTCGAAGCCGCAGCGGACCGGATGGGGCGCGGAGCCGAAAATCAAGGCGTCGGCCGGGAGCACTTCGTTCACATCTCGAACTATATCGTATTTTCGGATTATTTGGTCAAGGATTCGTATTCCCGCCGGGCTTCCTTGAGGATCGGAAGCTCCGCATCGGCGTCCCTCCACAGCGCGAGGAAGTCCTGGTAGGCCTTGCGGGAGCGGGTAGCGTCTCCCGCCGATGCGGCGGCGCGGGCCAGGCCGAGGTACGAGAGCGGATAGTACGGCCCCCAGTTGGCGCCCTTATGGTCGAGGATCTTCTGGAACTCGGTGGCGCCTTCCGCTCCTTTCCGGAGGCGTAGAAAGGCGAGCCCGCGCAGATAGATGGCAGACGTGTGGGCCCGTTCGTAAGACGCCGCGACTTGCAGCGACTCCACAGCCTTCTGCGGCTGGTTGCGGCTGAGTTCCACCGCGGCCCGAACGGACGGCAGGTAGACCGCGTTCCACAACGTGTGAACGGGATACTGTCTCGATATCTCATCGGCCGCCCTTTGAGCCGCGGCAGCATCTCCGCAGAGCGCCAGCGGCAGGGCGGCTATCAGTGTGTCGCCAGGAGCCTGCTCCGGAAGGATTGCGGTGCGCGCCTGACTGCGCGCCGCCTCACAATTCCCCACCAGGGCTTCGCTTTGCGCCTGCAATGCCTGGAACCGAGCCGCCAACTCAGGCAGATTTCGCCGCCGCGTCAACTCTCCGCCCCGCTGCAAAAGTTCCAGGGCCCTGCGAACCTGGCCCATCGCAGCCGCATTCGCAGCCTGCAGTTGAAGGCTGAAGTACTCTTCCGGCTTACCTGCCAGCCACTCGATGTGCTGCTCCGCTTCCACCAGGTCCCCCTGAACGTACGCGCTGCGGAGAAGAAACCGGTGAATGCTCGGAAAGTCCAACTCCTGTGAAAACGCTGCTTTCGCGACCGCTTTCGCCTCGTCAAACCGGCCGAGGTTCGAGTATACGGAGACCTGGTTGCTGTAACCGTAGACGAAACGCGGGTCCAACCGCACGGCTTCCTGGAACTCCGGCAGCGCTTTCTCCCATTCGCCCATGCTGGATTGCATGACTCCCAGGGAATTGTGAGGCGCCGCTTCGCGGGGGTAGGTGCGAGCCAGCAATTGATAAGCGTCGGCGGCCTTGCCCAGTTCGCCGGTCCCCTGGTAATAGTACCGGGCCGAAATCTCGAGTCGCTCCCTGTCACTGACGCGGTCCACCAGCGCGAACGCCTTCTTCAGGTACTCGGCGCACCGCCCGCTCTCGGCGGCGTTGGAGTACATGATGCCCAGGTTCTGAAAGGCCGAAGCGAAGTTGGGATCGAGCTCCGTCGCGCGCTGAAAGAAAGGAATCGCCGACAGAGCGAAGCCCAGGTCGGACTGTTCCCGCCCGAGGGCAAACGCCTGGAAGGCTTCGAGCGACGTAGTGGTCACCTGGTTCCGGACATCGAGTTTCTGGATCGAAGCCAGAGACTCCCCGAGTTTCGCCCGCATCCCGGTGGCTGCCGTGGCCACGGCTCGCAGCACGTGGTCCTTGTCGTCGGCCTCCACCTGCTCGCGGGCAAGCGCCTCGCCCGTCCGGCAATTGGTGGCCTGGAGCGCGATGGCGTAGGTCTTGCCCAGACTGGCGATCGCGCCGCCGATCATCGCTTTTTCGCCCTCGCGCTGGCAGATCTCGCGCGCCACCTGGTTGGTGGCCCGCCCGCCGCGGCGGGAGCATTCGGGTGGCGGCGCGCGCTATCCACAGTGGCCGCCCCTGGCGGGGGAGCGCAGGCGCTTTCGCGGCGATCAGTTTGCCGGAATCGGATTCCTCCCCTATCCACAGTGGCCGCCCCTGGCGGGGGAGCGCAGGCGCTTTCGCGGCGATCAGTTTGCCGGAATCGGATTCCTCCCTCAATTCCTCCAGCGCGACCCTGAGGTCGGCCATGGTCTGAAAGCGGTGTGCGCCGTCCTTGCGGAGGCAGCGCCGGATCACTTTTTCCAGGTCGTGTGGGACCTCGGCGCTGAGCGCCGCCGGTTCCTGGGTGAGGATGGCCGCCAGCGTGGAGGTTCTCGATTCCTTCTGAAACGCCCGCCTGCCGGTGATCATTTCGTAGAGCACGGCCCCGAAGCTGAAAATGTCCGAACGGGCGTCCAAGGGCTTGCCTTCGGCCTGCTCCGGCGACATGTAGGCCACCGTCCCTTCCTCCGTGGCGGCGCGCAGCGTGCGCGTGGATTCGTCCCCGCCGCGCGCCGGCTCAGTCAGCTTGGCCAGTCCGAAATCGAGCACCTTCACCAGCCCGTGCTCGTCCACCATGAGGTTGCCGGGCTTCAGGTCGCGGTGCACGATGCCCGCCGCGTGCGCCCGGCTGAGCGCATCCGCGATCTGCACGCCGTACCGGAGCGCCTCGCCCAGCTTCAGCCCTTTGCGCCCGATCAACTGGTCCAGCGTGCGGCCCTGGATGTGCTCCATGGCGATGTAGTCCACGCCGTCCTGCCGGTCGATGTCGTAGATGTGAACGATATTGGGGTGGCTCAGCGCCGAGGCGGCCTTGGCTTCCTGCACGAAGCGCCGCTTGCGCTCGGGGTCGGCCACTTTGTCCGGCGGCAGAACTTTAATCGCGACGAAGCGGTCGAGGTGGGTGTCGCGCGCCTTGTAGACCACGCCCATACCACCCTCGCCGAGGGTTTCGAGGATCTGATAGTGCGCAATCGTTCGGCCGGTCATCTCGTCCTACTTCCCGGCTTCCGCCAGCCAGATGTTCACCCGGATTTCGGTTTGCGCGAAGAACAGGCGGTCGGGCGCGGGGGAAAGGCCGATGAGGGCCTGATCTCCCCAGGGAGTGAGCCGCCAGTCTTCCGGCTCGAAAACCAGGAAGGCCTCGCCCGCGGCTTTGCCGGCGGCCTTGTCGAAGGGCAGCGCCCAGATGGATATGCGATAATCGCCGGGCCGCCGGAGGAGGAAGTACAGCATCCCGCCGCCCGGCGACCAGTGGAAGTAGGTCTCGGGGCCGTCGCGCAAGAGGGTCCACTCGGCCTGGGGAATGGGGCCGTCCTCCCGATGCGGCGCGACGAAGGTGCGCTCCGGGCCGGGCGGGCGGAGCGAGAACACGATCCAGCGGCCGTCGCGAGAGACAACCGGGTTATAAATGCGTTGCGGGTGCTCCAACAGGGTTCTGGTC
>JAIQFU010000633.1 GCA_020073115.1 Terriglobia bacterium
GAGCGCGTCCCACGCGCCGTAGACGGCGAAATCGTCGCCGCCGGAATAGATGATGCTGACCTTGCGCCAGAACTCGGGCAGGGAACACAGCACTTCCAGTTCGCCGGCGAAGAACTGCTTGAAGAGCACCGAGAGCGGGACGTGTTCCTCGATGCTGTGGACGCGCCGCAGCCGGACTCCGAAGTTGTCCACGTCGCCGCGCAGCACGCCCCAGATGGAGCGGCCCTGCGCGCGGCGGCCCAGCGTCTGCACCGGGGCGGCGCTCTTGCCGTCGTCGGAAAGAGCGGCGTGGCGGGCCACCATGATGCCGTCCGGCGAAAGGTTGGAGGTGAGGTCCCAGGAGTACTTGCCGGCGCCGGGCGTGACCTTGCCGGGCGCGTCGGGAGACCATCCGATGCGCGAGGCTTCCCGCACCTTGGCGCCGAGCTCCCGCGCGAAATAGGCGTCGGCCTCGGGACTGGTCGCGCGAGTGAACGGCTGGAAGAATTCCGCGCCGGAGGCGTCCGCCAGGGGCGCGGTGCGCTTCCGCTGGAGCTCGTCGTTGAGCCGTCTGCGAATAACGGCCCAATCCCCGAGATTGTCCGTGATGCCCCAGATGAGCTTCACGTAACCGGAACTCAGCTCCGCCACCTGGCGGGCGGCGGCGGTCAGGAAGTCCTCCGCGGGTTGCCGGGCTTCGCCCGGAAGCACCGCCAGGAACTGGCCGCCGCCGCTCGATCCAAGGAGGATGCGGGACAGCCCCAATTCCGCCAGCAGCGCGCGGGGCAGCGCTTCGCACAGAAGCGTGATCCACTGCGAACGCCCGGCGAGCAACTCTTCGCCGGCCGAACGCGCAGACCGCCCTTCGGCCTGTCCGGCCAGAAGGAACTCCTCTGTACCCAGGATTTTGCCTTGAAGCAGGATCTGTTCGGGCATTCGAACCAGAAAAGCCTTGAGAAAACATCACTCTAGCACAGATTTCTGAGAACAACAGCGAGTTGGCCGCACTGTATTTCTATGCGGACGGCTCGGATGGCGGCGGCCCTGCTGGGGTTCGCCGCCGTGTTGTGGGGCGGGGCGGCCCCGAAGCGTCAGGGGGCGGCTGCGCCCCGGCAATCGGATGCGGCGATCGAGGCGGCGATCCGCGCAAAGTTCGCCAAATCGAAGATCAACGAAGACAAGTTCCAGGTGCGCGTCCAGGGCGGAATAGCCAGCATCGAAGGACGGACGGACGTCATCCAGCACAAGGGCGTAGCCACCCGGCTGGCGAAGACGGGTGGCGCCGCGGCGGTGAACAACCACATCCAAATCAGCGAAGCCGCGCGCCAGAAAGCTTCGGCCAACCTGGCGAAGGGGAGGAGAAGGGCGCAGATCAAGCGCGGCGAAGCGCGGAGCGAGGATCGGGCGGAAGCGCAGCAGAAGCGGTGATGCGGCGGGCCCCGATCGTAGGGGCCGGGCAGGCTACCAACGAGAATTTCCCCGCCGGCGACTCGCATGGGCCATTCAAGACGCGAAGCTCGTCGAGCAAGACCGTGCGTCATGGACCTAGGGCTGCCAGCGAACCCCTCACCGGAAATCCTCCACCAGCATAATGTCGCCGACCTGGTAGTCGGCCTGTGCGTGCAGCAGATACCGCCCGTCCCGCGACAGCGCGATTCCGTAGCGGAGCGGCCTTTGCGGGTCAGGCAACCGCTCGGCCCCGCCGGCGGGGAACCGGACGAATTCCAGGTACGGCCCCACCGGCTGCGGACCGGGAGAGTAGTATTTGAATGCGATTCCGTTGTCGCCCACACTGTACGCATCCACGAAATCCAGAACCTTCTCCTCGGCTCCGTTCCCCAACGGCCTTCTCCAGAGATCATTCCTGCCGTCGCCGCTCGCCAGTTTCAGATAGTACAGATACCGCCCGTCGGACGAAATCGCCGGCACTCGGCCGCCAGAGTCCGTAACCCGCACCGCCGTTCCTCCCTCCACTGCCACTCTCCAGATCTCCACGCTGGAACCGCGGTTCGAACTGAAGTAGATTGCACGTCCGTCGTGCGCCCATTCCAGGTAGCCGCTCTCTTCCGATCCGGGAACCGGCCGTGGCTCCGCCCCCGGAGCACCGATGAGGTAGATCGATGAGCCGCGTGCGGCGGGCGCGGTGAACGCGAGGCGCCGGCCGTCCGGCGACCAGCGCGGGGCGCCAAGGCGTGGGTGTTTTAAAAAGGTCCACTGCTGCGCGTTCCTGCCGTCCGCGCCTGCTACCCAGATCTCACCATAGCCCGTACGGTCGGAAAGAAACGCGATGCGGTCCCCATCCGGCGACCAGGCGGGCTCATAGCTCCAGTGCGCCGAAGCGATAAGCCGTACCGGGGAGCCGCTCCCATCGAGCGCGGTGCGCCAGATGTTCACCGATTCGAAATGCTGGGTGTAGACCAGGCGTACGCGGCCGTCTGCCGTTCGTGCCAGGGACGGCGCCCACCCGTACTCTCCCGCGCCGAGCACGCGTTCCGCCGCCGCGGAACCGGCGGCGTCGATTCGCGCGAGGTGCGGCGCATCCATACTGCCGGTAGAGAACACCACGGTGCGTCCCCCCGGCAACCACGCCGGGCTCGTGTTCCAGGTCGACCCCGTTTTGAGGATCCGGACTTCGCCCGTGGGTCGCAGCGCCTCGGAAACCGGGAGCAGGCAAAGCTCGGACCGGCCCCATGACAATGTCTCACCGGTCGCGCGCGAAACGCGTAGGAGTACTTCGCTTCCCGTGTGCGTCTGCGTGCCCGGAGTCACCAGCCATTTGCCGTCGGGCGACCATGTCAGAGAAGACCCCGGACGTGACCACGGGGCCCACTCCGAAGCCCGAAACTCCGCGATTTTCCGCTCGGCGCCGCCGAGTGCAGGAACCAGGAACACCGCCGCAGCCGCGGGGCCCGTGCGCCGAAGAAACGCAATCTGAGCGCCATCCGGGGACCACGCCGGGCTGTAATCATGCGCGGGATGCGTCGTCAGCCGTAAGGGAGCGCCACCCGCCACCATACGGACGTAAATGTCGAAATCGCCCTCAGATTCGCCGTTCCACGCATACGCCACCTGAGATCCGTCTGGTGATAGCCTCGCTTCCAGTTCGGTACCCGGATCACTTGTGAAGGGAATGAGCGTGGGGGTGAAGGGGTGCGGCGTTCTTCGCGAAAGAACCAGCCCGCCCGCCAAAGAGAACAGCGCCGTTGATATGAGCACACCCGCCCACAGCCATCGGTGACGCGGCCATCCGCTGGAGGGTAGCGGACCGGAAGGCGCGCCGCTACGCTGCTCCAACCAGGTGTCCAACTCGCCTTTCAGCGCGTAGACGGATCCCCCTTTTCCGTGTTGTAGCCGATGGATCGGCAGGTGTTCGGTAGCTTCCCAACGGCGAACCGTGCGCGGTTCGCGCCCGAGGTAGGCGGCAATCTCCTTCCAGGAATAGAGACGCTCTTCTGGCCGTCCCGTTGAGATTTTCCGAGGGAGCTCCATCCGATGGACGACCCCGTGCAAATTCTATCGCCCGTGTTCTATTTCAGTCAATCAGACCTGCAATATGATGATTTGCATGTGAATTGTCCGCTCAGCAGCGGGCGGATTCGCGGTTCGGTACGGCCCCCACGAGGCGGCCCGTTTCAACGCCGCTGCGACACGCCTTTAGGGACGTTGGGCGGGTGGACATCCGCGGACATTGGGGGACATTCGCGGCCTTTCAGTGGACAAAAGCACTCAGGTTCTTGTACTAGGGCTTTCTCCGGCGCAGCATAGCAACGGTGGTTCGTTGCGCCACGCAAGTGGGAACGAGAAGCGGTTGCCGTGATCGATCCATACGCAACGTTTCGGGCTTGGGTTCCACCTCTCGCCGATCGATCGTGACTACCGAGGAAAGGCGGACCCTCGAATCCCGCCGCCTCCGCCGGCAATCATGGCGGGTCGGCGCCCCCGGGCAGCACTCGATTTCAAAGGAGGATAAATGAGCACACTCATCCGATTTGCCATCGTGGCCGCCGCGGCGGCCACGTTGACCTTTGCCCAGAATGACAACGCATCGCGGCGCGCCATCGAACGTTCGAACGCACAGTTGGCGCAGAACAAGGCCGGTTACGGCGTCGGGGGCGACGACTATGAGTTGCGCGCCCGAAAAGTGAGCGCCAGCGCCGGGCAATCGCACGTGCGGTATGACGAGTACTACAAGGGGCTGAAGGTGTTCGAAGGCGAGGCGATCGTGCATTTGAAGCAGGATGGCGACGCCGAGATCACCAGCAGCCTGCGCGGCAACATCGCCCTGGACGTGCAGCCTGGCTTTACGGAGGGACAGGCGCGGGCGGCGGCAATCCGCGCGTTGGGTTTGCGCGGCGCCAGCAACATCGAAGCGGCTCTCGAAATCCTTCCGCAAGGCGACCGCAGCCCGGT
>JAIQFU010000093.1 GCA_020073115.1 Terriglobia bacterium
GGCCCGCCCGCTGGCCGGTCGCGATCTCCACCATGGAGAAGCCAATCTCGCGCGCGAGCTTGTAGGGAAGCGGCTGGCTGTCCGTATACGCCAGCGCGGGGTTGAGTGGTCCCCCCGGCATGGGCAGGAACGCTCCCCCGAAACGCCCCCACGATGACGCCGCCAGCGCTTCAAACCCGCCCTCCCGTTTCCGCAGGAACCACAGCGCGCGTCCATCGAGCGCCGCGCCCGCGTCCGGCAAGGGCGGCATGGGCTGGCATTGCCATTCGACGGAAAGTTCCGAACCCGGCGACACGTTGCCCGAAAGAACCCGCACGGCCCTTACCTGGACCCTCACCTGCGTAAAGGACCCGGCGGTGTTCACAGCCGCGCCCGATGCATCGCCCACCAGAATATCCGTGGCGGTTTGGAGCGTGTCCTGGAAATTCCACCCGCTGTGCGCCGAGAAGGTTTGCGCGCAAGCGAACGAGGGAAAGAGAGCGGCGAGAAAGAGGATGAATCGCATAGGGGCCTCCCCTGATTTAGAGTACCTCCGCGGCAGGTTCGGTATATACTGAATGGGACCTGATAGTCCAAATAGGGGCTCCGGCCGAGTGGCAGCCCGGAGACGCTCATGGAGGGACTCTCTCATGTTCTTGCCCCGCACCCTGGCCGCCATGGCCGGCTTTCTGGCGCTTGGCGGCAGTTCGTTCGCCTCGCCGTTTCCGCCCGGTTCCATTCAACTCATCGATATGACGAACCTGGTGGTGGTGGCGCCGGCGCCCCCGGCGGTTGACTACCCGCCGTTTACGGTATCCCGCGGCGCCGGATACGATGGGGTGGCGGTGGTGGCCGCCTGGCGTACGGACCTGGCGCCAGGGTATGTCTCGCTCTGCACCGGTTCCAATCTGGGCGGGGGGTGGATCCTGACTGCCGCGCACTGCGTGGAAGATCCTTCGGGCCAGAATGTCACCACGCAGTTCATGGCGCGCTTTTTCCCGGACAACTCCGGCTCGTACACCGATTTTATGATCGGGAACGGCTTCTCCGTGCTCTCCGCGGTGCATGCGGATCCGCTGTACAGCGGCTCCGTCATCAGCGATCATGACCTGGCCCTGGTGAACATGGGCGTCTCGAGTTTCGGCGCCGGGGTCGATACGTATGCGATTTATACCGGTTCCTATACCTACAACCCGTTCACCTTCGTGGGCTTCGGCCAGACGGGCTCCGGGGCGACCGGAGCGGTCGCCGGTACGGGAGGGTTTGGCGAATCGGACCGCCACCAGGGCCAGAACACCTTCGACGGGTTTTATTCCGCCGGCGTTTTGCTCTCGGATTTTGACAACGGGCTGGCGGCCAATGACGCGTCGTGCAGAATCGCCGGCTGGTGCCCGGCGGGAACGACGCTGGGGTTGGGCGGTAACGAGGCTTCCACCGCCCACGGCGATTCCGGCGGACCCGTGTTCGTCGCTCCCGGGTTCATCGGCGCCATTACGGCCTTCGGCGCCAGATCCTCGGCGGACATCGACGGCGTCGTGAACTCCAGCTTCGGTGAGTTCAACGGCTTCGTGGCGACCGCTTACGAGCAGGATTTCATTCTGGGTACGATGGCTCCCGAAGCGGGCAGCTGCGCGCTCCTCGGAATGGGCCTGGCCTCTCTGGCGCTGCTGCGCCGCTTCCGGAAACGGTAGAGCCGCCGAATCCCTCCGGCGCGGCGGCGTCACCGGCCATCTTCGGGGTGTGTACCGCCGGTGGTCGGTTTGCGCCACCGGTTCTTTGGATCTGGCCCCGGCCACCGCCGGTACAGACGCTTACCCGAACACCCGCTCGAAGATCCGGTCCACGTTCCGCAACTGCCGCTCCAGCGAAAAGGCTGCGGCGATCTGCTCCGGCGTGAGGGCGGCCCGGATCTCCGGGTCGGCTTCGATGGCCGCGCGGAAATCGCCTTCTTCCTCCCAGGCGCGCATGGCGTGGGCCTGCACGATGCGGTACGCCTGCTCGCGCAGCATGCCGGCCGCGGCCAGGTCTAGCAGCAGTTGGCCCGAGAACACCAGCCCGCGGGTCATTTCCAGGTTGCGGCGCATGCGCTCCGGGTAGACCAGGAGCCGGTCCACGAGTTGCGTGGTCTTCTCCAGCAGGTAATCGGCCAGGATGGTGGAGTCCGGCAGAATCACGCGTTCCACGGAGGAATGCGAAATGTCGCGCTCGTGCCAGAGCGCCACGTTCTCGAAGGCCGCCTGCGTGTTGGCCCGCACCACGCGCGCCAGGCCGCAGATCTGCTCCGAGGTGACCGGGTTGCGCTTGTGCGGCATGGCCGAACTGCCCTTCTGCCCGCGCGCGAAGTATTCCTCGGCCTCCCGCACCTCGGTGCGCTGCAGGTGCCGCACCTCCAGCGCGATTTTTTCGCACAGCGCCGCGGCGAGCGCCAGGGCGGAGACGAACGCGGCGTGGCGGTCGCGCTGGATCACCTGCGAGGACACCAGCGCGGGCTTCAGGTTCAGACGCGCGCAGATGCGCTCCTCTACTTCCGGTCCGATATGGGCGAACGTGCCCACCGCGCCGGAGACCTTTCCCACCCGCAGGTCTTCCGCCGCCGCGCGGAGCCGCGCCAGGTCGCGCCCCGCTTCCTCGTACCAGATGGCGAACTTCAGCCCGAAAGTGACCGGTTCCGCGTGCACGCCGTGGGTGCGGCCGATCTGTACCGTGTGGCGGAACTCCAGGGCGCGGCGTTTCAGGACCTCCCGCAGGGATTCCAGTCCCCGCACCAGGATGGCCGACGCCTGCCGCAGCATCAGCGCCTGCGCGCTGTCCACCACGTCGTTGGAGGTCAGCCCGTAGTGCAGCCAACGCGAGGCTTCCGAATGGCCCGCCGCCGCCATCGATTCCGCCACCGCCGTGGTGAAGGCGATGACGTCGTGTTTCACTTCTTTTTCGATTTCAAGAATCCGCCGGACGTCGAATGCGGCGTGGGCGCGCAGCAGGCGCGCGGCGCCGGCCGGGACGACGCCCAATTCGGCCAAAGCCTCCGAAGCCGCCAACTCCACTTCCAACCACTGCTGGAAACGGTTCTGGTCGCTCCAGATCCGCCCCATTTCCGGGCGCGTGTAACGAGGAATCATATGTCCGTACCGCCGGGTAGTTAGAACCGGAATACTTCCGTGGGCGTACGCTGCGCGGCCAGAGACAGCCGCGTCTTGATTCCGCGCCGCCCCAAGGCTTCGCTCGCCACCATGCGCACGATCTCCGGGTGATTGTTCTGCTCGCTGATGTGCCCCAGCACCAGGTGCGCCGTCGAACCGTCCAGATCGCCCAGCAGGAAGTTCGACATTCCCAGGTTCGACAGGTGCCCCACCCGGCTCATGACCCGCTGCTTGACCGACCACGGATACGGCCCGACTTTCAGCATATCGAGATCGTGGTTCGCTTCCAACAGCAGCAGGTCCGTCCGGCGCAGGTGGAACTTGATGGACTCAGGAACATACCCGAGATCGGTCACCACCCCGATGCGCACGCCCTGCGCCTGAAAGCAGAAGCCCACAGGATCCGCGGCATCGTGCGGGATGCTGAAGCTCTGGATTTCGATATCGCCGATCCGGAAGCTGGCGCCGGCCTGGAATTTCTCCAGGCGCGGCCGGCCTGCGCCCCAGTCGATGGCCGGCTCCGTGAGCCAACTGATGTAGATTGCCGCGCCGATGTCCTTATTGCGCGCCAGCACGGGGAGGCCGCCCACATGGTCCGAGTGTTCGTGCGTGATCAGGATGGCGTCGAGCCCCGCGAGGGTTTCGCCGATGCCCGCCAGCCGCCTGCCGAGTTCCTTCATGCTCAGCCCGGCGTCCACCAGGATTCGCGTTTTTTCGGTGGCCAACAGGGCGGCGTTCCCGGAACTCCCGCTCGCCAGCGCGCAGAACTTGACCGTGGCTCCGCCTCCTTTGACCCTCCAGAATACACTGATTCGGGGCCAAACAGAATGGAGGCGAAATGTTCCAGTGTCCTGGGCAGGACACTCTACCCGCCGGCTGTCCGCGTTTTTTCGCGGCCGCGGGCTCTGTCGGGTTCAGGCCGCAATCGGCTTCACGGATGCGCTGCAGGCGCCGGCGCCTCGAAGCCCATATCGGCGCTCACGGGCGGGATGGCGGCCGTCGGGCGTCCGAAGGCGAAGTCCAGCATCCAGTCGAACAGGATCCGGGCGCGCTGCCTCCAGCCGGGCATCTTGGAGAGGTAAACCAGACGCCACAGCGCCCACGCGCCCGCCCCGGAGAAGTGCAGCCCGTACACACTCCCTACCCCCGCGCGCCGGCCCACCAGCGCCATTTCGCCGATGGTGCGATGCCGGAACGGCTGCTGCGCTTCGCCGCGCATGACGCGGACGATATTCTCCGCCACGCACTCGCCTTCGCGCGTGGCGTTCTGCGCGGTGGGAGCATACGTTCCCTGCCCTTGCGCTTCGGGCACTTCGGCGCAATCGCCAATCGCCCAGGCGCGCTCGTGTCCCTCGATCTGGCAGCGCCGGTCGACCACGATTCCCCCCTGCCGGCCGCGGCGGCAGTCGAGTTTCTCCACCACCGGCGAGGGTTTCACCCCCGCCGCCCAGACCAGCGTTCGGGTGGGGATCCGCCGCCCTCCGGCCAGTTCGATGGAGTCTTCCTCCGCGCAAGCCAGCTTGGCCCCGCAGATCACCCGGACTCCGCCCTGCTCGAGCTTTTCGCGGGCATACCCCGCCAGGTCGGCGTCAAGCTCCTTCAGCAGCCGCTCACCGGGCTCGATGACGTAGGTCTCGATCTCCTGTTCGCGAATCGAAGGGTATTGCCGGGCCGCTTCGCGCACGAAGCCGTTGAGGGCGGCGGCTGTTTCCACCCCGGTGAAGCCGCCGCCGGCCACCACGAAAGTCAGCAGCCCGCGGCGCTTTTCGCCGCCCTGCTCGGCTTCGGCCTGTTCCAGCATCTCGATCGCGCGATTGCGAAGGAGTTGCGCAGTCGGCCAGCCGGTGCGTGGCCACGATGCAGAGAGATGGAAATTCCTGATGTAAATTGCGAACGGCATCCAAGCGGGAAGCTTCCAGGTCGAGCACCAACACCTCGGCGCGCTGCCGACTCGATTCGGGGCGAGATCAGGCGGGGCGGCCGGACGATATCCAGCGGATCGAGTTCTCCCCCGGCCACCTCGGGCAGCATGGGCGTGAAGAGCAGGTAGTTCCGCTGGTCGATCAGCGTAATCCGCGCATCACCTGCGCCGGGCAGCAACCGGGCCAGGCGCCGCGCGGCGCTCACCCCCGCGAAGCCGGCGCCGAGGATGACGATGTTTTGGCCCCGCCGCAGGCTGACGTTCCGGCGTTCCCTCTGTTTGCGGCGCAGCGCCCGCCACCCCGCATATGCGCCAACCACGCCCCCCGCAACCACCGCCGCCCGATAGGTGATCTGTTTCGAATCCCTGTTCATTCGTGTCGTTCCGTGGCCATAAACTCTTTTCGGCCCTACAAAATATCGAGCCGCCCGCCATCCACTACCAGGGTTGCGCCCGTGATGAATCGCGCCTCGCTGGAGGCCAGAAAGCAGACGGCGGCGGCAATATCCTCCGGCTGCCCCACCGCGCCCTGGATCTTCTCCGCTCCGCTTTTGATATTGGGGTTGTTGCGGAGCATGGGGGTATCCACGGCGCCGGGGGCCACGCAGTTGACCCGCAGTTTCCGCGAGGCGATCTCTTCGCTGAAGCCGCGGGTAAACGCCTCCATCCCGCCTTTCGAACTGGCGTAAGGAGCGACGTTCGGGGTGGTCTCGTGCGCGTGGACCGAGCTGATATTGACGAACGCCCCGCCCGGCCGCATGTGCGGGGTGGCGTATTTGGAGAACAGGAACACGGACTTGAGGTTCACGTCCAGGACCTTGTCCCACTCCTCCTCGGGCAGGTCGACTACGGGTTGGAAGGTCATGGTAGCCGCATCGTTGACCACTACGTCGAGACCACCCCACTTCTTCACCCCGGCGTCGATGGCGGCCCGCACCTCGCGGGAATCCGCCACGTTGGCCTTGGCGAAAATCGCCTGTCCGCCGGATTTCGCGATCTCCTGGACGGTTTGATTCCCGCCCTGCTCGTTCCAATCCACCACCACGACGCTGCCGCACTCGGCGGCGAACCGCCGGGCGCAGGCGCGGCCGATGCCCGACCCCGCGCCCGTCACGAGGCAAACCTTGCCCTCGAATCGCATCGTTCTCGGATCATTGCCTGACATGGCCGGCTCCCGCCGTTTGTGTCCCGAGTCTACTGCCCGAGCGGGCGCCGCCGCCGTTAATTTGCCGACAGGGGCGATGCCGGAGTGAGCGTGAAACCACGTAGGACCGCCCCTCCTGCGGTCCTACGATGCCCCTCCCGCGAACAGCGTGTCCCTCCAATGTCTCCACGCCTGGCTGACCGACCGAACCACTTCCTGCGTCTCGAAAGGCGTGGCGAGCACGTCGTAGCCGCCGAGGTTCAGCACCTCCGCCCACAGCCTCTCGTCCGCCGACCGGGAGCAAACCACCAGCGGCGGTTCCGAGGGCGTGCGGCGTACCTCCGCCAGAACGTCCTGCCAGTCTCCGTCCGGCAGAGAAGAGTCGCTCAGAACCAGTCCCGAGAGGCTCCGTCTGAGCAATTCGCGGGCTTTTTGGAGGTTCTCCGCCACCCGGAGGTCCCATTTGGAGTGCTGGAAAATTGACCTCAGGGAACGCCGGTCTTCCGGGGATGGCAGGATGGCAAGGACACTAACAGGTGATCCTGGCTGCATAGGCTCTCTCCAGGCCCCCCGACTGCGCGCAGATTGAGCTTCTGTACGGGGGACCACGTATTCCCCAGCAATTTGGGGTCAACTCCTACAAAATCATTACGATGTTGGCGCGCGCGCGGTCCGCTGGGAAGAATCTACATGGGCTTACGTCTGTACCGTCCAGTCGGTACAGTAATGCATAGTGTCCGAGAATACGAAGAACAAGATCCTAAACGCCGCTGAATCCATCGCGCTCCGGGATGGCGCAGCCCGCCTGACCCTGGATGCCGTAGCGTTGGAGGCCGGGCTCAGCAAAGGGGGCGTCCTCTACAACTACCCCAGCAAGGATGCCCTGGTTCGCGGGATGGTCGGCCGTTTGATCGAGCAGACCGAGGCCGAAATGGTGAGAATCGCCCAATCGGACCCTGAACCCCGCGGGCGTCTTTTACGTTCTTATTTGACAGTGACATTCCCGGAAAACGGCAGCGCCCAGGCGGCGCATGGAAACCAGGTAGCCGCCGTGCTCCTCACGGCTATCTTGACAAACCCGAGCCTGCTGGAGCCGGTGCGCCGGCACTTCATCGAAATCGAGCGGCGCCTGATGGCGGAGGGCACGGAGGAGTATATGGTCCATATTGTCCGATTGGCCGCCGACGGGCTCTGGCTCTCGGAGATGCTCCATATGCCGGGACCGGAGGGCGAGGCCCGGCATGCCGTGATCCGGCAGCTATTCGAAATGACTCGCGGGTAAATTCCCTATGTACCGTTTACTCACCGTAATATTCCTGTCCTCCATGGGCGCGGCGCTCGCCCAGGAGCAGCCCATTACCCTGGAAGAGGCCGTCCGCTTGGCTGTCGCGCATCACCAGGATGTCGGCAAGGCGCGGGCCGCAGCCGATGCCTTGAAGGGCAAGATCCGCGAAGTGCGGGCGCAGGCTCTCCCCGACGTGCAGATCGTAGCGGACGCACTCCGCCTGCGCGATCCCAGCCTGCTTAACGCCTCCGGTCTGGACAAGTTCCCGCCGGAGTTGCGTGATGCCCTGGTACCCAGCGCGGTGAACCTGTTCGACTACAGCATCACCGTCAAGCAACCGCTCTTCACACAGGGCAAGGTGGGGACTGCGCTGCGATTGGCGAACGTGGAAGCGGAAGGCTCGTTGGCGGAAATCGACCGGGCCCAGCAGGATGTGGCCATCGGGACGGTCCGGGCCTACTACGATCTGCTGTGGGCCGAGCGATACCGCGCACTTGTGGCCGAGACGCAAGAGCAGAAAAAGCGCCATGCCGAGATGGCGCGCACCCTGTATCAGAACGGCGTGGCCACGGAAGTGGACGCCCTGCGCTCCGAAGTGGCCGTGGCCAACGGCGCTCCCGACCTGGTCCGCGCCGAAAACGCCATCCGCCAGGCCCGCGCCTTGCTCAACTTCTACCTGGGCCGCCCGCTCGATGTCGCCACCCGGCTGGCAGGCGATTTCGAAGAGAAGCCCTGGGAGCGGACCGATGCCGCCGCCCTGGAGCAGGAAGCCGTCCGCCGCCGCCCCGAACTCGAGCGCCTGCGCATCGCCGAGCGCAGCGCCGCCACCCAACTCGAGTTGGCCCATGCGGAGAGCCGCATGCGCGCGGATTTCTCCAGCAGCTACGGCATCAGTTCGCGCCTCCCGCAGAACCTGATGGACCCCAAGTTCACCCGCTGGACCGCGGCGGTGAGCTTCACCTTCCCGGTCTTCGACGGCTTTCGCCGGAGCGGCCTGGTGGTGCAGGCAAACGCCAACCAGAGGTCTGCCCGGCTGGAACGGGAGAAGCAGGAACAGCAGGTACGCCTGGCCGTCCAGCAGGGCTATGACGAACTCAAGGCCGCTGCGGAGACCATCGCCGCGGCGCGGGCCAACGTAGGGCAGGCGGAGAAGGTGCTGGCGATGACCCAGGCCAACTACAAATACGGCGCCGCGACCACGCTGGACGTGGTGGATGCGCAAACCGCCGTTTCCGCGGCGCGCAGCAACCTGCTGCGCGGCCTGCACGATTACTCCGTGGCCCGCGCCAACCTGCGCTGGACCATGGGAGCGCAACCCTGGGAGTGAGGATCATGAGTACACATCACAACGTTCCCGCAGGAGTGCGGACGCGGCGCGCTGGAGAGCGTACGCCACGTCTGGCGGCGGCCTTCGCGCTGGCGACCGCCGCTCTGGCTTTTGCCGGGTGCCGCGCCGAGAAGGCGGCGACCGTGGTCAAAACCGATCCGCCGCCGGTCACCGCCGCGGTGGCCAAAGTCGCCGCCGAGCCGTTCCTGGCCACAGTTCCGGTCACCGGCACGCTGGTTTCGAACGCGCGCGTGGACGTGAAAGCCGAGACCATCGGCCGCATCACCCGCTTCGACAAGGAGGAAGGCGACCGCGTCGCCGCCGGCGAGCCCGTGATCTGGGTCAACGACGAGAATTATCAGCTCGCCTTGCGCCAGGCGGAGACCACGCTCAAAGTCACCGATGCCTCTCTGGAACGCGCCAGTCTGCTCCAGTCCCACAGCAGCTCGGAACTGGAACGTGCGGAGAACCTGCTAAAATCGGGCGGCATTACCGACAGGGACCTGAAGGCCGCGCAACTCGCCGACAAGGACGCCGCGGCGCAGGTCACCGTGGCGGCGGCGCAGTCCGACCAGGCCCGCGCGACCCTCGACCTGGCGAAGAAACACATCCGCGACACGGTCATCCAATCGCCCGTGGCGGGCGTCATCCAGCGCAAATTCGTCAACAAGGGAGCTTACGTGGAGGCCCCCACCGCGGTCTTCACGGTGGTGGACAACGGGCGGCTGGAACTCGAAGCCCCGGTGGCTTCGGCCGACCTCGCGCCCATTCAGGCCGGCCAGCGCGTTACGTTCTCCGTCAACAGCTATCCCGGCGATGCCTTTGAAGGCCGCGTGCTGGAGGTCGCGCCGGCGGTGGAGGCCGAGACGCGCTCGGCCAAGGTGCGCATCCAGGTCTCCAACGCAGCGGGCAAGCTGAAGGCCGGGATGTTCGCGCAGGGCGAGATCCTCACCGGTTCCACCGCCCAGGCCATCGTGATCCCCTCGTCGGCGGTCTACCGCGACGACCGTTCCGCCAAATCTTCTTTCGTTTTCCTGGTCGTGGACGGTAAGGCGGTGAAGCGCAACGTCCGCATCGGCCGCGAGCGCGACAGCAAGCTCGAAATCCAGGACGGGCTGAAGCCCGGCGACGCCCTGATCACCGAGCAGAGCATCGAAATCGCCGAGGGCGTGCGCATCCAGGCGAGGAGCTAACCCCCGGGTATTAAAGCATTGGCCACGGATCAACACCAATGAACACGGACAAAAAAACCAGATCAAAACGGTGTTATCCGTGTTCATCCGTGTTCATCCGTGGCTAATAAGGATTTGATTCCATGTTCCTAAGCGATCTCTCGATCAAGCAGCCGGTACTGGCCACCATGCTGGCGGTCACCCTGGTCACGCTCGGCGTCTTCTCCTACCGCGAACTCGCCATCGACCAGTTCCCCGACGTCGAGATCCCGGTCCTCACCGTCCAGACGCTGTACCCCCGCGCCTCGCCCGAAACCGTGGAGCGCGAGGTCACCAAGCGCATCGAAGAGGCGATGAACACCATCTCCGGCGTGCGGCACATTTCCTCGACCACCACCGAGGGACTCTCCGCGGTCGTCATCGAGTTCCGCCTGGGCACGCGCATCAACAACGCGCAGCAGGATGCGCAGGCCAAGATCAACGCCACCCGCGCCGACTTCCCCGCCGACATGAAGGAACCGGTGATCCAGCGCATCGACCTGAACGCCATCCCGGTGATCTCGCTCGCGGTGGAGAGCGCCACGGCGGACATCAAAACCATCTCGTCGCTCGCCGAGAAGACCATCCAGAAGCGCCTGGAGACCGTGCCGGGCGTCGGCCAGGTGAACCTCATCGGCCTGGCGCGCCGCGAGATCCAGGTCTTTCTCGACCGCGACAAGCTCAAGGCTTACGGCCTCACCTACGCCCAGGCGCAGCAGGCGCTCCAGCGCGAGAACATCGACCTCCCGGCCGGAAAGCTGGAGCAAGGCCGGCAGGAGCCTCTGGTGCGCGTGGCCGGCAAATTCCGTTCCACCGAGGCGTTCGACCACCTGGTGTTTTCCTACCGCAACGGCGTCCCGATCTATCTGCCCATGGTGGCCCGCGTGGTGGACGGCATCGAGGACCGCACAAGCGCTTCGCTCATCGACGGCAAACCCGGCCTCTCGCTCGACGTCGTGAAGCAATCCGGCGCCAACACCGTGGAGGTCTGCGACGCCATCGACCAGACCGTAAAGCAGATCAATGCCGAACTGCCGTCTCACATCCGCCTTCGCAAGGTGGTGGACCGGTCTCTGTTCATCCGCGAGTCGGTTAACGACGTTCAGGTCACGCTGGTGCTCGGCGGTCTGCTGACCGTTTTGATCGTCTTCCTGTTCCTGAACAGTTGGCGCAGCACCGTGATCACCGGGACGGCGCTGCCCGTGTCCGTGATCAGCACCTTCATCATCATGCGGGCCATGGGGTTCACCCTCAACCTGCTGACGCTCATGGGCCTGTCGCTGGCGATCGGACTGCTCATCGACGACGCCATCGTGGTGCGCGAGAATATCGTGCGCCACATGCACGCCGGCGTGGACCATTTCACGGCGGCGCGGGAAGCCACGGCGGAAATCGGCCTCGCGGTCATGGCCACCACCTTCACGATCATTGCGGTGTTCGTGCCAGTGGCGTTCATGGGCGGGATCATCGGCCGCTTCTTCTTCCAGTTCGGCATCACCATCGGGTTCGCGGTGCTGGTCTCGCTCTACGTCAGCTTCACCCTGGACCCCATGCTCTCCTCTCGCTGGTACGATCCGGCAGCCGATCCGAACGTGCCGCGCTCCTGGTTCGGCCGCGGGCTCGCCAAGGTGAACGACCAGGTGGACCGGCTGCGAGACGTGATCGCCGTGGCGCTGGGCTGGTCGCTCCGGCATCGCTGGGCCGTGGTGTTGATCGCCACGGTGGCGATCGTTTCCAGCTTTTCGTTGTTCGGCAAGCTCGGCTCGGCCTTCATGCCCAGCGCCGACCCGGGGCAGTTCCAGGTGTCTTTCAAAGCGACCCCCGGAATCAGCCTCGACCGGTCCAGCGAGATCGCGCAGCAACTCGAAGCGGAGATCCGCCGCAACCCCGGGGTGGACTACACCTACGCGACCATCGGGGGCAACGCTTCCAAGCCCATCAACGAAGGCAGCATTTACATCCGGCTGAAAGAGAGGAACGTGCGCGAGCACCTCCGGCGTGCGTATGCGCTCGGGCTGGTGGACCGTGAGGCCCAGCCGCAGCGCCGCCTCCTTCACCGGCGGAGCGGCCAATTGCCGCCCGCGCCCCTGGAGGTCCGCGTGGCCGTGAACCGCAACGCCGCCGCCGACCTGGGGCTCGACCTCGGCGCCGTGGCCTCCACCATGCGCGGACTGGTGGCCGGCGAAGTGGTCTCGCAGTTCGAGGACAAGGACGGCGACAGCTACGACGTTCGCCTGCGGGTGGAGCGCTCCAATCGCATCCGGGCTCTCGATCTGCTCGGCCTCGACCTGCCCGCGCAGTACGGGCGGGCCCTGGTTCCCGCCAGCCAGGTGGCGCGGCTGGAAACGGGCGCGGCGCCCTCCAAGATCCGCCACCGCGACCTCCTCCGCGAGATCCGCATCAGCGCCGGCACGGAGGGGCGGTCGCTGGGCGAGGTGATCGCCGACATCAAGCAGCGGACGGCGGCGCTCAACCTGCCCCCGGGTTACCGCATCGACTACACCGGTCAAACCGAGGATATGGCCGAGAGCTTCGGCTATGCCGGCCAATCTCTCCTGCTCGCCGTGGTGTTGATCTACGCCGTGCTGGCTTCGCAGTTCCGCAGCTTCCTGCAGCCGCTCGCCATCATGTTCTCGCTGCCGCTTTCGCTGGTGGGCGTGGCCGGAATGCTGTACCTCGTGCACGACACCCTCAACATGATGTCCATGATCGGCGTGATCCTGCTCATGGGTCTGGTTACGAAGAACGCGATTCTTCTGGTGGACTTCGCCAACACGCAGCGCCGCGACGGGGTTTCGCGGAACGACGCCCTGATCGCCCCCGCGCGCGTGCGGATACGGCCCATCCTGATGACCACGCTGGCCATGATCTTCGGCATGCTGCCCCTGGCATTCGAGCTGGGGGCGGGCGCGGAGTTCCGGGCGCCGATGGCCCGCGCGGTGATTGGCGGCCTGATCACGTCCACGCTCCTGACGCTGGTGGCCGTCCCGGTGGTCTATACCTTCGTGGACGACCTGGGGGCGAGATTCGTCCGCGCCTGGACCCACGGCACTCCCAAAAGCGCGCGCGCGCAAGCGCCCGGCGATTAAACAAAAACGGCGGCCTCACGTTTTAGGATTTGACCCGGGGAAACGTGGGGCCGCCAGGAGTGTGATTTACGCGTTAGACGACCATCCTTATCGTAGGGGCGATCGGCCCCGTTCGGAGCAGTATCTTTCGGACAGGACCGTGAAGTGTTATGGGCTGCAAAGCGGGGACTGGCTCGAATTTCGCCGCCTTTGCGAAACTTCGTGCCTGTCCCCGGTTTGCCCTTTCACGGATCGTACCGCGTTGGTATTGCCTGTCCCCGCTTTGCCCCTTCACGGATCGTACCGCGTTGGTATTCGCGCCAGACCCCGTAAGACCGGCGGCACGGGCTAAAATCATTGATTCGACCCCATGCCGTCCCCGCGCCCCGTCAGGCGGCCCCCACCCGCGCCGCCGCCCGCACCGCTTCCCCGCTGGTTCCGCCCGGCGCTGCTGGCCCTCTGCGCGCTCAGC
The DNA here is from genome assembly GCA_020073115.1 of Terriglobia bacterium. Lineage (GTDB taxonomy): Bacteria > Acidobacteriota > Terriglobia > Bryobacterales > Bryobacteraceae > BOG-224. Next base: position 13,548 of record JAIQFU010000093.1, read on the forward strand.
CTGTTGGGCCTGTTTTCCTCCCCCATCTACGACTCGGATTTCTGGTGGCATTTGAGAACCGGGCAGTACATCGTGGAGAAGCATGCGCTGCCGGTTCCGGACCCGTTCTCCTTTACCACTTCCATGCGCGGAGCCGCCTACCCCGGCGAAGAGATCACCCGGCGCTTTAACCTGACGCACGAGTGGCTGGCGCAGGCATGCTATTACCTGGTCTACCGCGCCGCCGGGTTTCCGGGCATCGTGTTGTTCCGGGCAGGCCTGTTGGCGTTATTCTGCGGCCTGGTGGGGCTCGTCGCCTGGCGCCGCTGCGGCGGCTTTTGGCGGGCGGTGGCCGCCGCCTTCGCCGCCGCCGCGGCAGCCGCTCCTGTGGCCTACGACCGGCCCTATCTCTTCACATTTGTTTTCCTCGCGGCCACCGTGGCGATCCTCGAGTTCCGCCGTTTCCTGTGGCTGCTGCCGCCCCTGTTTCTGGTCTGGGCCAACTGCCACGGAGGCTTCTTCCTGGGGTGGATCGTCCTGGCCGCCTATTCGGCCGAAGCGCTCCTGGCGCGCCGGCGCAAGCAGCGCGACCCGCACGAACGCACGTTGTGGCTCCTCGGCGCCGCCGCGATCCTGGTCTCCGGATGCAATCCGAACGGCTTCCGCGTGGTCGAGGTTCTCTCGTATTACCGCGGCAGTTTCCTCACCTCGCGGCTCCTGGAGTGGTCGGCCCCCAAGCTCTGGCCTCCCGGAGTGTTCTCCGCCCTCCTCGCCGGCGGAGCGGCGGCGCTTCTGTTCGCACGGGGAAGGGCGCGGCGGGTGGACTTCCTGCTCTTCGCGGCCTTCGCCGCCGCCGGCCTGAGCGCCCAGCGCAACGTCTTCCTGATGGGCCTCATCGCGCCGCTGGCGATGGTCTCGTATTTTCCGTGGAAGCGCGCCCTCCGCCCCCCCTGGGAGTTCGCCCTGGCTGGGGTGGCGGTGGGGGGCATCGTCCTCGCTCTCGCCCGCGGCGGCTCTTTCCAGTTGCGCCCCGCCGAATGGAAGTACCCGGCGAGCGCCGCCGATTTCCTTCTCGCGCACGGCATCGGCGGACCGATTTTCAATACCTACGAGTATGGCGGGTACCTCATCTGGCGGCTGTGGCCGCGGGAGCGCGTCTTTATCGACGGCCGCGCGTTGAACGAATCCGTTTTCCTGGACTATGCCAGAATCCTGTACAACCGCGACGGCAGCGACGGCAAGAGCGCCCAGGAACTGCTGGACGAATACGGCGTGCGGACGATCGTCATGAACGGGTTCGAATACTCGGGCGGCCTCCAGTATCAGTTGGCGCCCGCGCTGGCCGGCTCGGCGGCGTGGAAGCTGGTCTACGCGGATGCGCAGGCGGTAGTCTTCGTCCGCCGCCCGCCCCCCGGAGTGCAGGTCCTCGACTCCAGGCAGGCGTTCGACGCGCTGGATGCGAGCTGCGCGCTGCACATCGAGCACGAGCCGCAATACCCGCGGTGCGCCCGCGCGCTGGGCCAGTTATACGGGAAGAGGGGCGAACTGGTCCGCGCGCGCCGCTGGATCGCCGTCTACCTGGAGCATTTCCACGGACCGGACCCGGAAGCGCGGGACGCGTACCGTCGGCTGCTGGGGATGCCGTAGGGCCGCGCTGGGCGCGGCCGCGACACGCTCCAGCGTGTCGCGACCGGGCGGAGCCCGGTCCTACGCCTCCAGCCCCATCTGCGTCAGGCGGTAGCGCAGCGCGTTCCTGGTCAGGCCCAGCATCCGCGCCGCCTGGCTCTTGTTGCCTTCGGCGCGGCGCAGGGCTTCGCGGATGATCTCCTGCTCGTATTCGTCGAGCGTCACGCCTTCCGGGAGGAAGCGCTGCTCGCTTGGCGGCCGCGCCGGCCCCCGCGCGCCCTCCAGCCGGATATCGGCGGCGTCCAGTTGAGTCCCGCCGCACATCACCAGGCTGCGCTCGATCACGTTCTCCAGCTCGCGCACGTTTCCCGGCCAGTGGTACTCCATCAGCTTTTGCAGCGCCGCGTCCGTCACCGACTCCACCCGGGAGCCCGAGTCCGGCGCCAGTTTCCGGATGAAATGGTTCACCAGAAAGGGGATGTCGCCCTTGCGCTCGCGCAGCGGCGGAATGTTCAGCGGGACCACGTTCAACCTGTAGTAGAGGTCTTCGCGAAACGTCCCCTGCTCCAGCGCCGCCCGCAGGTCCTGGTTCGTGGCGGCCACGACGCGCACGTCGATATGCCGGGTCACGTTGCTCCCCAGCCGCTCGAATTCGCGCTCCTGCAGGATCCGCAGCAGCTTCACCTGGATGTTGGGCGGAACGTCGCCAATCTCGTCCAGAAACACGGTCCCCGTGTCCGCCTGCTCGAACTTCCCCGGCTTGGAAGCGTTGGCCCCCGTGAAGGCCCCCTTCTCGTACCCGAAAAGCTCGCTCTCCATGAGGTTTTCGGGGATGGCCGTGCAGTTGATCTTCACCAGGGGCCGGTCGCGCCGCGGCGAGTGGAAGTGGATGGCGCGCGCAATGAGGTCCTTTCCCACGCCGCTTTCACCGGCCAGCAGCACCGTGGCGCGCGACGGCGCCACGCGCTCGATGGCGGCGAAGATCTCCTGCATGGGTCCGCTGCGTCCGATGATGTTGTCGAACTCGTAGCGCCGCCCCAGTTCGGCCTTCAACTGCCGGTTTTCGTCGCGCAGCGCGCGGACCTCCAGCGCTTTCTGGATGACCTGCATCAGGTGGTCGAGGGAGAAGGGCTTCAGCAGAAAATCCGTGGCGCCCGCTTTCATCGATTCGACGGCGGTCTCCACGCTGCCGAAGGCGGTCATGACGATGACCGGAACCTGCGCATTCTGCCTGCGGATGACCGCCAGCAGTTCCAGGCCGTCCATCCGGGGGAGCTTGAAGTCGGTGAGCACCAGGTCGGCGCGGTCCACCACCTTGAGGCCTTCCTCGGCTGTGGCGGCCTTGTCCACGTCGAAGCCCGAAGAGACGAGCTGCAGCTCGATCACGCGGCGGAGCTTTTCTTCGTCCTCAACAACCAGGATGCGTCTCTTCATGTACGGCCGGCGGGCAACGAACCGGTGGCGCAAAGCGATCGCCGGCGGTACTCACTCCATGGGCAGCAGCACCCGGAAAATGCTGCCCTTGCCGGGCTCGCTCTCCACTGTTATCTTACCGCCGTGGCCATCCACGATCTGGGAAACGATGGCCAGTCCCAGGCCCACGCCTTGCGGCTTCGTGGTGAAGAACGGGTTGAAAACCGAGCTCACCTGCTTCGGGTCGATGCCGGCCCCGCGGTCGATTACCGCGACCTCGGCCATCCGCCCCGCCGCCCGCGTCTTGACCGTGACCGTCCCGCCCGGCGCGGTCGCCTGCACGGCGTTCAGCGCCAGATTGTAGAACACCCGTTCCATCAATTCGGCGTCGAAAGGAAACGGCGGGATCTCCAGGGCGTAGTTCTTGTAGATCGCGATCCCCGGCGCCTCGCGTTCCACCATGGCGATGGCCCTGTCCAGGGCGCGCGCCAGGTCCGCCTTCTCCAGCCGGACCTCCAGGGGACGCGCGAACTGCAGGAACCGGGTGACCAGCGAGTTGGTCCGGTCCACCTCCGAGGTGATGAATCCCGCCACCTCGCGCGCCACCTCGTTCTCCGCGCTGACCGTGCGGCCGAGCATCTCGGCGGAAGCCTTGATGGTCCCCAGCGGGTTGCGCAGTTCGTGCGCCAGGCCGGCCGAAAGCTGCCCGAGCGCCGCCAGCCGCTCGGACCGCCGCACCGCTTCCTCGGCCACCTGGATCTGCGCGTGGGCCTCGGCGAGTTGCTCCGCCGCGCGCCGGTACTTTCTCGACTGGGCCCGCAAGTCGGCCCCGAGGACGCTCGCCTGGATGCCCACCATCGCCAGGAAAACCAGCCGCAGGGCCAGCAGGTTCCAGTCGGCGATGATCACGTCGTAGTAGAAGAGCAGGAAGGAAAGATACGCGCCGCCCGCGATGAGCGTGAAGATCAGCGTTCCCACTACCCCCAGCACGGCCGCCGCCGTCACCACGGGAAACAGCAGGATCAGCCAATAGCGGCTGTCGATGGCATGCGTGAACCCGATCAGCAGGTATCCCAGGACCAGCTTGAGCACGATCCAGGAAACCCGGCCGCGAGTAGAGTCCAGCGGGATTCTGGGCTCCAGCACCTGCACCACCGCCAGCGCCGCCAGCGGCGCGATGGCGTAGATGTCGCGGACGTTGTTCGGGATGGTGATCGCCAGCGCCGCGAACAGCAGCAGCCAGGCGAAATCCTGGGCCCGGACGAGCGGGCGCCAGCGGGATCCAGGGGACTCGGGCACCGGTGTATCTCTGTCGGGATTATGCCACAATAGAGAGGTATCTCTCATGTCCAACCCAAGCATGCTGGATCAGGACAATGCTGCGCGTCCTGATTCCCCAACCACCAAAGAAACCGGCCAGTCTTTTGGCGACATCCTGTCGCAATTCGAACAGGCTCACACCCACCACGCCGAACAGGGTGGTCGCGGCCTGGAAGGAACTGTCGTCGCAGTCTCGGCTGACTCGGTCTTTCTCGATATCGGTTTCAAGACCGAGGGCGTCATTCCGCTCGAGGAGTTCCGGAACGCCGGCGAGGACGTAAAGGCCGGCGACAAACTGCCGGTTTCCATCAAAGGGCGGAACGCGGAAGGCTATTACGAGCTGTCGCGCATCAAGGTGGAGCGGCCCAGGGACTGGTCGTCGCTGGAGAAAGCGTTCGCGGAGAAGGCGCCCATCGCCGGCATGGTGAGCGCCGTCATCAAGGGCGGGCTAAGCGTGGACGTGGGAGTGCGCGCCTTCATGCCCGCATCGCGCAGCGGCGCCCGCGACGCAGCCGAGATGGAAAAGCTGGTGGGCCAGGAGATCCGCTGCCGCATCATCAAGTTGGACGTGGCCGATGAAGACGTGGTGGTGGACCGCCGCGCCGTGATCGAGGACGACGAGCGCGCCGTCAAGGAGCGCCGTTACACCGAGTTGAAGGAAGGGGAAACCGTCCACGGGACCGTTCGCACCCTGACCGACTACGGCGCCTTCGTCGATATCGGCGGCGTGGATGCCCTGCTGCACGTGGCCGACATGTCCTGGGCGCGCGTCAATAAGCCCGCGGACGTGCTCACCGTGGGGCAGGAAATCGACGCCCGCGTGCTCAAGGTCGATCCCGCCAAGCGGCGCATCTCCCTCGGCATGAAGCAGCTTCAGCCGCATCCGTGGGAACTGGTGAACGAGAAGTACAAGGCCGGCGAGAAAATCCGCGGCGTGGTCACTCGCGTGGCCGACTTCGGCGCGTTCGTGGAGCTCGAAAAGGGCATCGAGGGGCTGATCCACCTCTCCGAAATGTCCTGGTCGAAGAAGGTCCGCAAACCCTCCGACGTGGTGAAGCCCGGCGATCAGGTCGAAGTCGTGATCCTGGGAGTGAACCAGGCCGACCGCCGCATCTCGCTCGGCCTGAAACAGGCGCTCGGCGACCCCTGGGCCGACGTGCCGCAGAAATTCTCCGCCGGCTCCGTGGTGGAAGGGGCGGTGGTCAGCCTGACCAAGTTCGGCGCCTTCGTGCAGCTCGCCGAAGGCCTGGAAGGCATGATCCACGTGGGCGATATCAGCGCCGAGAAGCGCATCAACCACCCCCAGGACGTGCTCAAGGTGGGGCAGACGGTAAAGGCGCAGGTGCTGGAGGCGGATGTCGAGAAGCGCCGTTTGCGCCTCGGCATGAAGCAACTCGTTCCCACCAGCCTGGACGAGTACATCGCCGAGCACAAGGAAGGCGACGTTGTGACGGGCCGCATGACCGAGGTCGGCGGCGGACGCGCCCGGGTGGAATTGGGCGAAGGCGTCCAGGGCGCATGCCGCTTGAACACCGCCGCCGAGGAGAAGGAAGCCGACGCCCAGTCGGCCGATCTCTCTTCTCTCACCTCCATGCTGCAAGCCAAGTGGAAAGGCGCGGAGGGCCGGCGCGAGCCCGTCCGCTCCGGCCAGATCCGCAGCTTCCGCATCGTGAAACTCGACCCGGCCACCAAGAAAATCGAGCTGGAACTGGCGTAAGATCCTCGTGGGGCGGGCACCACTACTCGCCCGCGCCTCGTCTACGCGAAACCGTGGAAGAGGCGACCATCGATCCCGAGTCCGATACCCTGCCGTTTTCGATCGCGGCATGAGCGAGTGGCCCGCGACGAAGGCTCGACGGGTCCCGTTTTTGAACCGGAACCGAAGGTCGCTGCAGACGTGCCGTGACTTGAAGTGCGGATTCGTCGTCCGGCAAGGTCTTCATTGCGGCAGTAGATTCTCCAGCCGGTCCGTCCCCATGAAGATCATGTTCCGCTGGTTGGGCCACGGTTGATACGTGGGATCATGCATGATGTAAAGTCTCCACGCCTTTCCGGCGCCGGCGATCGGGCTGAGAAAACGCAATTCGTATTCCTGGCCACCATCGCGGAAGGACGCCACATTATCGCGGATTGTTCCCGATAAGGTGAAGCCGTCATGACGTGCGAGAGACAGAATGTAACGACCCTGACCGGGGAAGGCAATCCAGAACGTCGCGCCGTCCTTCCCCGTGAAGCCGAAGAGACCGGAATACTTCTGACCGTTTGTCCAGACAGTAATGCGCTCGGCATCGAAGCGAACCGGTCCGTCATCCAGCGTGAAATCGCGCGGATCGGCGGTGGTGGTTGCGGCTCTCGGCTCGGGCTCGTGCGACAGGATTTCAATGTAGTCAGTGAGCTTCTGCTTGCCGTCGGGACTGGCCATCAGATCAAGAGCAATCGTGTCCCCGTCGTGGACAATCATGGGCGGCGGATATTTCGGAATCGGCAGAAGTTTCAGCGCCGTACCTTGGCCTCTGCGCTGTATTTCGGGGAGTGGCCGGAACGTGACCAGATACCCGTTCTTTTCGTCGCCTGGCCCGATGGCCAAGTCGTACCCGAAATATGATCCAGTCGATCTGTCGACCATTTCGCGCCGAATGCCGTCCGCTGCTCCTCCTACAATTCCTCCCTCGCCGAGCCCCCGGCCAAAGTCATCGGGTGATGCGCCGGTGGAGGCCAGGATGGCTCTATATCGAATGAATACACCGGATTTCAGCGTTGCGCTGCCGGCCATGATCTGCCGCCCGGGTTGCTGCGCCGCGGCCGCCGCCGCGAACAGGCAAAGCACGCTAATTTTGAACATGTCCGCTCCCGATGATCCTGGGCCGTAGCTCTGCTACGGGCTGCAATGCGTGAACATCGCGCGCCGGTCTAGCGGCGGAGGCGCGCACGATGCGGTCGCGATAGACCGTTCTAGTTACTACCTCCGTCTTCACAACCGGCACTTCTACCCGCTCTGTTTTCACCACCACGCGCCCGGTGCCCGGCACTACCGATCTCCACACCGCGAGCGCCAGGAATACCGCAAGGCAGCATGCCACCGGCGCCGGAACACGGACGGAGGTGTTCCAAAGCCTCCGCCACCAACGTTCGGCCTGTTCCGGGAAGATCGCCAGCCGCAGGCGCGCTGGCGACTGCGGGACCTTCCACTCGGGCAGCAGGGGCGTCGAGTTCGCGGTCCGAAAGCTCCTGCTCTTTCTTGTCAAACGGTTCCATACGTATTCCCCACCTTTCGGTACGGCGCCAGCACGCACCGCAGCCGCTCTCGCGCGCGGTGCAGACGTGATTTCACGGTTCCGGCATCGGCCGCTACGATCTCAGCAATTTCTGCGAGCGTGACGCCCTCGTACTCGAACAGGATCAGCACTTCCCGCTGCAACTGAGGCAGCGCGGCGACCGCCGCCGCAACGGCCGAAGAGACTTCAATCGAGTCGTGCGGGTCTGCCACGGCTGGCAACTCGGAGTCATCCAGCGCCTGCTCTCCGCCGTGATCACGGTATTCTTTGAGCGCCAGGTTGCGGGCGATTGCGAATAGGAACGTCTTAATGCCAGCCCGAGCCGGATCGTACCGCTGCGGTGAACGCACTAAGGCCAGGAAGCACTCCTGGGTGATATCCTCCGCGAGATCCGGGCGGCCCGTCAGCCGGTACGCGAACCGGTAAACAGCCTGGTGATGCTGGTCGAACGCTTTCTGCGGCGTCACATCCCGTACCTGGTTGTTATTACCGCGAGAGAGCCTCCGGGATACGGATGCCTTCGTTTTTTTTCACAGGAACGCTGGCTGGGGTCAGTGGGCGTCCCACTGTCGGGGGTTCCAGAACCGTGGCATCCTGCGTGGGCAACATCGCTCAACACCGCATATATGAGCACCGCGAACAAGACCAGCCTCCTATCGCGCATACCAATGAAGAATCGAATTTAGCAGCCCGCGTGGCCCTGCTGGGGGTGCCAAGGGCATTGAAGTAGCGATATCGTAGAAGGGGTCACCACCCGAAAGTTGTCGCGGCTCCATGGCGGTTCCTGTGGATGCGCCAGCCCGCCGTCAACCGTCCGCCTCACTCCCCGCGGGCGGCGCCTCCGACTGCTCCTTTTCGCCCAGCGCGAAATACACGGGGAACCTCCCCAGCATGGCTCCGTAGATCACGTGGCCCCAAATCGTCGGCGCCTCGATGTGCAGGCGCGTAATTAACGGGGCGACAGTCCTCCATAGCACCTGGAACGAGAGATAATACCAACTGAGGGCGAACAAAACGCCCAGGAGCGCAGTCCGAAAACGAGGCAGGCGGGCTTGGACCGCAAAAGCGAAGAGCGCGCCGAGAACACTATAGAGCAACAGATAAAGCGCCAGACCCGAGACAGTGCGGCTGCTAAACCCGCCGCGGATGGCGTCCGCGCCGTAGAACACGCTGGCCATGAGGTTCTCCGGCGCCCAGAAGCTGCGGCGATGCCATTTCGCCGCAACCCCCAGCCAGCCCAGGAGCAGCAGCGCCCCGATCATGCCGGCTTCGAGCCCGGCCAGAGACACGAAGAGGGCGCGCCGGAAGCGGCTCTCCCTGGGGGGTGTCATAAGTTTCAGCCTATCGTGACGAGCAGACCAAAGGCAAAGTTAAATCCATGCATCGAGCGGTGATTACGGGTATTGGCGCCGTCAGCCCGAACGGAATCGGGCGCGAGCGCTTCTGGCAGGCGACCCGGGCGGGCGTAAGCGGCGTGCGGCGAATCAGCCGTTTCGACCCCTCCGGGTTCGCAGTGCAAGTCGCGGGCGAAGTTCCCGCCGACTTCGATGAAAAGAAGTACGTTGATCCCAAGGACCGGCCGCACGTTTCGCGCGCCGTTCCCTTGGCCGCGGCCAGCGTCGCCGAGGCCTTGACCGACGCCCGCCTGGACGCCGGCGCCATGACCCGCGACGAATTGCGCGGCATCGGCGTGATCGTGGGGTCCGGGGGCGGCAGCCAGGACTTCACCGAGGAACAGTACCGCCTCTTTTACACCGGCCATCAGAAGCAGTGCAGCGTCTACACCATTCCCACCAGCACCATCGGAACCCTGGCCAGCGAGGTCTCCATGCGGTTCGGGTTCCGCGGCATGAGCCACATCGTTTCCACCGGCTGCACCTCTTCCACCGACGCCCTGGGGTACGCCTACCGCAACATCCAGACCGGCGTGCTCAAAACCATCGTGGCGGGCGGAGTGGATTCTCCCATCGCGCCGCTCATTCTACGCGGGTTTCAGCTCATGCGCATCATGAGCACCCGCTGGAACCACGAACCGGAGCGGGCTTCCCGGCCTTTTTCGCGGGACCGCGACGGGTTCGTGATCGCCGAGGGAGCGTGGTTTTTCGTGGTGGAAGAATTGGAACAGGCGCGCGCCCGCGGGGCGCGGATCTACGGGGAAATCGCGGGCTACGGCTCCACCTGCGAGGCCTACCACCGCGTCCGCCTGGAAGAGTGCGGCGAGGAACCCGCGCGCGCCATGGGAATGGCGATGTGCGAGGCGCGCATCCCGCCTTCGGCCGTCCAGTATATTAACTACCACGGGACCTCGACGGAGCTGAACGACCGCATCGAGACGCGGGCCGTGAAGCTCGCCTTCGACGGACACGCCTACAAGCTGGCCGGCTCCTCCTTGAAGAGCCTGATCGGGCACCCGCAGGGCGCCTGCGGCGCCGCCGGCGTGGCCACCACCCTGCTGGCCATGCGCGACGGCTTCGCCCCCCCCACCCTCAACGTGGACGAACCCGACCCCGAGTGCGACCTGGACTACCTGCCGGGCGAAGGCCGGCCGCTCGAGATCGAGTACGCCGTAGCCAACTGCATCGCCTTCGGCAGCAAGAACTCAGCCTTGGTGCTGCGAAAACTATGACGGGGAGGGGGCCTCC
>JAIQFU010000094.1 GCA_020073115.1 Terriglobia bacterium
GCGAGTTCGAGCGCGTCGGGTCGTCCAAGACGCGCCGGGTGGACGTCCGCATCATTTCGGCCACCAACGCCGACCTGCACACCGAGGTGGCCGAGGGGCGCTTCCGCCAGGACCTGATCTTCCGGCTGAACACGATCGAACTGCATCTGCCGCCGTTGCGCGACCGGCGGGACGATATTTCGCTGCTGGCGGCGCACTTCCTGCGGCAGCACGCCGGCCGTTATCGGAAACAGATCACGGGCTTCGACGAAACCGCCATCAAGGCGCTGCTGGCGCACCCCTGGCCGGGAAACGTGCGCGAATTGGATCACGCGGTGGAGCGCGCGGCCCTGATGGCGCAGGGCGAGGCCATTCGCGCCGCGGACCTGGGCCTCCGCTCCGGCCGCGAGGGGCCGCCCCGCCTGGAGGAAATGAGCCTCGAAGAGGTGGAAGCGCTGCTCATCAAGAAGGCCCTGGCCCGTTTCAGCGGCAACGTGAGCCACGCCGCCAACGCCCTGGGTCTGAGCCGCAGCGCGCTCTACCGCCGGTTGCAGAGATACGGGTTATAAACCCATGCCTCCCGCCGCCAAACGCGCCCGCCTGAGCCACGAAGGGCGAATCGTGCTCCTGGCGATTCTGGCGGGACTGCCGGGGTCCGCCACCGCCCTCGCCATCCTGTGGACGTATGGTTTCAGCGGGAAAACGCAGTGGACCCTGACGGCGCTGATCCTGGGCGCCTGGCTGGGGTTCGCGTTCGCCGTCCGCGAGCGGGTGGTGTTTCCGCTGCAAACGCTCTCCAACCTGCTGGCGGCGCTGCGCGAAGGCGATTTCTCGGTGCGCGGCCGTTCGCCACGGCCTGATGACGCCCTGGGCGAAGTCATGCGCGAGGTGAACACGCTGGGCGGGACGCTCCGCGAACAGCGTTTGGGGGCGATGGAGGCCACCACCCTGCTGCGCACCGTCATGAGTGAAATCGACGTGGCCATTTTTGCCTTCGACGAGCGCCAGCGTCTCCGACTGGTCAACCGTGCGGGCGAAAGACTGATGGCCGCGCGGTCGGAGAGGCTGGTGGGGCAGACGGCCGCCGACTTGAAACTGGCCGCTTGCCTGGAGGGGCCCTGGCAAAGCACCTTCCAGGCCGCTTTTCCCGGCGGCGCCGGGCGGTGGGGCGTGCGCCGCACGCGCATCCGCGAAAAGGGGCTGCCCCTGGAACTGCTGGTCATCTCCGACTTGACGGAGGCCCTCAGCGAGCAGGAATTGCAGGCATGGCAGCGCCTGGTGCGCGTCCTCGGCCACGAGTTGAACAACTCGCTGACGCCTATCAAGTCCATCGCCGGCAGCCTGGAAAGCATTCTGGCGCGTGAATCCCTGCCCGACGACTGGCGCGACGATATGCAGCGGGGGCTGAGCGTGATCACGTCGCGCTCGGAAAGCCTGAGCCGCTTCGTCGGCGCCTATGCCCGCCTCGCCAAACTGCCGCGCCCCCAACTCCGGCCGCTCAGCGTGGCGGATTGCGTCACCCGCGCCGCCCGCTTCGAAACGCGCGTCCCGGTTCAGGTGGAATCCGGGCCGCCCGTAACGGTGCAGGGCGACCCCGACCAGATCGAGCAGGTGCTCATCAACCTGTTGCGCAACGCGGCCGACGCTTCCCTCGGCGCGGGTGGAGCGGTCACGGCCGGGTGGCGCCGGGATGGCGCCATGGTGGAAATCCGGGTCCAGGACGAAGGCCAGGGCCTCTTGAGCACCGCCAACCTGTTTGTCCCTTTTTTCACCACCAAGCCCGGCGGATCGGGAATCGGACTGGTGCTGAGCCGCCAGATCGCCGAGGCCCATTCCGGCGCTCTGACGCTCGAAAATCGAGCCGACGGCCACGGTTGTATCGCCCGCCTCCGTCTGCCCGCCTGAACCGGTTTGTGGCATCCCGGACACAAGCGCCCCGCTCAACACGCCTAGAATAAAGAAAGTAAAAGGGAACGAAGCACCCCGCATGAGCGCTCCTCGATCCGATCCACTGGAGACCATAGCCGCTTTGCGCCAGGAGATCGCGCAGTTGAGTGCGCGCGTCGCGGAACTGGAGGCGGCGGAAGCCCGGTCGTCCGAAATCCAGGAACGCATCACGCGCCTGGCCGATATCGTGGAATCGTCCGACGACGCCATCATCGGCAAGGACCTCAATGGCGTCGTTCAATCGTGGAACAAGGGGGCGCAGCGCGTCTACGGGTACACGGCCGAAGAGATGACCGGCAATCCCATGTCGATGCTCCTGCCGCCCGACCGGCCCAACGAGGAGGACTCCATTCTGGCGCAGATCCGCGCGGGCCAGCGCGTGGACCATTTCGAGACCGAGCGGGTTCGCAAGGATGGGCGCACGGTCCAGGTTTCGCTCACCATCTCGCCCATTAAGGACCGCGGCGGGCGCATCCTGGGCGCATCCCACATTGCGCGCGACGTCAGCCAGCGTAGAGCGCTCGAGCAGCACCTGCGCCAGACGCAGAAGCTGGAAAGCCTGGGCGTGCTGGCCGGCGGAATCGCGCACGATTTCAACAACCTGCTGACCGGCATTCTGGGAAACGCCACCCTGGCCATGGATTCCCTCGCCGCGCCGGACCCCAACTGCAGGCTGCTGGCGGACGTCGTGAAGGCCGCGGAGAGCGCGGCCGACCTGACCCGCCAATTGCTGGCATATGCCGGGAAGGGCCGCTTCGTCGTTCAGGCTGTGAACCTCTCGGACCTCATCCGGGAGATTCGGGGGCTGATCCAGAGTTCGATTTCACGCACCGTCGAGGTCCGGCTCGAACTGGCCGAGGACCTGCCGGCCATCGAAGCCGATATCGCCCAGATTCAGCAGGTGATCATGAATTTGGTGATCAACGGCGCCGAGGCCGTCGGGGAGGGCAGAAACGGGACGGTGGTGGTCCGGACCTACGCCCGGCAGGTGGACGAACGCGAAATCGAAAACGACTCGAGAACCGGCCATCTGAAGCCCGGGCTCTATGCGGACCTCGAGGTCCGGGACAGCGGCTGCGGCATGGACGAAGCCACCATGGCCAGGATCTTCGACCCGTTCTTCACCACGAAGTTCACCGGGCGCGGCCTTGGGCTGGCGGCGGTGCTCGGAATCGTGCGGGCTCATCAGGGCGCCCTGAAAGTGGAAAGCGTGGTGGGGCAGGGCTCCGTCTTTCGGGTGCTGTTTCCCGCGTTCGCGGGAGCCAGGCACAAGCTCGCGATCGAATCCGCCGCCGGGCCCCTGCAGGGTATGGAAACCGTTCTCGTCGTGGACGACGAAGAGATTGTCCGGAAGACAGCCAGGAACGCTCTCCAGATGTACGGGTACACGGTTCTGGCCGCCCGCGACGGCCAGGAGGGCGTCGAACTCTTCCGGAAGCACAAAGACCAGATCGACTTGGTGCTGCTGGACTACACCATGCCGGTAATGGGGGGCGAGGAGGCGCTCCGCCGCATCAAAGAGTTGCAACCGGACGCCAAAGTGCTCTTGTCGAGCGGCTTCAACGAGGTGGAGACTGTCAAGCGATTCTCGGGCCAGGGGCTGGCGGGATTCATCCAGAAGCCCTACGCCGCCTCGGAGCTGATCCGGCGCATTCGGGGAGCGCTGGGGGAATAGGCGGTGGCGCACGCTTCGGCGCGCCGCCGTGGGCTTCAGCCCGCGCGCCGCTGACGGCGGTCCGACGCTCGCCGCCGCGCGTTCAAACCCGCGCCACAATGGAACCGCGGGGCGCCTCCCGGTTTCCAATTCCTCAGCGCCATGGAAAACCTGATTCGGGACGTGCGGTTCGGTCTCCGGATGCTGCTCCGGAATCCCGCGGTGAGCGCGCTGGCCGTGGTGGCCCTGGCGCTCGGGATCGGCGCCAACAGCGCCATTTTCAGCGTGGTCTACGCCGTGCTCCTGCGGCCCTTGCCCGTGCGCGACGCCGGCCGGTTGGCGGCGGTGCGTGCATACAACCGGAAACTTAATATTCCGCCCATCAACGCCGGTTTCCCGGCATACTCCGCCTGGGCAAAGCAGGCCGCCTCGTTCGAAAGCATGGGCGCCGCCTGGGCGGGCTCGGCGACCCTGGAGTTCGGGCGCCAAACGGAAAATGCGCGTTTCTGGCGCGTCTCGGCGAGTTTCTTTCCCACTTTGGGGGTCCAGCCCGCGGTGGGACGCAACTTCACCGCGGAGGAGGACAGGCCCGGCGGCGGCAAGGTCGCGATCCTAAGCCACGCACTGTGGAAAAACCGTTTCGGGGCTCAGCCCATCGCGGGCCGGACGATCCTGCTCGACGGACAATCGTACGCCATTGTCGGGGTCATGTCCCGCGGCTTCGATATCGACGGGAGACCAGCGGACGTATACGCCCCGGTGGCTCTCGACGGCGCCGACCGGAAGAGCGGCCTGGATACCGCGGTCTACGCGCGCCTGAAGCCCGGAGTGACCCTGGAACAGGCGCAATCGGAGATGGACGTGATCGCCCGGCGGACCGACCGGGGAGGACCCGGCGGGTGGAAAGCGCAGGTGATTGGGTTGCGCGAGTCCATGACCCGCGACGTGCGGCTCAGCCTCCTGGCCTTGTTGGGGGCGGTCGGGATGGTGCTGCTGATCGCCTGCGCCAATATCGCCAGCCTGCTGCTGGCGCGCTCCGGCGCCCGGCGGCGGGAGATCGCCATGCGCGCGGCGCTGGGGGCGGCGAAGGGGCGGCTCCTGCGGCAATTCCTGACCGAGAGCGCGCTGCTCGCGCTGGCCGGCGGCGCCGCCGGGTTGGCGCTCGCGGCCGTGTGCATGCGGCTCGTCCCGCTGCTTCAGAACGAGCGCCTCCCCAGCCTGCTGCTGGCCACCCGTATCGATCCGGCGGTGCTGGCTTTCACCACTTTCGTGGCGCTTGCCACCGGCATCGCGCTCGGCATCGCGCCGGCGCTGGCGGGCGTCTCCGGCGACGTGCAGGAGGCGCTCCAGCAAGGCGGCCGCGCGGGCGAGAGCCGCGGTCGGAAACGCCTGTGGAGCGCCTTGATCGTGGGCGAGACGGCCCTGGCTTTGACCCTCATGATCGGCGCCACGCTGCTCGTCCGGACCTTCTTCTACCTGCGCGACGACGCCCCGGGATTCCGCGTGGACGGCCTGGTTCTGCAACCCGTGGGTTTGCCCCGCGCCAGTTATCCCTCGGCCCCGCAGGTGATCGGCTTCTATGAGCCGGCCCTGGCCAGGCTGCGCGCCATCCCCGGCGTGGAATCGGCCGCGCTCGCCAGCACCATGCCCCTCGACGGCAACTACGCCGCCATGAGCCTTCCGGTCGAGGGGCACGCCTTCGCGCGCCCGCAGGACTTTCCGATCCTGTGGCATCGCGCGGTGGACAGCGCCTACTTCCGCACGCTGCGGATCCCGTTGCGCCGCGGCCGCTACTTCACGGAACAGGACCGGCAGGGCGCGCCGCGCGTGGTGATCGTCAACGAGAGCTTCGTGCGCCGCTTCTGGCCGGGCCAGAACCCCCTCGGCAAACATCTGGGCGGCGGACGGGAGTCCTTCGAGGTCGTCGGGGTGGTGGGCGACGTCCGCATCCACAACGCCACCGAGGAGGGCTTGCTGGAGGTTTTCTTCCCGTACCTCCAGGCCCCAATGCGAACCGCCACCTTCGCCGTGCGTCCGCGCGCCGGGGATCCCCTCCGGGCCGGACCGTCGATCGAGCGGGCGCTGGCGGCGGTGGACCCGGCGGTGACGCGCGGGACCCTGCGGGAAATGCTGCAAATCGCCTCGGACCGCCTGGCGCCGAAGCGCCTGACCGCGGGCGTAATTTCCGTATTCGCCGGCCTGGCGCTGGCGCTGGCCACTATCGGGATCTACGGGGTTCTGTCGTTTACCGTGTCCCGGAGGATGCATGAGATCGGCGTCCGGATGGCCTTGGGGGCCGAGCGCCGGACGGTGGTGGGAATGGTGGTCGGGCGCGCTGCGGGGCTCGCGGGCGTGGGGGTGGCGATCGGACTGGCCGCTTCGCTGGGTTTGAGCCGCATGATCGGGAGCCTGTTGTTCGGCGTCAGCGCCACGGACCCGGCGACCTTCCTCGGCGTCTCGGCGGCGCTCCTGGGCGTCGCCGTGGCGGCGGCGTACGTCCCCGCCCGCCGCGCGGCGAAACTCGATCCGGCGGTGGCCTTGCGGCATGAGTAGCACTGAGTACCGCCGGTGGTCGGTTTTCGCCACCGGTTGTTGTGCTGACCAAAACAACCGGTGGCGAAAACCGGCCACCGGCGGTACTGGTGCTACGATCGGACTGACGGCATGTTGCGCGGACTGATCGTTGTGGTCTTCCTCCTTGCCCCCGTGTGCGCCCAGGACGCGCGAACTCTCGCCCCGCGCCCTGCCAACGGGGCGGAGAGCGACATCGTCGTGCCGGCGGGAACCCGCGTCCCCCTGGCTCTCATCAACAGCCTCAGCACGAAGCAGTCGCAAGAGGGCGACCGCGCCTACCTGGAATCGGCCTTCCCGGTGGTGATCGGCGGCCGCATCGTGATTCCGCGCGGCAGTTATGTGGTGGGGACGGTGACGCGGGTCAAAGACGCGGGGCGCGCCGCCGGGAAGGGCGAGCTCTATCTCCGCTTCGATACCCTGACGCTGCCGAACGGCGTGACCCGCGATTTCCGGTCGCGCCTGGCCAACACGGACGCCGCCGCGACGGGGCGGGTGGACGGCGAAGAAGGCAGGGTCTCGGGCGAGGGAAACAAAAGCGGCGACGTCCGGAAGGTGGGGGAAGGCGCCGCGCTGGGCGCTTCGGTGGGATCCATCGCCGGAGCCGCCGCGGGACACATCGGGACCGGCGCGGGCATCGGCGCCGCCGTGGGCGGCGCGGCCGGGCTCATGGCGGTTCTGCTCTCGCGGGGTCCGGGCGTGGTCTTGCCGAAAGGCACGACCATGGAAATGATTCTCGACCGGGAGCTCCGCTACAAGTCCGAAGAGCTGAAGTTCTGAAGCCAAGGCATCCCTCCAGCCCGCCAATCGACGCGTTGGACCGGCCCCACGCCGAAGATGAAGATGGCCGCTCCGGCCAGCGCCACCACCGCCGCCGTCACGAACGCCAGATAGAACTGCCCCGTGCGCTCCACCACCCAGCCGGTGATCCACGGCGCCGACACGCCCGCCAGGTTCCCGACCCCGTTCTGGATGGCGCACCACTTCCCCGCGGCGCGCGGCCCGGCGATGGTCTGCGTGATGGCCCACATGTTCGAACTCCACATTCCGATGAAGGCGCAGGCCGCCAGCAGCAGCGCCATGGCGCCCGTATCGCTGCGGATCACGGCCACCGGGACGATGATCGTGGCCAGGGCGAGCCCTCCCCCGGTGAACGTCTTCCGCGCCCGCGTGGGCGTGGCGCCGCGGGCGATCCAGCGGTCGGCCAGCCATCCGCAGATGACCGTTGAAACGGCGGCGGAGAGGAACGCCAGGGCGCCCCAGACGGCCATTTTTCGCGCCGCGAAGTGGCGCTCCTTCTGCAGATAGGCGGGCAGCCAGGTCAACAGAAAATACCAGAAATAGTTTCCGCAAAAGAGCCCCAGGAAGGTGAACCAGGCGGAACGCTGCCGCAGGATGTCGCCCACGCCCGGCGCATCCCCCGTGTCTTTCTTTGCGGCCGCGGCGCTCCAGTCGCGCGGCATCCAGAGCACCCACGCGATGAGCCACAACATGCTCCCGAGCCCTAACGCCAGGAAGAACGCGCGCCAGCCGTACTGCGCCATCAACAGCCCGCCCAGGAGAACGCCCAGCGCGGGACCGGAGCGCGTCCCGGCGTCGATGGCGGCGTTGGCGAAACCGCGGCGCTGCTCCGGAAAACTCGCCAGGATCCGCGAGTACGCGGGGTACGCCACCGATTCGCCCAATCCCAGCAGCAGCCGCATGGCGAACAGCGCCGCGAAGGAGCGGCTGATCCCCGTCCCGGCCGTGGCTCCGGACCAGATGAAGAAGCCGGCGGCGTAGATCCAGCCGACGTGGAAGCGGTCCACCAGCAGTCCCGCTATGGCAAAGAGCTGAAAGGCGGCGTACGTCCAGAAAAACGCCGATTGCAGGACCCCGAGTTGATAGTTGGAAACTCCCAGTTCCGCCTGAATGGCGACGGCTCCCACCGAGAGCGTGGCGCGATCGATGTAATTGATGAATGCCGATACGACCAGCAGCGCCAGAACCCAGCGCTCCCTTTTGGTGAGCATGCGAGCATTGTATCCGAATGGGGCGGAGCGCCACGCCGCCGATGGGCGTTACAGGTGAGGCAGGCCATTCGCCTGCCCTCGCCTTCCCGGCGTTCCCCTCTCTGTTTCCGTTATCCCGGCTGACGGCAGTCGGCCGATAGCTGATAGCTTGTAATTGTGATTCCGAAAACCGCATTTCTTTTCCCCGGCCAGGGTTCGCAATACGCCGGGATGGGTAAAGAGCTCGCCGATTCGTACCCCGCCGCGCGGCGCGTTTTTGAAGAGGCCGACGACGCTCTCGGCTTCCCGATCTCCCGCCTCTGCTTCGAAGGCCCCGACGAGCAGCTCAAGCTCACCGAAAACACGCAGCCCGCGCTGCTGGCGGTCTCGGTAGCCGCCTGCGAAGTCCTGAGGGAAAAAGGCTACCACCCGGATTACGTGGCCGGCCACAGCCTGGGCGAGTACTCCGCGCTGGTGGCTGCGGGCAGTCTGCGTTTCGCCGACGCCCTCCGGCTCGTTCGGCAGCGCGGGCGCTACATGCAGGAGGCCGTGCCGCCCGGGGTGGGAGCCATGGCGGCCATCCTCAAAATGCCGGATGGCAAGCTGGGAACGGTTCTGGAGGAGGCCGCCAGGGGCGAAGTGGTGAGCGCCGCCAATTTCAACTCACCGGACCAGGTGGTGATCGCCGGCCACGCGGGCGCGGTGGCGCGCGCCATGGAATTGGCCAAATCGGCCGGAGCGAGGAGAGTCGTGCCGCTGCCGGTCAGCGCCCCTTTCCACTGCGCCCTCATGAAGCCCGCCCAGGAGCGCCTGCGGGCGCATCTCGATGCCACCGAGTTCCGGGACCTGCAATGCCCGCTCATCAATAACTGGCAGGCGCGCGAGATCCGGACGGGGGAGGAAGCGCGGAACGGTCTTTATCAGCAGATCCCCAACCCGGTCCGCTGGGCCGAGTCGATCCGGTATTTGGCCGCTCAGGGGGTGGAGCGAGCCGTGGAGACCGGCGCCGGCGGCGTTCTCACGGGGCTGTTGCGCGCCATCGCTCCGGGAATTGCGGGGGCGAAGTTCGCCGATCCGGCGGACCTGAACGTGATTAGCCGAGGATGAACCCAGGCCCACAAGACCTTCGTTTCGAATCGCTGTTCCTCTCTGTCGCTCTTTGTTCCGATGAATCGTCAGCCCTAGTATAATCGGAGCCGGAGGTGGTGCATGCCTTTGAAGAGGCTCTTGATAGTCGGCTTCGCCGTGTTAGTTCTGACGGCCGCGGCCCTTTCCCAAACATTCCCCCCAGGCGTTCAGAAAGTGACCTCCGTCGAGGGCATCACGGAGTACGCGTTCCCGAACGGCCTTCATGTTTTGCTTTTCCCCGACAACTCCAAGCCGAAGATCACCGTCAACGTCACTTACCTCGTCGGCTCGCGCCACGAGGCGTACGGCGAGACCGGCATGGCGCATCTGCTGGAGCACATGGTCTTCAAGACCGCCAAGTCCGGCCGGGACATCTGGAAGGAACTCACCGATCACGGCGCCCAAAGCAACGGCAGCACCGATTACGACCGGACGAATTACTTCGAGACGTTCAACGCCGGCGATGACAACCTGCGTTGGGCGCTGGCCCTGGAAGCGGATCGCATGGTCAACATGACCATGTTGAAAAAGGACCTCGATTCGGAAATGACGGTGGTCCGCAATGAGATGGAGATGGGCGAAAACAGCCCCATGAACGTTCTCCAGGAACGCATCCTGCACGCCGCGTATACCTTCCACAACTACGGCAAGACGGTCATCGGCGCGCGCTCCGACGTGGAGCGGGTCCCCATCGAGCGGCTGGCGGTCTTCTATGAGAAGTACTATCAGCCCGACAACGCCGTGCTGACCATCGCCGGGCAGATCGACGAGACGAAGACTCTGCAATTGGTAATGCAGACGTTGGGCGCGATCCCGCGCCCGCAGCGGACCTTGCCCCAGCCGTACACGGTCGAGCCCACGCAGGACGGCGAGCGCTTCGTGACGCTGCGGCGCGTGGGCGATAACCAGGCCGTCATGGGCGTGTACCACATACCCGCGGCGATGCACCCCGACGGCGCGCCGCTCGACGTGCTCGCCCAGGTGTTGGGCGCTCCCCAGACCGGGCGGCTCTACAAAGCCCTGGTGGACGGCAAGAAGGCTGTCTCCTCCGGCGCGTCGGCCAGTTCCATGCATGACCCGGGCTTCTTCTTCATCTACGCCCAGCTCCGGCAGGATCAGTCCATCGACGAAGCGCGCGATCTCCTGGTGAAAACGGTTGAGGGAGTGGTGACCGACCCGCCGAACCAGGAAGAGGTGGACCGCGCCAAAACCCGCATTCTGAAGAACACCGAGCTGATGCTGACCAATTCGCAGACCATCGGCCTCTACATGAGCGAATACGCCGCCGCCGGTGACTGGCGCCTGCTGTTCCTCTCGCGGGACGAGATCAAGAACGGGACGCCCGCGGACGTGAGCCGTGTGGCCAAAGCCTATCTGAAGTCTTCGAACCGCACCCTGGGCGAGTTTATCCCCACCAAGACGCCCGACCGCGCGGACGTTCCGGCCACGCCGGAAGTCTCCGCCCGTCTGAAGGATTTCAAGGGCGGCGAGAGCATTCAGCAGGGAGAGGCCTTCGATCCGACGCCCAGGAACATCGAGAGCCGGACCACCCGCGTCACCCTGCCGAACGGGCTGAAACTGGTGATGCTGCCGAAAAAGACGCGTGGCGCGGCGGTGGTGGCGCTCCTGAACGTCCGCTTCGGCGACGAAAAATCGCTGTTTGGCAAGTCCGCGGCCGGGACCTTCGCCGGCGCCCTGCTGATGCGCGGCACGAAGAACAAGAACCGCCAGCAGATCCAGGATGAAACCGACCGCTTGAAAGCGCAGATCGGCGTCAACGGAGGCGTAAACGGGGCCTCCGCCAACGTCCGCACCCTGGAGGCCAACCTGGAGGGATCTCTGCGATTCGTCCGCGAACTGCTGCGCGAACCATCCTTCCCCGAGGCTGAACTCGAACAGTTGCGGCAGCAGCGCATCGCCTCCATCGAGAGCGGCCGCAGCGAGCCGACCTCGCTGGCGTCGCGGGAGATGAGCCGCCATCTGACCGCCCGCTACCGGCGAGGCGATGTGCGCTATACGCCCACCCTCGACGAGGATCTCGAAGACGTCAAGAAGGTAACGATCGAGGACGTGCGCAATTTCTACACGCAGTTCTACGGCGTGGGCGAGGGTGAAATCGCCATCGTCGGGCAGTTCGACCCGGCGCGGATTCAGAAGCTCGTGACCGAACTCTTCGGCGACTGGAAGAGTCCCGCGCGCTACGAGCGGATCGCCAACCCGTACGAGAAGGTGGAGACGATCAACCGCAAGATCGAAACCCCCGACAAGCAGAACGCCATCTTCCTGGCCGCCATGCCCTTTAAAATGAGCGACGACGACCCCGATCTGGCCGCCCTGACGCTGGTCACCCCGGTATTCGGGAGCGGGGCCAACTCCCGCATCCTGCAGCGGATCCGCATCAAGGAAGGCCTGAGCTATGGAGCTTCGGCCGGCTTCTCCGTTCCTACCAAAGACGATCGCGGGCTGTTGTCGGCGAATGCCATCGCCGCGCCGCAGAACATGCCCAAGCTGGAGAGCATCTTCAACGAGGAAGTCGCCAAGGCGCTGAAGGACGGTTTTACCCCCGACGAAGTGGAAAAAGCGAAGAAGGCATGGCTCGAACAGCGGCTGGTCAGCCGTTCGGAAGACACGTCCCTCGCCAGCCTCCTGGTCTCTCGCGAGCGCTGGGGCAGAACGCTGAGCTGGGATGAAAAGCTGGAGTCCGCGGTCGGAGCGCTGACGCCGTAGCAGGTGAGCGACGCCTTCCGCCGCCGTGTCGACCCCTAAGAAGGCCGGGGCGTACCAGTAAGTTGTCGCGCGACAGGCGTCAGTCGTCAGTCATGGAGCGCTCGCCCGCTCGCGGCTGAGGGCTGGCGTCTGTCGCGACTCGATCCTATCGGCCGGCGTTCCTCAGGGTGTTGTCGGCATGGCTCCAAATCCTCACGACCGAAGGGTGCCCGGCTCCCAGGAAAGCCAGGCAGGCAACCGCAATGAACGTGATCAGCAACGAATATTCGATCAAGTCCTGCCCCTGTTCATTGGACCAGAAATCGAGCAGCCACTGCATGAACCGCCTCCACGAAAGATTAGATCGGATCTCCCTCGCCTATACAAGAGGTAACTAACTAAAGACAGCAGTCCCTGGGGTGGAAGTAACGGTACGCTGTTATCCGGCGTTAGTAAAAGATAGACGAAAGTTAATCAAGGCGGATCCACGAATTACAGGCTGTTATTTCGCGAACTCCTGTCGCCAATGATCGACGGATTCCAGCCAGGCGCCAATCTCCTGCGGCGCGTCCGCGTGACGGTCTCCGATGTCGCGGGCGCACGCCTCAATCTTCTGCCGCATGGACTCCGCATCCTGGGCCCTCGGCCCCGGAGCGAGTTTCTCGAAATCCGCCAGCGCCTCGGCCGCCGCCCGTAGCGGCGCGGCCGCCGCTTTGGGATTTCCGTCGAGCACCCTGTCTCGCGCCAGCGTCAGGTTCTCGCGCGCTTTCAACAAAGGCATCCCGTCGCGGGCCGCTGTCCGGACGATACCGTCGGGAATGCTGGCGAGCGCCGTATCGGCTGTGGTCCAGTCATTTCTTTCCAGCGCCGCCCGGGCGGTTTTGAGGGAATCGGCGGCCGTGGTCACATTGAGCCGCGCGATGGTCGTCGTTCCTTCGACCTCTCGAACGGAGGTATCCCGTTTGAGCCGGCGCGCGTTGAGTTCCTCGTTTTTCCCGGGTTTCACCGGCCGGTACACGCTCGTCGAATCCACCTCCTGATAGACCGGGACCAGGATCGGGTTAGCGCCGGCGGGCGCATGTTGTTCGATGTCGGCGGCGAGCGTGCTGGCCTGCCGGACGTGATCGAGAGCCGCATTGCGGTCCCGTTCGACGACGGCCTGCCGCGCCTCCTCCGTCTGTTGGAGGATCCCCACGGCCATTCCGGGCAGGTCCTGCCCCCATGCCGCCGTAAGCGCCGCTGCGGCCGCCGCAAAAAAGTAATAGCTGCGTGTCATAGGCCTTCTTTTTGGCCGGGACGGGGTCATGCTCCCGCCCCGGCCTTCGGCTGCCTCAAGGCGCCGTTCTAGACCGCCCTTCTGCCGGTGAGCAGGCCGATAATGAACAGTGCGATGAAGATGAAGAACAGCACCTTGGCTATGCCTGCCGCCGCGACGGCGATACCACCGAACCCGAAGATCGCCGCGATAATGGCAAGGACTAGAAAAACCCATGCGTAGTGAAGCATTCACCACCTCCGGCGCCTACCTGTGCAATCGGCTTTCCAGAGGTTCTTACCTGTGGGGAACAAGGGGGCTGGACAGGAAAATTGGAGCGTATCGCTCGGCCGGCGAGCTTCGATAAGGCGGTTCTGTTACGAATCGCGGGGCTAGGGATGAAAATTGGAGGGAGGAAAATTGGAGCGCATCGCTCGGCCGTGCCGACCCCCGTTATTGACCCGCTTTTGTAAACGGGGTGGGCGTCCCCCGCGCGCCTTTAGGCTTCTCCTTTGCGGCTTGCCGCCAGGAGCTTGCTCACCGGCGCGTGATCGAGTCGGACTCCCTATTTTTGAGGTGTTGGATCAAAAATAGGCAGGCCGGCGACTGCGTCGCAGACACGCTCCAATGCCAATCATACCGCAGTTTCGGGCCACCTCGCCGGTGTTTCGTAGCCGCGGTAGCCACGGCCGGAGCGGTCACGGGCGCCGCATGAAATAACCCGCGGCTGGTCTCGCCCTACCTCAGCAGATCCGGCTGGGAAAACAGGAAATGATCGAAGTAGTAATGCATCAGCAGGACGCTGAGCACCACGACGAAATAGCTTTGGTCCGCCGAAAGCGGCGTCACGGCCCGCACCACCAACGTCACCGCTACCATGACTCCCGTGGCCGCCAGGAAGCATCCGTAGTATGCGCTCATGCTGCGTCGCCGCACGAGGCGGCGGACGAAACCATCCTCGATTTCCCCCCGTTGGTCGCGTAGCCGGTTGATTAGCCAGAGCAGAAACAGGTACTGAAACGAATGCCAGGTGTTGTAGCCCTGGAACAGGACGTCAAGGTTCGACCCGAGGGGCAGGAGAAACGATGTGACGGTGGTGATGGCGATCAGCAGCGTTTTAGGCAGGCTGCCGGCGCCCGCCCGAAATTCCGCGGCGGTCTTCCAGATCCAGGCCGCCAGGAATCCGGCGAACACGGCGCCTGCCAGCAAGGGCAAATGCAGCGGCGGAAGCGCCTCCGGATAAGGAAGGACGACGCCGCCGACGTGGAACCGCTCCAGCGAGATCTTGTAGAGCCCAATGGGGTACAGCCCCGTCAGAATCAGACCATAGTCCACCAGCCGCGACCACCTCGGGTCGGGCCGCCCGGCGCGCGTGCGATAACAATCCGCCAGGTAGATCACCTGATGGAGAACGTGCAGGGAGGCCCAGGTGAAGAAGAGCGTGATCAGCAGGCTGTAGCGGTAGATTCCCAGCGCCAGGACGAGGCAGGGAAGCAGGAGAGCCAGTCCGGCGTACCAGGGGTGCCGGGCGCGGAATCGGCCGTCCAGGAAGGTATACGTCACGGTCGAGAACAGGTGGGGACCGCCGATCAAAGTGGCGACCACGATGTTGATGGCGTCGATCACCTGCTGGGGCTTCATCCACCCGATGGCCTCCACGGCCCAAGCCACGAAAAAAGGAAGGGGAACAAGGACCACGCTCAGGATCAGGAGCGGTAGATCCCACGAGGGCTTGTAGATCCATCCGGGCTGCCGGCCCGGAGCCGGTAAGGTCGTCGAGGCTGCGGACATCAGGAAAATCATACATGACCGCCCGCCTGCAGCCCCGCCGGATTGCACGGGAAAGCACGCTTGCCGGAAGGGACGATATGCCTGGAAACGCACGTTTCCCCTACCGCCGGCGGTCGGTTTTGCCACCGGTGCTTGTTTCCGACTCAAGAGCGCCGGTGGCCAAAACCGGCCATGGCCGGTACTCACATTTGCGGTGCTTGAATTCGTGGCGTAATGGACATAGCATTGAGTCGAAGGTCGTTTTCAGATGAAACTGTCTTTTGTAGTACTTCTCGTAGCCGCTTGCTTTGCGGCCTACGCCCAACAGGCGTCGCCTCGGATGACCTCTGTCGATCCGATGAATGGCAAGACAGGGGACGTGATTACCGTCACCGGCGAGAACCTGCAGAAAGACTTGGTGGCCAAAGTCTTCCTCACCGACGGCAAGAACGATATCCTCTGTGAGGTTCTCGATCAATCGGCTACGACGCTCAAATTCAAGATCCCGGCCAAGGCCGAGAAGGGAGCGCGGCTGGCCTTGATGGTGGAGACGGCAGGCAAGGATAAGAAGCAGATCGAGCAGCCGGTGAAGGTCACCATCGCCGACCAGTAGGAGCGCAGGCGTTCGCCTAGCGCCTGCGGTAGGGAACGGAGAGGTATCGTCTCGATTCCTGCGCCGCATCCGCCCCGGGAGCGTAGGCGATCGCTTTCTGATAGGCCTGCACGGCCATGGCGCGCCGGTTCGTGAGGTCGTAGATCTGGCCCATCCGCAGATAGGCTTGCGCGCCGGTGTTGAGGTCCAGTTCGTCGGGCGCCGCGACCGTTTTTTTCATGTTCTCCAGGGCGTGCTCCAGGTCCTTATACCAGAACTGGATGGATCCTTCCTGAAAATAGAACTTCTCCCAAGGGAGCCGGTCATATCCCGGAGCGCCGGTCTTTTTGAGGAGCGCCGCTTCCCCGAGGATCTTCAGGCCCCCGGCGCCGTCGCCGGCCATGCTGTACATCTGCGCCAGTTCCAGCCGCAGCAGGTAGTTCCGCGCGTACCGGCGCATGAGTTCCTGCACGATCGGAATCGCTTTGCGCGGCTCATTTTCGCGCCGGTAGATCACGCACAGAAAGATCTGGGCCTCGGTACGGTTGTCCACGCCGCTCTGCGCCACCTCCTGAATCGCGCGGATGCCCTTCTCCTTGTCGCCCCGGATCCCTACCAGGAAACCGAACATGCGGTACATCAGCGGCAGGCTGCCAACCACGTAATCGTGAAGGCCCTGCACCAGCCGCGCATCGATGTTGCGCGGGTCCAGTTCCGAAATCCGGTTATGCAGGCGGCGCGCGTTGGTGGCGTCCCGCAGCGAGTCGCGCCACGCCTTTTTTACCACCCAATAGTAATTGGACCGGAGGCCATAGGAGATGCCCAGGTCGTACATGGCCCCGGTGTCGTTGGGATTCGTCTTGAGGCGGGCCTGGCTCAACGCCATGGCCCGGGCGACTTCATCGAGGAATTTCTTCTCGGTTTCAGGCGCGGGGTTGAGCTTGGGACGGCGCAGGAAGGAGTTGTTCCCCGACACCAACTCGCTTTCCAGCGCGCCGTTCCGGTACATCTCGCGGAAAACGAGGGTCTGGGCCAGGTGGTTGTGCAGGTCCGGCAGGTTCGGCTGGCGCGCGATGGCGCGCTGGAAATCAAGAATGGCCTCGTCGAAATCGAGATTATAGAAGTGATCGAACCCCTGTTGGATCGAGGCATCCTGGCCGGCCAACGGCATTGCCAGCGCGGCCAGCGCCAGAAACGCGAATTTCACAACCTGATAGTAACAACTGACAGTGGCGCACGCTTCAGGGGGCGGAGCACGAAAGCCGGCGGGGTACCCTCTGGGTGCGGCCGGAGGCCCACTCCACATTGCCAGCAGCTTACCTGCGCCACGTTAGCCGCCGGCTTGGCGCGCGCGCCCCGGCAGCCCCTGTTTCAACGAGAGCAGCG
This sequence comes from Terriglobia bacterium, assembly GCA_020073115.1. GTDB lineage: Bacteria > Acidobacteriota > Terriglobia > Bryobacterales > Bryobacteraceae > BOG-224. The sequence goes on from JAIQFU010000094.1 coordinate 16,980, forward strand.
GCGCAAACAGGTCGCCTTTTCTCGCCAGCCGCCGCAACGCCGCGTCCGGCTCGAAATACAGCCCGCCGGGGTCGCGTTTGCGAAGCGCCTGGCGCAGTTCCCCCCAGGCCACCGGCATCGAAACGTAGGGCGCGTCGCTCTTGGCCCGCATGGAGTAGACCGCCACGGTAGTCTTGAAGTCCGAGTTTTGGCTCCAATCGATGAAAATTTTCCGTTGCCGCTCGGCTTTCGCCATGGCCGCAACCACCAGTTCCGGGTGATCGCGCTCCAGGGATTCCGCCAGCGATCGCGCGAACGGCTGCGTCTCGGCGTATGTCACCGCGGTATTTAACGGGGCGTAAATCTGCATGCCCTTGGAGCCGGAGGTCTTCGCGAAGCTCTCCAGCCCCGCTCGCTCCAGCGCGCGTTTGAGCAGAAACCCCACCTCGGCGCACGTCAGAATGTCCGCGCCTTCGCCGGGATCCAGGTCGAACACGACGAAGGATGGGCGCTGAATCTCCGGAACCCGGCAGAGGAAAGGGTGGATCTCGATATTCGCAAGGTTGGCCGCCCATACCACGCTGGCGAGATCGTTCAGCAGGACGTAATGAATCTCGGGTCCGCCCGCGCGGCGCGGAACGGCAAAGGTGCGGATCCAGCCGGGCGTATACCGCGGCGCGTTCTTTTCGTAGAAGTGCTTGGCCCGGATTCCATTGGGGTACCGTTTCAACGTTACCGGCCGTCCGGCGACGTGCGGCAGCAGGTAGTCGGAGACGCGGATGTAGAAGTCGATCGCCTGGCCCTTGGTGAATCCCGTGGGGAACAGGACCTTCGCGGGGTTCGTGACCCGGACCCTCCGTCCTTCGATCTCCAGTTCCTGCGCGTCCCCGGGGCGTGCCATCCCACGCATGCCTGAGCGCGTTCGGCGCCAAACGTTGGCGCGGCGAGTGCAGATCCGGGCTTGGGGGTGGAATATGTGGCGAAAACGCGAGAACACCGCCAAAGGGTTGGCGGCGGGACTTATCGGGGGCCTCTTCGCCGCCTGGGTGATGAACCAGTTCCAGGCTGGAATGAGCAAGCTGAAGGAATCCCGCAGCCCACGGGAATCCGAAAGCGAACAGTCCGGCCGGGAGCGAAGCCAGTCCCGCCAGGGGCAACGCTCGGCCGAAGCCTCGGGGGAGGAACGCGCCAACGTGAAAGCCGCCGTCCTGGTGGCCGAAAACGTACTGCATAGCGAGGTGCCTCCGGAGCGGAAGCAGGCGGCCGGCGAAGCGGTACACTACGCTTTCGGCGGAGCGGTCGGCGCCGTTTATGGCATGGCCGTGGAAAAATCGGCCATCGCCCGCGCCGGGCTGGGTTCGGCCTTCGGCGGCGTCCTTTGGTTGTTCGCGGACGAGATCGGCGTTCCGGCGATGCGCCTTTCCCGGCCGCCGCAGGAGTATTCGGCGGAGGTGCACGCTTCCGCGCTGGCAGCCCACCTCGTCTACGGCGTAACAGCCGAGTTGGTGCGCCGCGGTCTCCGGAGCGGCTGGCTGGCGGATTGAACTGTTCGAAATCGGGCGTTTGGCTCCGCCCGGATGCGCGGTTCTGGACGAACCTGAACCAGCGGCCGAAGCGCTCCTGGGCTACACTCGGGCCATGAAAAAACGATATTGGGTGGCCGGCTCGGCGCTGGCCGCCGGCGTGGCGGGCGTCTGGGCTCTCCGGCAGAAGCCCCGCCACGCGCAGACGTTTTCGCTGGAGCTCCCGGGAGGGACCGGAATCGCGGATTCCGGGGAGGGATCCGTTCAGTTCATCGGCACGGCCACCACCCTCATTCGCTACGCCGGCCTCACCATCCTGACCGATCCCAACTTCCTCCACCGCGGCGAACGGGTTCACATCGGGTACGGGATGCACGCCACCCGGCTCACCGACCCGGCAATTGACTTCGACTCCCTTCCGCCAGTCGATTTCGTGCTTCTTTCCCACCTGCACGAAGATCACTTCGATAAGCTGGTGCAGCGCCGGCTGTCGAAGAATACCCCCATCCTGACCACTCCTTCGGCCGCGCGCGCGCTGCGGCGCATGGGTTTCAGCAGCCTGTTCCCGCTGCGCACCTGGGACCACGTCGCGGTCCGCAAGGGGGGCGCATCGCTGCGCGTCACCGCCGTGCCCGGCACGCACGGTCCGATGCCGGTTTCCGCCATGCTGCCCGACGTGATGGGCAGCCTGCTCGATTTTCGCAACGGGCGGGATGGCGGACATTACCGGATGTACATCAGCGGCGACACCCTGATATTCCGCGACCTGGAAGAGATCCCCATACGCTACCCCCACATCGACCTGGCGCTCCTGCACCTCGGCGGAACGCGGGTTCTGGGGGTTCTGGTCACCATGGACGCGCAGCAGGGGGTCGAGGCGCTCCGCATCATGCGGCCGGACCTGGCCATCCCGGTGCACTATGACGATTACGACATCTTTCAGTCGCCGTTGGAGGATTTCCGCCACGCCGTCGAGCGCGCCGGTTTACAGGAAAAGGTTCGATACCTGTCGCGGGGCGAAACCTACGCCTTCACCCTGAAGGGCGCGCGCCAGACTGTCGGGGAGCGTCCGCTCGTTTAGCCGCCGCGCCGCCCGCGTACGATACAATTTCCCCATGCCGCATCACGCGCCTGGGTACGCGCCCGCCGTTCAACCTGTCTCTGAAACCACCATCCACACCGGGGTCGAAGGACTTTCGGCCGACGTGATTCGCTACCCCGTTTCCGACGGGGACCTGCCGGCTTATTACGCCATGCCCTTCGGGCGGGAGCGATGCCCGACTGTGCTGGTCGTCCAGGAGATCTTTGGCATACACGAGTACATCCGCGATGTCTGCCGGCGGCTGGCCAGGCGCGGGTATCTCGCCATCGCGCCCGAGCTGTACGCGCGCCAGGGCGATGTCCTGCGGATGAACGACCGCCAGGAGATCATGTCCCAGGTGGTTTCCAGAGTCCCGGACGCGCAGGTTCTCGCGGATCTCGACGCGGCCGCCGATTACGCTGCGCGCTCGGGTTGGGGCGACCCGGCCCGCCTGGGGCTCACCGGCTTCTGCTGGGGCGGACGCGTCGCGTGGCTGTATGCCGCGCATGGCACTGGCCTGAAAGCGGCGGTGGCCTGGTACGGGCGGCTGGAGGGCGCCGCCGACGACCTCCGTCCCCGCCACCCCCTGGACATCGCCGGGCGACTGAACTGCCCCGTACTGGGCCTGTACGGCGGCCGGGACGAGTCGATTCCGCTTTCTTCCATCGAGCGCATGCGCGCGGCCGTCCGGGAGACCGGTAAGAATGCGGAAATCGTGCTTTATCCCGAAGCCGGCCACGGCTTTCACGCCGATTACCGTCCAGGCTACAATCGGAACGCCGCCGAGGACGGCTGGCGGCGTATGCTGGACTGGCTCAAATCCTACGGAGTGGCGTAATGATGTGGCGTGCGCATTCCTGCCCGCCGTGCCGGCAATCGTGCCGGCCTCCGGTCCCGGATGTCGGCACGGTTGCCGACACGGCAAACAAGAATGTTCACCCCACGAGGACAGGCCGGATCAATGTTTAATTCAACGAAACTGCTGCTTCTTGCGCTCTGCGCCGCCGCCGCGTGGCCCCAGCCGGCCCCCCTGCGCGGCTACTTCTCCGGTTCCGCCGCGGAGCGGGACTGGGAAACGAAGTTCAAGGCCATCCCCGATCCCGCCAACCTCCGCGCCTACGTGCAGCGGATGAGCGCCCGGCCGCACCACGTCGGTTCGCCCTATGACAAGGACAACGCGGAGTGGATCCTCTCGCAAATAAAAGGGTGGGGCCTCGAGGCCCGCATAGAAACCTTCGACGTGCTCTTCCCCACGCCGAAAGAGCGCGCCCTGGAATTGGTGGAACCCACTCGCTTCCAGGCCAGGCTGCAAGAACCCGCGGTCGCCGGGGACCCCACTTCCTCGCAGCACGAGGAGCAGTTGCCCACCTACAACGCGTACTCCATCGACGGCGACGTGACCGCTCCCCTGGTCTATGTCAATTACGGCGTTCCGGCCGACTACGAAACGCTGGAGCGCCTGGGAATTTCGGTGAAGGGCGCCATTGTCATCGCGCGCTACGGCGCTTCCTGGCGCGGCATCAAGCCCAAGGTGGCGGCCGAGCATGGAGCCATCGGCTGCCTCATCTATTCCGACCCGCGGGATGACGGCTACTACGACGGCGAGACCTTCCCCGCGGGTGCTGCCCGGAGCGAAGCGCCTGCCGCTGAGCCAGGTGACCGTCCTGACCAAGATCCCGGTGCTGCCCATTTCCTACGCCGACGCGCAGCCGCTTCTGGCCGCGCTCGGCGGCAGGGTGGCGCCCGAGCCGTGGCGGGGGGCGCTGCCCATTACCTATCACACCGGTCCGGGTCCCGCCAGGGTCCACCTCAAAGTCGCGTTCAACTGGGATACCAGGCCGATCTACGATGTGATCGCGCGCATTCCCGGCAGCCAGTACCCCGACGAATGGGTGATCCGCGGCAATCATCACGACGCCTGGGTGAACGGAGCCGAAGACCCGGCCTCCGGCGCCGCGGCCGTGCTGGAGGAAGCGCGGGCCTTCTCCGAACTCCTGAAGCAGGGTTGGAAACCCAGGCGCACCATTCTCCTTTGTCTGTGGGATGGCGAGGAGCCCGGCTTGCTCGGCTCCACCGAGTGGGCCGAAACCCATGCCGCGGAACTGGCGCGCAGCGGCGCGGTCTACGTCAATTCCGACAGCAACGGGCGCGGGTACCTCAGCATGTCCGGCTCGCACACGCTGGAGAGGTTCATGAACGGCGTGGCCCGCGATATCGAAGACCCGGAAAGCAAGACCACCGCCTGGAAGCGGCTCCAGGCGCGCACGCTGGCCAACGGGCCTCCGGAGACACGGGCGGACCTCCGCATCGGCGCGCTGGGCTCCGGTTCCGACTACACGGCCTTCATCGATCACCTGGGGGTGGCTTCGCTGAACCTGGCCTACGGCGGCGAGGACGGCGGCGGCATCTACCACTCCATCTACGACGATTTCTACTGGTACACGCATTTTTCCGACAAGGATTTCGTCTATGGCCGCGCCCTGGCGCAGACCGCCGGGCTGGCGGTGATGCGCTTGGCCGGCGCCGACCTGCTGCCCTTCGACTTCGATGACTTTACCGATACCGTGCGCCGTTATGTTAATGAAGTGGAGCAATTAGCGCGGGACCGGCGGCAGGAGATCGTGAGCCGCAATCGGAATATCGACCAGGGCCTCTACGCGGCGACCGAAGACCCGCGCAACCCGACCGTTGCGCGCCGCAAGCAGCCGGTTCCGCCATTCCTGAATTTCGCCCCCCTGGACAACGCCATGGCGGCGCTCCAGCAGGCCGCGGATGGGTACGATGCCGCGCTGGCGCAAGCCTCCGCCGCGGGGCAGGCCAACCCGCGCCTGATCGCCGTCGAGCGCGCGCTGACGGTGCAGGAAGGGCTTCCCAACCGGCCCTGGTTCAAGCACCAGATCTACGCCCCGGGGTTCTACACCGGCTATGGCGTGAAGACCCTGCCGGGGGTGCGCGAGAGCATCGAGCAGAACGAGTGGAAACTCGCGGACCAGGAGATTGCGCGGGCGGCGGGAGCGATGGAAGCCGCCGCGGCGGAGATCAATGCCGCGGCCGCCGCGCTGAAGTAGCCCGTACCGCCGGTGGTCGGTTTGCGCCACCGGTTCTTTTTGAGCGCCCATTTCGGCTACGGCCTGGTCCCTGCTTGCGCATACCGCCGGCGGCGCCGACTACCTGCGCTCCGCGTTTGAGCGGAACCTCGCCGGCCGCCGGCTTGGCTCTCGAAATTTCCCTATTGACAAATTATCGCAATCTGCAATATGATCATCACAGATTGCGATATGAGGCTTGGTGAAAAACTTCGATACCTCCGCGAAGTGGAGGGCGCGTTGCGCGGCGTTGACCGCGAACTGTCGCAGCAGGAAGTCGCTCGGCTGATCCAGAAGGAACTCGGCAAATCCATCAGCCAGAGCTACCTTTCCCAGATCGAGAGCGGCGCGCGGCCGCACCTTACCAACTCCACCCGCATGTTGCTGGCGCGCTTTTTCAAGGTGCATCCAGGATACCTCGTGGATGACCCGGAAGGCTTCCACAACGAGCTGGTCTCGGATGCCAGCGCGGTGGAGGACAAGCTCGACCTGTGGCTGATTTCCGGCGCCGAGCGGTTCACGCGCGACCCCGAGTTGCACGCCGCGCTGCTGGCGCTGGCGCGGCACGCCGATTCGCGGATGTGCCTGATCCTGGCGGGGGAGATCCTGGAGAATCCGGGGCTGGCCGAGCGCCTGATGGAAGTCCTGCGCGCTCCCGCTCCGCGCGATGGCAATCACAAAACGAGGAGGCGATCATGAACTGGTCTGACTTCTATCTCGTCTGTTTTCTCCTGGGCTTCGGCTTGAGCGCGCTGGCGTTTTTGGTAGGCTCCATTCATTTGCACCTGCCGAATCTCGGGATTCACGACGGCATCCACGTGGGCCATGCCGATGGCGCGGGGCTGCACGGCGCGGAACTGCCGTGGTTCAATTTCGGCACCGTCGCCGGCTTTCTCGCCTGGTTCGGAGGTACGGGCTACCTCCTGTCGCACTACTACAACGTCTGGGCCGTGGCCGCGCTGGGCATCTCCACGCTCAGCGGGCTGGGCGGCGCGTCGGTCGTGTTCTGGTTTATCGCCAAGGTGCTGCTGAAGCGCGAAGCCGCGCTCGATCCCGCGGACTACGAAATGGTCGGGGTGCTGGGACGCCTCAGCATTCCCATTCGCACGGGGGGCACGGGCGAGCTGGTCTATTCGCAGGAAGGCACGCGCCGCGTGGCCGGCGCGCGCAGCGAGGATGGCGCGGCCATCCCCAAAGGCGCGGAAGTCGTGGTCACGCGCTACGACAAGGGCATTGCGTACGTACGCCAGTGGGACGATCTCATGAACGAATTGGAGAGAAAGAACTGAGGGCGAGCCTGCCTCGCCTCAAAGGAGACGCTTAAACTTTATGTCGAGCCCCGCATTTATGATCGCCGGCCTGATGTTGCTGGCCATCCTGTTCCTCATGGCCCTGTTCGCCAAGCTGTTTCGCAAGGCAGGGCCGCATGAGGCCATCATCGTGTACGGTTTCCGCGGCACCCGCGTGGTCAAGGGGCGGGGCACCGTCATCTTCCCCATGATCGAGAGCTGCCGCTGCCTGTCGCTGGAATTGATGTCGTTCGATGTCGCGCCCAAACAGGACCTCTACACCCGGCAGGGCGTGGCGGTCACGGTGGAGGCCGTGGCGCAGATCAAGGTGAAATCCGACCCCGAGTCGATCCTCACCGCGGCGGAGCAGTTCCTCACCAAAGACGACTCCGAGCGCGAGGGCCTCATCCGGCTGGTCATGGAAGGACACCTGCGCGGCATCATCGGCCAACTCACCGTAGAAGAGATCGTGAAGCAGCCGGAGATGGTGGGCGAGCGCATGCGCTCCACCTGCGCGGAAGACATGAACAAGATGGGGCTGGAAGTCATCTCCTTCACCATCAAGGAAGTCCGCGACAAGAACGAGTACATCACCAACATGGGCCGGCCGGACGTGGCGCGCATCAAGCGCGACGCCGATGTAGCCGGCGCGGAAGCGGAGCGCGATACGGCCATCAAGCGCGCCGTGGCCGCGCGGGAATCCGCCGTCGCCCGGGCGCAGGCGGACCAGGAGCGCGTGCTGGCGGAGACCCTCTCCCAGACCAAGCAGGCCGAGGCGCAGCGCGACCTGGAGGTGAAGAAGGCCGAGTACCTCCAAACCGTCAAGACGCAGCAGGCGCAGGCGGACAAGGCGTACGAGATCCAGGCCAACATTATGCAGCAGCAGGTCCGCGGCGAGGAAGTGAACATCCACCGCGTGGAGAAGGAGCAGGAAGTCAAGGTGCAGGAGGCCGAAATCCAGCGCCGCGACCGGGAGCTCACCGCTACCGTGCTGAAGCAGGCGGAGTTCGAGCGCCGGCGGATCGAGACGCTGGCCGAGGCGGAAAAGCAGCGCCTTGTCATCGAGGCCGAAGGCCATGCCAGCGCCATCCGCGCGCAGGGTGAGGCCGAGGCCGACATTATTTACAGGAAAGGCGAAGCGGAGGCCAAGGCCCTCAACATTAAGGCGGAAGCCTATCAGGAATTCAACCAGGCGGCCATCATCGACAAGCTGCTTACCGGCTTGCCCGAGGTGGTGAAAGCCCTGGCCGCGCCCCTGTCCCACGTGGACAAGATCACGATCGTATCCACGGGTAACGGCGACGCGGCCGGCATGAACAAGATCACCGGCGATATGGCCAAGATGGTCGCACAGGTCCCGGCCCTGTTCGAGACGCTCTCGGGGATGCCCATCAGCGAGCTGTTCTCGAAAGTGCGGCAGATTGGCGACAAGACCCCCAAGCCGGATGAGAAGGCCAAAGGCGCGGCGCCCGGCGCAGCGCAATAGGCGGACCCGCCGCGGAGGCGGAACAAAGGAGAATCATATGGCGCTCTTAGAGAGAGTAGCGACGCTGATCCGGGCCAATTTGAACGACCTCGTGGATAAGGCCGAAGACCCGGAAAAGATGATCAAACAGGTGATCCTGGACATGCAGAACCAACTGCTCCAGGTGAAAACGCAGGTGGCGGTTTCCATTGCCGACCAGCACGTCCTCGAGAAACGGCAGGAGGAGAACGAGGAGAACGAGCGGCAGTGGCGGCGGCGGGCGGAACTGGCGGTGGATAAGGGCGACGACGCCCTGGCGCGCGCCGCCCTGGAGCGGGCCATGAGCTACCAGGCCATGGCCGCCAGCTTCCGGCAGCAGGTGGAGGACCAGAAAGTGCAGGTGGAGAACCTCAAAACCGCCTTGCTGAAGCTGCAGCAGAAGCTGGCCGAAGCCGAATCGAAGAGCGACATGCTCATCGCCCAGCACCGGCGCTCGCGCGCTCTCGGCAAGGCCACCGAGGCGGGGATTGCCATGGGCGACGACTCCAACGCCGCGGCCTTTGATCGCATGAAGAACAAGGTGCAGCACACCGAGGCCACGGCGCAGGCCACATCCGAGTTGCTGGCGGATGACGTAGAGGACCGCTTCGCATCGCTCGAGAAGCAGCAGGAGATCGACCGGCTGCTGAACGACCTGAAAGCCAGGCGGAAGGCATCGTAACAGAACAACGCCGCCGGGTCCTCCCGGCCCGGCGGCCATGGAGCCATCATGACCCACAAAGCCAAAATCGACTGGTGGATCGCGGCGGCCCTCATCCTGGGGGTGGTCGCGCCCTTTGCGGGAGACCACCTCTGGATCACCATTCCGCTCTTCCTGGCGGTAGGAATCTGCGGTTATCCCCAGTACTACCAGACCAGGGATGCGGGGTTGGTCATTCAAGCGGGCCTGATCCGGCGTTTCATCCCTTACGAGGCGATCACCTTCATCGGACCGACCTGTGAAGGCGGTTTCAGCCTGGCCTTCTCGCCCGATCACGTCACCATCCGGTGCGGCAGCGGGAGCGCGCTGCTCGCCCCGGCCGACTGCGCTGCTTTCATGGCAGATATGGCCCGGCGCATGCCGCAGCTCACGTGGCGCGGTCAGGACCTCGTCCGCGCCTACGTGTGACCCCTGGCCATGGAGTGCCGCTCGCGAATGTGGCGCGCGCTTCAGCGGGGCGGGCCAGGGTGGCGTGGGTCTCCGGCCGGAGGCCCACTCCACATTTTCAGCAGCTCACCGGTGGGTTTCGGGAGAGCGTGCGCCGGCGAGCGTCAGTACGCTGTCGGGCCGTGGACCCGCCCCACTGGCTGGAAACAACAGGCGGAACAGAGTTCCCTGCCCCGGCTTGCTGTCTACCGTAATGCGGCCGCCACAGGCGCGCATGATGCCCAACACGGCTGACAAACCCAGGCCGTGGCCGGCGGCCTTCGTGGTAAAGAACGGGTCGAAGATCCTGGCCGCGGTCTCGCGATCCATGCCGCAGCCCGTATCCGAAACGCTGAGCGAGACATAGCGGCCGGGCGGCAGAGTATCGGCATCGTCGCCTACCGTTTCCGGCGCGGTGCGGACGGCGATCGTCCCCGGGGTTTGCTGCCCGATGGCCTCGCTGGCGTTGATCACCAGGTTCATCAGCACCTGTTGGATTTGAGTGGCGTCGGCATGGATCGGCGGCATCTCCGCGAGATCCAGGCGGCCCGACCTGATCCTCGAGGAAAGCGGCGTTGCCGATGATACCGGTGAGCAGGTTATTGAAGTCGTGGGCTACGCCGCCGGCCAGCACGGCCAGGCTCTCCAACTTTTGCGCCTGCCGGATCTGCGCCTCCATGCGGCTGCGCTCGCCCACGTCGTGCTCCAGGATGAGAAAGCCGGTCTGTTGCCCATCGGCCCCGCAGCGCGCCGCCCAGCGGCTCCAGACCCGCACGGCCAGTCCGTCGCGCCGTTTCTGCTGGAGCTCGGTCTCCCACGAGGGCCGCTGCTCAAGCGCGCGGCGAACTCCCTCGAAGCTTCGTGGCAGGTCCGTGGCCAGGAGGTCCGCATAGTTGCGCCCGCGCGCTTCGGCCGCACCCCAGCCGTACAGGGTTTCGGCGCCGCGGCTCCAAAACTGGACCGCGCCATCCAGGTCCGTGGCGATGACCGCGTCCTGCGCCAGGTCCAGCAGCGCGGCCTGCTGCTGCATTGCGGCCATCATCCGGCGGCGCTCTTCGGTGGCGGCCACGTAGTGCGCCAGGGTCCGGAAAAACTCGAGTTCGTCTTCCGCGAACCGGTCCCGCGACCGTGTGGCGAACGAGAGCGTGCCCATCAGCCGGTTTCCCGCCATGAGGGGGTTGCACGCGTAGGCGCGGATGCCATAGCCGCGCACCAGTTGCACCTTGGGGTCGTCCGATGACTGGATGCTCGTGGCCACCAGCGGCCGGCGCAACATGGCGACGGTTCCGCAAACGGCCTGGCCGAACTCCAGGCGGCTGATGGCCCGAGCCTCCTCGTCCGGTATGCCCGCGCAGGAAGCCAGGTACAAGGCATCGCCGGCGTCGTTCACCATGAAGTTGAAGTAGGCGTGCAACTCGAGCGCGGGAGCGATCCTCTCGAACACCCCGCGCGCCAGAGCGTCTCCGTCGCTGGCAGTCAGAAGGTGGCCGGCGGTTTCCGCCAGCAACCGCAACAGGACGTTCCCGCGGTCCATCACGTCGCCGCCCGGAAGCCTCCCCGTGAGCGGCTGAAACCGCGGAAACGGCCCGAAACTCATGCTATTCATCTTAAGCGGTCGTTCCCACAATTCCGATTCTGACTTTTCTCATTACGGTGCAAAACAGTACGTCCTGATCCTGCTGAAAACGAGGGTTATCGGGCTTCTTCAAATTCCGGAGCGGCGTCGCGCAGCGGTTGGAAGAGCGAGTACGATACATGCCCCCATCGTCCTGCGGCCCGCCGTTCCGTCATGTGGCCGTGGCACAGGCCTCAGCGCGCCGCGGCGCGCTTGATCCCGCGGTCACCTGAGCGTGGGCTCACGGCCTGCGCAACTTAGCCAGAAACTCTGCCAGGGGCAGGGGCCGCGGCAGTTTGCGGCCCCTCAGGGCACGGCTCACCGGGAGGCTGACATAGACGTATTCCGGCCGGAGGGCTTCGCGGTTGGGGGTCACCATTTCCAGGGCGATCGAAACCACGCGGCCGGCGGCGTCGAAGACCGGGCAGCCGCTCGATCCGGGCCCGAAGAAGTCCTTACCGGCGGCGTTGATCTGGCGG
>JAIQFU010000634.1 GCA_020073115.1 Terriglobia bacterium
AGCGCCGCGCAGAGCGCCAGCGCGGCCAGCAGAATGTATTGGTCGAAATCCGACGGAGACTCGATTTTCCTGCTCAGCCGCGTCAGGAGGCCGTGAACCGGATCGAGCAGCCGCGATCTCTCGTCGTACAGGAAAAAGCCGCCGGCGCCGAGCGCCGCCACCCCGGCGAGGAACTGCGGAGCGGGCAGCAGGTTCCGCAGCCAGGCCGGCTCCGGGTACGTGCGCAACGCCAGAATCGCCAGCGCGCCGCAGGCCATGAGCGCGATCGGCAGCTCGAAATAGCCCGTCAGCAGCCGCGGCGCAACCAGACCCACCAGCACTCCCCCCAGCGCCCCTCCGGCCGAGATCATCAGGTAGAAGTGAGTCAGGTAGCGCGGGTGGGGTTTGAGCCGCGCCAACTCGCCGTGGCAGACCATGCAGCACGTGAACAGGCCCATGAGGAACAGCGGAACTCCGATCTTGATCGGCATGTTGCCCGTGGTGTCGGAGTACATGGCGTACGCCATGCTGCCCAGGGCCACCGCCAGCAGTTGCAGGTAGGGGTTGCGGCGGTACCACCCGCTGCTCTCGAAGCAGAGGATGAACGAGAGCAGGTAGACGCTCAACGGAAGAACCCACAGGAACGGGATGGCGGCCACGTTCTGCGTCATGTGGTTGGTGATAGCCAGCAGCAGCGCGGAGGCGCACGCCGGGAGGAGCAGCCAGAAGCCATAGAGCTGCGCGGTGGGTTTTTCGGAAGGGCCGGACTCCGCCTCCAGCGCGGCCACCGGCGCGTTCCCCGACCGGAGGGCCGTGAATGCGCAGAGCGCCACGAAGACGACATACGCGATCGACCACATAGCCGCCTGCTGCCGGCTGGTGTAGACCGGCTCGTCCGGGAAGCCATCGAGCCCGCGTTGGAGAGAGCGTAAAGCCGGTACGGCATCGCGCCTTTGTACCGGCGGGCGTACCATGCCTGCAGCAGCGGGCCGGTGGTGGAGAGGAGCAGGTAAGGCAGCCCCACCGTGATCGCCAGCAGGGCGATGATGTGCCACGCGGGCGCATCCGGCCCGGAGGGCTTCCACCTGCCGCCCGGATAAATCGGCAGCGCCACCGCGCTCACCGCCAGGAGAGCGACATGCAGCAGCATTTGAGCGCGCGGCTTGAGGTACCGGACCACCGCGTGGGAATAGAGGTACCCGAGCAGCAGCGCGACCTGGAAAAACAGCAGGCACGTGGTCCACACCGCGGCGGAGCCGCCGAACCAGGGAAGGATGATCTTGGCGATCACCGGCTGCACCTGAAAGAGCAGGAAGGCGCTGACCAGAATCGTTATGGCGTAAAGAAACATTCGAAACCTTTGGGGGCCGGGAGGGCGGGTTCGAGGTTGCAGAGGTGACGCATGACGGGGTATTCGTCCGTAATTCCGTTCGCGCCCAGCAAATCGCGGCTGAGCCGGGCGCAGTCCAGGGCCATGGCTACGTTGTTGCGCTTCAGCATCGAAACCTGCGCCGGCTCGAGTTTGCCCTGGTCCTTGAGTCTTCCCGCGTGCAGGGCCAGCAACTGCGCCTTGGTGATTTCGGTAATCATCCAGGCCAGTTTCTCCTGTACGAGCTGGTGCGAGGCGATGGGCCGCCCCTCGAACTGCTTGCGCGCGATGGAGTACTGGCGCGCGGTCTCGTAACAGTCCATCGCCGCGCCGACCGCGCCCCAGCCTATGCCGTAGCGCGCCTGCGACAGGCACGAAAGCGGAGCTTTCAACCCTTTCGCCCCGGGCAGGCGGGCGCTCTCGCTCACGCGGCAGTCGGCAAAAGAAAGGCTGGAGGTCACCGACGCCCGCATGGACCACTTCCCGTGAATATCGGAAACCGAATAGCCCGGGGTCCCGCGTTCCACGAGAAATCCCAGGATGCCTTCTTCCGCCCTGGCCCAGACCATGGCTACGTCCGCCATGCCGCCGTTGGTGATCCAGGTCTTCTCGCCGTTGAGCACCCACGCATCGCCGTCGCGCCGGGCGGTGGACCGCATGCCCGCGGGATTGGACCCGAAATCGGGCTCCGTCAACCCGAAGCAGCCCACGGCGCGGCCGCTCTGCAAGCGCGGAAGCCACCGGCTTTTCTGTTCCCCGGAGCCGAAGGCGTGGATGGGATACATGACCAGAGCGCCCTGCACCGAAACGAAGCTGCGGACGCCGGAATCGGCGCGTTCCAGTTCCTGCATGACGAGGCCGTATTCCACATTGCTCATCCCCGCGCAGCCGTAGCCGTGCAGATTCGCTCCCAGAAACCCGAGTTCGCCCATCTCCGGAATGAGCTCGGAGGGAAAACGCGCATCGCGGTAGCAATCGCGGATGAGCGGGAGGACGCGCTCCTCGGCGAACCGCCGGGCCGTCTGCCGCACCATCAGCTCTTCTTCGCTCAACAGAGAATCGACGCAGAAATAGTCCACGCCACGAAACGCCATGTCGATGTACTTCTATTTGAACATAAGTCGTCAGACGTCAGCCGTTAGTCGTTAGCAAACGCGGCCCGTACCGCTCCTCAGCCCTGATGGCGCGCCCGGAGCGAGGCTCAGCCCCGGGCATGGCTGTCATCGCTTCAGGACTGACGACTATCGACTGACGACTTGTTTTACTCCCACCGCAGCGCCACGTTCGGGTCCACCCGGGTGGCGCGGCGGGCGGGAACGTAGCTGGCGGCGGCGGCGACGGCGGCCAGCAGGATGGATACTGCCGCGAGCGTCCGTACGTCCGTGGCGGTGACCCCGAACAGGAAGCTGTTGAGGACGCGGGTGGCCGCGAATGCGCCCGCAAGTCCCAGCGCGACGCCGGCCGCGGCCAGCGCCAGCCCTTCCCGAACCACCATCCGCAGGACGTTCCCCCGGGCCGCGCCGAGCGCCATGCGAATACCGATCTCGTGCGTGCGCTGCGCTACCGCGTAGGCCATCACGCCGTAGATGCCGACCGCGGCGAGCGCCAGCGCCAGGGCGGCGAAGATGCCCAGCAGCGTCATGCGGAAGCGCGGCGCGGCGACGGAGGCGTAGACGATCCGGTCCAGCGGCTGGACGTCGTAGACCGGCTCGTCGCGGTCCACGGCCCAGACGGCGTTGCGGAACGCGGAGCCGAAGCGCATCGGGTCGCCGTTGACGCGCGCGAGCAGGGTCATCCAGGGGCCGGCGTCGCTGTGGAACGGGACGTAGACCTCGGCGGCCGTGGCGCGCGCCGGATCGTCGTACTTGATATCGGATACCACCCCCACGATCACCCGCCACCGGCGCGCGACGTTGATCCGGCGTCCGATCGGCTCCAGCGAGCCGTGGCGCGCCTCGGGCCAGTAGCGGCGGACCATGGCCTCATTCACGACCGCGGGTTCGACCCCGGCGCTGTCCACCAACAACGTCCCGCGGCGGAGGCGCAGCCCCATGGCGCCGAAGTAATCCGGCGAGACGGCGCGGAAGTACACCGACTGGGCGTCCTCGCTTTCGGGACGGCCTTCGATGAGCAACGTCCACGACATGGTAATGACCGGATCGAGCGGGAGCGAATTGGTGATGGCCGCGCTCTGGACGCCCGGGATGGACCGCGCGCGCTGGAGAACCTCGTCCGCGAATGCCGCCTGCGCCGCGGGGGCGCGGTACTTCGACGCCGGCAGGCTCATTTTCAGGGTGAGGACATTCTCCGTGCGAAAACCGAGATCGACCGAGGTCAGCCGTGCGAAGCTGCGGACCAGCAACCCGGCGCCCACCAGCAGGACCAGGGCCAGCGGGATGCACATGGCAGGACGCGCTGGAGCACGCCGTCCCGTTCTCGATCGGCCGGCTGACCGAAAGCACGCGCTGGCCGCTGCCGTCCCGGAAAATCCGCACCGCCCCGGGACCTGACGGCCGTTC
>JAIQFU010000635.1 GCA_020073115.1 Terriglobia bacterium
CCCGTGATCCGGCTCACGCCGGCGGGATGCCCCACGACCGTGACGGGGCCGTCCGTCTGGCTGACAATCACCAGCGACCCGTCGTTGGCCGATGCCACCGGTCCGCTGCTGATGGCGTGCCCGCCCAGCCCACCGAAGAGAATGCTCGCCCCAACCGGGTGAGACGAAATGACCGCCAGTGTCGCGATCGCCAGCAACGGCTTCATTCTGAACCCTCCTGATAGGATCTCGACGAATTATCGAGGATGAGGAACGGCCGTGCGGCGCCATTCCTCACTAGTTCAAAATGGAGTGTTCGCTTGCGGACCGTTCTACAGGCCATGCCCGGCCCGACCGGGCCATCTCACGCCCTCCGGAGCGCCAGCACCGCGTTTAATCCCCCGAACGCGAACGAATTGGACAGGGCGTATTCCACCTGCGCTTCGCGCGCCTGGTTGGGGATCACGTCGAGGTCGCAGTCCGGGTCGAACTCGCTGAAGTTGGCGGTGGGGGGAAGCACGCCGTCGCGCAGCGCGGTTACCGCGGCCAGGCATTCCAGGGCGGCGGCGGCCCCCAGGGCGTGGCCGTGCATCGACTTGGTCGAACTCACCGGCAAGCGCCCCGCGTGCGCGCCAAAAACGCATCGGATGGCGGCGGCTTCGGCCGGGTCGTTGGCCGGGGTGGCGGTGCCGTGGGCGTTGATGTAGCCGATCTGCTCGGGGGCCAGGCCGGCATCCCGCAGAACCGCCCGCAAGGCGCGCGCGGCGCCGTCCGGTGAAGGCTGCGTGATGTGGCACGCGTCGGAGGACATGCCGAGGCCTACGATTTCCGCGTGCACCCGCGCGCCCCGGGCCCGCGCGGCTTCCAACGGTTCCAGCACAAACATGGCCGCGCCCTCCCCCAGGATCATCCCGCGCCGGTCTTTGGAAAACGGCCGGCAGGTGTCGGGCGAAACCACGCGCATCGCCTCCCACGCCTTCAGGATGCCGAAGCTGAACGGCGCCTCGCTGCCGCCGGTGATGGCCAACTCCGCCGCCCCCGTCCGCAGCATCCAGAACGCCTGGCCGATGGCGTGCCCCGCCGAGGCGCAGGCGGTGGAGATGGTGAAACTGGGCCCGGTGATCCCGAACTCCATGGAGATGTGGCTGGCGCCCGCGTTGGCCATCGTCTTCGGAATGGTCAGCGGGTGCACCCGGTTGTGGCCCAGTTTGTAGACTTCGTGGAAGCCGATGTCCTCCGTGCTCTGCCCGCCCACGCAGGACCCGGTGACAATGGCCGCGGTCTCGCGCAGTTCGGGAGTCCAGACCACGCCGGCGTCGGCCACCGCCTCGCGCGCCGCGATCACCGCGAACTGCGCGAAACGGTCCATGAAATCGGCGCGCCGGTCGTCGAAATACGGCTGGTGGCAGTAGCCCCGCACTTCGGCCCCGTTGCGGAACCGCAACTGCGAAGAATCCGCCGATTCGATCGGCCCGATGCCGCTTCGGCCCTGCCGGAGCGATGCCGCGAACTCCGCGGCGTTCCGGCCTATAGCGCTGATCGCGCCCACGCCGGTGATGGCGACTCGCCGCATCCTACTGGTTCGCCGCGGCGTCCGCCGCCTGGGCCGCGATCAGTTTTTCCACGCCCTCGCACATCTGCCGCACATTGCGCACCGCGCGCACCTCCTCGTCGGGGATGCTGATGTCGAATTCGTTCTCCAGCGCGAACAGGATCTCGACCGCATCCATGGAGTCGATTCCCAGCTGCTGGAAATCGCTTTCGATCGTGACGGTCTCGAGGGGAATTCTTTTGGAGGTGGCGATCACCTTGAGCACGCGTTGAATCAGTTCGTCGGACATAATAATCGGCTTACCGTTTCGAATCTGTAGCCCCGGTCCAGCAGCATGGGCGCCAGGCGCCGGACGGCCTCCACGGTTACGCCGATATCCGGTTTCGCGCGAAGCTCGCGTCCATCGTGGAGGCACAGGATCGAGCCCGGAGAGACTCCCGCCATTGAACGGGCTACGACTTTTTCGACCCCCAGACTCCAATCATAGCCGATTGCGGTCCACATGACGCCGGTCAGTCCCAGGCGGCGCTGCGCCCGGGCCAGCCCGAACCAGCGCACGCCAAAGGGAGGGCGGAACCAGCGGGGAGCCGCGCCGGCGCGCCGTTGGATGGCGTCCTGCGCGCGCCGCAGGTCGTCTTCGATGAACCCAGGAGGGCGGAAACAGAGCAGCGGATGACGGCGCGGGCGATGGACGGCAGCCGCTCGACATTCGCGCCGCATTGGAAGAAAGTGGCCGCCGCGCCATAACGGGCCAGGATCTCCAGGATCTCCGGCGTGCCTTCGCTGGGCCCGTCGTCGAACGTCAGCGCCACGGCGCGCCGCTCCCGCGGCCCGCGCCACACGGAATCGCCGAACACCCGGGCGGACCGCCCGCGCACCGCCCACGCAAGGAACGCCGAGGAAGCCAGCGCCGCTCCAGCGGGAATCAGCACCAACTACACCATATCCCTTGTCACGGCCACCGCACCCTGAACACCAGCGCGATCAGCGTCACCACTAGCATCAGCAGCAGCGCCAGGAGCGCCTTCCTGCGGCGCGGCGTCAGCCGGTTCGCCCCGGCGGGAGAGCCCGCGACGGCCCGCATCAGCCGCCGCTGCGCCGCTTCCGGCAATCCCCGGAACGCGCGCGCGATCTCACTCCGGCCCCGCCGGTCGGCGATCAGGATCGTCGCCGAATTGGCGCTGTTGGTCGATTTTTCCAGGCGCGTCCGCAGCCGGACCGGAACCTCCTCCACCGAACGGTACACGTGCTCCGCCCCGCCGGAGCAAATCAGGACCGTCGAGGTTTGAAAAACGCCCGCGGCGCTGGCGTTGGCCGCGCCGCAGTGGGGGCACCGGGTCTCCTCGTCCGCGAAATCCTTATGGCAGCGATGGCACTTCATCCCACAACCAGCTGAGACTCGCTATTCACATTGTCCAGCACGACCTGGATAAACCCCAAAGCCGCCTTGGACAGCGCCTTGTCCTTCCGATAGATTAAACCCAACCGCCGGGTCATGGGTTCCGGGGCGAGGGGAAGGGAGCGCAACTTCCCCGCGGCGATCTCTTCCCGGCAGTTCGAGGCCGCCACGAACGCCACCCCCAGCCCCGCGATGGCAAAGCGCTTCATCATCTCCGTGGAATCCAGTTCCATGGAAATGCGGATCTCGTCCCGGTGCACCCCCACTACCTGCAAGCGCTTTTCCTGCACGGGGAGCTGCGTCAGGCCGAAATCCGCCGCATTCTCCATCACCGCCTCCACCACGTGCGCGCCGTACGACCGGACCACCTGTAGCTGCACCGCCGGAAACCGCTGGCGGAACTGGGAAAAGACTTCGGGCAGCACGTAAATGCAGGTGGCCTCGTTGGCCGCGATCACCAGTTCGCCGCGCGGGTCGCGCTCCAGTTCCGCAATCGCGTCCTGCGCTCTCCGCCGGAGTTCCAGCAGTTGCTCGGCGTACTCGGCGAAAATCTTTCCCGCGGTCGTCAGGGAAATCCGGCTGCCGAAGCGCTCGAACAATTCCGCCCGCAATTCCTGCTCCAGTTGGCGCACTTGCGCGCTGATCGCCGGCTGGGTGCGGAAGCACGTCTGGGCGGCCTTGGAGAAACTCTTCAGCCGGACGATCTCCAGAAACGTATGGAGCTGGTCGAAGTCCATAAAACTATCAGCCTGGCGGGAACTCCTCGTTCAAGTGGTTTTATGTATCGGGGGCATAGAAATTATGAATTTCTCTATTCCGCGCAGGTTTGGTAGGTATTGTAACAAAGGCGCCGGGAGGGTGCGGTCGAGAAGTGGGTTTGTCGAAGCCGCACGCCGTCGAGAGACGGACAATGCCGCACCTCCACCCCCGGGCCGCGTGGTGGCACAATGGCCCTGTGGTCCTGCTGCTCGCGCTCCTCGCCGCCCTGCCGGTTCTTCACGCGCAATCCGGAGACCGGGTTCTGCTCGTGGTGAATCGCGGCGACCCCGTTTCCCGCCAGATCGCCGAATACTACCGTCCGCGCCGCTCGATTCCAACCAAGAACGTGTGCTACCTGGATACCAAGGCGGAGGAAGAGATCACGTGGGAAACCTACGCCACCCAGGTGGAGCGCCCTATCGCGGCCTGCCTGGAGAAGAACAACCTTCAGGAGAAGGTGCTCTATATCGTAACCACCCTGGGGACGCCGCTAAAAGTCGAAGGGGGCGGGTCCGGGCTGCTTGTGGCATTGCTCGGAGTCGACGGACTGCGCGCAATCCTTCCGGCCAACGTTCCTCGCGCCGCAGCTCTTTCGCTGGATTTGCCCGTGTTGGCGGTGGCTTTCGCCCTCACTTTGGCGACGGGCCTTCTGTTCGGGCTTGCTCCGGCGTGGGCTGCCACTCGAACTGATGTGAATTCAAGCATTCGACAAGGACGCCGCACCACCCCAGGTGCCGGAGGTTTTCGTCTGCGGCAAGGGCTGGTAGCGGGTGAATTCGCGTTGGCTACCATGCTGATTGTCGGTGCGGGTTTGTTGTTGGCGAGTTTCCTACGCCTTCAAGCAGTGAGCTTCGGATTCGAGCCGCAAAACGTGCTGACGGCGCGTATCAGTCTCCCCAAAGCCAGGTATTCCCGCGATCGAGCGTACGCTTTCTATCGGGACCTGGAACTCGAGCTAGGAACAGTTCCTGGCATGCAGGCCGCAGGCGTAGCCAGCAACGTGCCGTTCGACGGAGGCAACCCCAGCATGACCATTATTCCGCTCGACGAGGCTCAGGCGGCACCTGATCGCCTCGTCCAGGCCTCGTGGCGGACCGTGACCTCGGGTTACTTTCAGGCCCTG
>JAIQFU010000095.1:0-4326 GCA_020073115.1 Terriglobia bacterium
CGCCTTCCGTCTTGGACATTCCCGCCCTCAGGCCGGCAGCCTGGTCCACGGCGGGAATCCGCTGTTCTGCCGGGAGCGCCGCGGCAAGCCCCAGAGCCCAGCGGAGCAGGGCCTGGTCGGCGGTCGCGCTCATCGTGCGCTGCATGCGGTCCTGGTTGTCGCGAATCCTCGGCCAGTCGCGCTCCTGGAAGCCCGGCTCCCGGTCGATATCCGCCTTCGGACGCTCCACCGAGAGGCGATAGAGCGTCTGAGCCGCGCCGAGATACGTGGACGAACCGGCGAGATTCGTAAACGTACCGTCCCGCTCTCGCGTTTTCTCGCTTTCCGCCTGAAGAGCCCGCAGGGCCGGAAGGACATCGCCGTACTTCTTCTGCCGGACGGGGTCGGCGGCGATCCACGTCTCGAGCTTCTTTTCCTGGACCTCTTTCTTCGCGAGGCTACCCCCTTTCACCAGTCCTTCGAGCATGCCTTTCTGGTTCGTCAACCGGTTGTTCAAGCCCTGCACGCGCCCGGCGACATTCAGCGCGAGGGCCTTGTCCTGTTTGGAAAGCTGATCGAGAATCGCCAGTTGCTCCTCCCCGAGGCGGATGGCCCGCGGCATGCCCCACTCGGTGGTTTCCTTCACCTGCGCATACGTTTGGAGCCGCTGCGTCCGTCCCGGGTAGCCCGCGACGAACACCAGGCTTCCCGGCTTGATGCCTTCGCTCGAGACTTGCAGCCAGTGCTTCGGCTGGAACGGAACATTGTCCTTTGAGAATACGGCCGGCTTTCCGTCTTTCCCGACGTACGCGCGCAGGAAGCTCCAGTCCCCCGTGTGCCGGGGCCAGCGCCAGTTGTCCGTCTCGCCGCCGAATACCCCGATCCCTTCGGCGGGAGCGTAGACCAGCCGCACGTCCCTGATTTCCATTTGCGTGATCTCGAAGTACTTCAATCCGTCGAAGAACGAAGCCACGGTGCAGCGTTGGCCGCTTTTCTCACACGCGGCGACCCGCTGCTTGACCCGCCGCTCGATAACGTCGTAACGCTGGCGGTCTGTCGCCTTCGGTTCGATGTTCCCGGTGATGGCGCCGGTGACGTCGGTCACCGAGGTCGTCACGGAGACGCGGGACCCGGGACCGTTCGGCAGCTCTTCATCGCGGGTCTTCGCGAGATACCCGTCCTTAAGCAGGTTGCGCGTCGGGGTGGAGTTGTACTGTAGTCCGCCCGTGACGCAGTGATGGTTGGTGACGATCAGACCTTCCGGCGACACGAACGAGGCGGTACAGCCACCCAATGATACGACCGCCCCCATCGGCTGTCCCGTCAAGTCGGCGAACGCCTTCGGGTCGCCCTGGAATCCCAGGGCCTTCAGCCTGCCCGCCATGCTGGGTATCTGTTGAGGCATCCACATGCCCTCTTCAGCCGCCAGACAGGCGGCGAACAGCGTGACGGCCGGTAGAACCACGAGCGCTCTTGCGATCTTCAAGGAGCAGTCCTCCACGGATCGGAAATTCGGATGTTGAGATGGAATGCAGCCTTCCGGCCGCCCACCGAGCAGAGCATAACACCATGCGAAGCTCCGCCGGGCATGCGCTCGGCCTCCGAGGTTATCTGGCCGGCGCCCGCTCCGGCATCGCGCGCCTGACTACCTTTCGTCTGGCGGGTTCTCGACGTAGGAGCCGATCTCCAGCTCCAAAGCTGCCAGCGAGAGGCCTACGTCGCGAATAAAGAAATAGAGCGATCCCAACAGGGCCAGCAGCGATAGGCCGAAGCACGGTACCGAGAGGTAATCCACCCGTGCCCCCATCACCTGTTCGGCAAACAGTGAAAGGACCGTAAAGGCAATGAACAGAATGCTGATGGCGCTAAGGATGATCGCGACGCGCAGAAAACGCGCGCGCCGGTAGATGATTCGTACCTGCTCCACCAGGCTTCCGCGTCGAGCGCTGTCCTGGACTGCGTCGAGATCCGTAACCAGATCCCGTGACCGGTCGATGGTGCGGCTGTAGCGATTGGTCATGCTCAGCATGAGAAGGCCGACGCCGGAAATCACGATAACCGGAGCAATCGACGCGGATAGAATCTGGATCAGTTGTGCAGGCGATATTCCCATGCGAATGATCCGCCGGAGCGGTCATTTGTCAGGCTAGCAAATATGGGCGGCGGGGCGCTGTGGCTGAGCGTAATGGGCGCCCATCGCGTCAGGATCGGCGGCGGCGGAATCATTCAGTTGAATCCTGTCCGGATATCTTTCATCTCACATAAGCGACCTACAAACGCCAGCGGCCTGGCGCTTAACCTCCCGCGCTTTCAGCCGGGTCATTCGAAATTGGAACGACCCAGGAGACTGCTCACAATGAAGAAACTCGTGTTTTCGCTTTTTGCCGCTACCGTACTGGCGCTCCCGATCTGCGCACAGACCGGCGCGGCGGTGGCAACCATTCCGTTTGATTTCGCCGCTGGAACCGCGACTCTGCCGGCGGGCGCCTATACCGTCAACGTCTCGGCCTCGCCGTTCTTGGCGACATTGGTCGGTCCTGACCGGCGTACCCACATTCTTTCCGGTTGGACCAGCGGCGTAAGATCCGACAAGCCGGCGCTGATCTTCCATCGCTACGGCAATCGGTACTTCCTGTCGGAGGTCCGCATCGGCGAGAGAAGCCGCAGGTTCGAGATGTTGCGCCCGGAACTCGAATTGAAGAAATTGGGTGCGGCTCCCCGTAGCGAAGTGATCGTTCTGGCCATGCGCTAGTCTGGTGCGGCGAAAATATCCTCGTGTATCGGCACAGGCTGCAAAGCGGGGACTGGCTCGAATTTCGCCGCCTTTGCGGAACTTCGCGCCTGTACCCGGTTTGCCCTTTCACGGATCGTACTGCGTAGTTCCAAAGCTCGCCGCACCACGGCTCAGTCAGTGCGACACGCCCCAACGAAGCGCCGCGGAAAACGAACACCGGAGGCCCGGCGGCCATAGCGCTCCCTGCCACCGGTTCTGGTTCGGTTATCCTGTTCCTGTCGGGGTCCTATCGGGTGCGGAATGATCCAGCGAATTTCAACCCTGCTCGCAATGATCGCGGCGAGTTGCGCCGGCGCGGCCGCCGCAACGAGCCTCCTGCCCGGTGATGCGAGCCGCGGCAGAGAGTTGTTTCACACAAACAACTGCAGCCGCTGCCATAGCGTCAATGGCGAGGGCGGAAGAAGCGCGCCGGACCTCGGCCGGAGCGTAGATCGGGGTTTCAGCCCCTACATGTTGGCCGGCCTTCTGTGGAACCACGGTCCAAGCATGTGGGCCGCTATGGACCGGGAAGGCATTCCCAGGCCGGCTCTGGGCGAGCAGCAGGCGGCGGACTTGTTCGTCTACTTCTTCGCCGCCCGCTTTTTCGAACAGCCCGGCAACTCCCGGCGCGGCCGGCAGGTTTTTCTGGAGAAGCGCTGCGCCGAATGCCACGGCATCGGATCCGCGCGCCGCGCAGGAATCCTCCCGGCAGCTTCCTGGAAATCGCTGGCGGACCCTATTGCGCTGGCGCAGCAGATGTGGAATCACTCCCGGGAAATGAGAGATGAGCTCGACCGGATGGAGTTCCCCTATCCGCGGCTCTCCGCGCAGGAGTTGGCCGACCTGTTGGTGTATCTGCGAGGCGTGCAGGGGCAGGGCCGCGGCGGCGAGTTCTCTCCCGCTCCGGCGGGGGCCGGCCGGAACCTCTTTGCGTCGAAGGGCTGCGCCGCATGCCACCGGGGAAGCCTGGCGTTGGAGTCCCGGCCCACGAGGTATGGCTTGACCGACTTCGCCGCCTCCCTGTGGAATCATCCTTCCCGCACCCAGGCCGTCCCGCCCCAAATCGGCTACGACGAGATGCGCGGGTTGGTGGGATGGCTCGTTTCTATGCAGTTCTTTGAAGAACGGGGCAACCCGGAAATCGGCAGGAAGGTCTTTGCCGGCAAACGCTGCGGCGCCTGTCACGATAACCCGGCCTCCAACGCGCCGGCCCGCTCTACCATGGCCGGAAAGATGACCTCCTTCTACATGGTGGCCGCTCTGTGGAAGCATGGACCGGCGATGCTGGAGCAGATGCGGCGGAGCAAGATCGGCTGGCCTCGTTTCAGTGGCTCCGAAATGGCGGACCTTGCCGCCTACCTGCACGGGACTCAGCTAAAGCGCCGCAACCCTGGCTACTCTCCGGCGCAGGAATGACCCGCTCAGAGCGGTCGATCGGCTGACAACTCTGCGCCCGCGCTTTGCAGCCATACTTTTAGGATCTCGTTTTGAGCCGGGGTCGCCCCATCGGCCGGCGAGAGACGGTAGGTTCTCTTCGCATTCCGGCCCACCTCAACGTCCACATCCTTTTCCAC
>JAIQFU010000095.1:4383-11257 GCA_020073115.1 Terriglobia bacterium
GCAGCCTGATCTTTGCGCCGGGTGTTTTGGCGTTGATGGCCTCGTTCAAAACGGGAGCAGTCGCGGCCGTCCCATCCACGTCAATAATCCGATCGCCCGCTTTGAGGCCCGCTTTGGCCGCCGGGGAACCCACCGCGACATCCGTCACCATCAGTTTGAAGATCAGGACGCCTCCGCGTCCGCGGCCCCCGCCCGGACCGCCGCCACCGCGCCCTCCGCGCGCGCCGCCCGTCGGAATCTCGCTCGGCGGAATCTCCTGATTCCGGGTGTTCAATCCGAGGAAACCACCGGGCGCGTCCGCCGTGGTGGCGACAAGCCGCAGGCCGGCCAGGGCGAAGTACCGCGCGTAGTCCACCTCTTTCGTGGTTGCGGCGTATGCAAACACCTCGGCAAGGCTCGTGCCCGCGGCGCTCTCGCACTCCGCGCGAAATTCGGCGTCCGTGAACCCCCGCTTCTTCTGAAGGTAGTATTTCCGGTACATTCCCCGCATCACGTCGTCGAGCGATTTCCGATTGCCGCTGCCCTCGCGGATCTTCAAGTCGAGCATCGCGCCCAGCATGGCGCCGTTGTTGTAGTAGGAGATGGTGGTGTTGCGGTCGCCAGCCACTCCGGATCCCGAGTTCCAGGTGTTCTGGCTGGATTCGGTCGCTGACTGGTAGTGATGGCCGGCGGCGTTTTCGAATGCCCCCATGGCGTCGGCCATCTTCGCGAGGTACTGGTCCCTGGTCATCAGGCCGGCGCGCACAAGGATGAGGTCCTGGTAGTATACCGACAAGCCCTCCGACACCCATAGCATGTCGGTGAGGTTCTCCTGGTCGTAATCGAACGGCCCGAGCGCCAGCGGACGGATGCGCTTCACGTTGAACGTGTGGAAGTACTCGTGGCAGATGAAGCTCAACCAACGGAGGTAGCCGGCGGGCGTGCTCAGGCTGCTCCCATCGAACTGGTTCGAGGACGAGTTGGAATGTTCGATGCCGCCGACCCCTCGCCCCATCATCAAAAACGTATAGTGCTTGTACGGAATGTCGCCGATTAATTGAGTGGCGGTCGCCACCATGGTCTTCAGGTCCGCGACCATCTTCCGGCGGTCGACGTCCGCCGCCACATTTTCGATCGCCACGAAATGCGGCACGCCTTTTACGTCGAACTGGAGGTACTCCTGATTGCCCATGAGAATCGGGCAATCGTACAGGACGTCGAAATCGGCGGCCTCAAAGATGTTCGGCTTTCCCTTTACCGGTTCGAGCCCCGTCGAGATCCGCTTCCAGTTCGCAGGGAGGCGGATCTCCACCGTCAGGGGATGCCGCAGTTGTCCGGCGAGGTGCACGAACATGCCCGATGGCGCAATGTAACCGCGGTCTTCGCCGAGATAGGAATTGGCCGCGAACGAAGTGTTCCCAAACACGTCGTAGTTCAACACGACCGCGGCAGAGTGCGCCGCGACTACCCGCCAGGTATTCCGGGTGACTTTCTCCCATGCCAGCGCGTGTCCGGAGGCATCCTCGGCGTGGAAGTTGGAAACGTTGCGCGCGTAATCCGCGATCCCGTAATACCCCGGCGACCACTGTGGCATTTTGAAATCGTGCAGTTCCCCCTGCAGCGCGTCGCATCGGAACGTCACGTGATAGGTATGGTTGGCCGGTTGCGGCATGGAAACCGTGAAGGCCATTTTTCCATCCGCCAGGCAAGCGCCGGCAAAAAGGACGAGAAGCAAAGGGGTTCGCCGCATCATCACGCGGAGTCTAGCTACCCGCTAAACGCCGTGTCAAGTATTTCTCGCCCTCGGGCGCACGCTGCACAGCGGAGCCGCCGGCATTCGCATCGCTGATATCCGAAGTTAATCTTGCCTATGGGCGAACCGTGAGCCAGTATGGGGCCGGAGAGAGTCCGGGCTGGGGGGCCTGTCCTCTCGCCAGAGCGGGCGGGCCGTGGCGCAACGTCTTCAGGACGACCCGATGGACTGAAGGCGGCGGCGACACGGTCCGCTCTGATATCGAATTTCCGCGGAAGCGCGAGAGACTAATGTGCGCCCCCTCCAACCGTTACCTCTACCACGCGCACGTCCACGTCCCGGTCGCGCAGCACCGTCAGGACCTTTCCGGCAGCGTCCGCCACCACGCTGGCCCCGCCGTACGTCTGCCCTGTCCACGGCCCGTGCATCATCACGCCCACAAGGTCCGTCGCCACCACCGGCGTATTCCACATCTTGGCCCGGCCCGCCACCAGTCGCTCCAGGTTCTTGGCGTGTCCCGGCCACTTGCCCACTTCCGCCGCCCAGCCGTAGGGAATCAGCATCAGATCCGGCTTGGGCTTGAGTTGCGCCACCCGCTGCGCCAGCGCCTCGACCATCGTGTCCGCGCAGATCACGATTCCGATCCGGCCAAACTCGGTCTCCACGCTGCCAATACCCTCCGGAACGCCTTCGGAGTAGGGCGGGTCCATCAATTGCGCCAGCACGTTCAGTTTGCGGTGCTTCCAGAGAATCTGGCCCGTTCGGTCCACGAGGATCGCCGAATCGAAAAGGCGGTTGCCGTCCTTCTCGTCCAGCCCGATGGAGATCATGAGACCGTACTTCACGGCCAGGGCCGCAATCCGGTCGCTGTCCGCGCCGGGGATAGGGGTCGCCATCCGATGGGCCTCCGGATTCTCCCACCCGAGGATCACCGATTCCGGGAATGCGGCTATATTGGCGCGTCCGGCGCGGGCTGCTTCGAGCGCGTACTCGATGCGCCGAAAGTTGCCGTCCCGGTCCCCGTCAATTGTCAGGATCTGGCACACCGCCACGCGCAGCGTCCGGGCGCTGGCGGACAGCACCGCCATCGCGGCCAACACTCCGGCTATCAGCTTGGGAAACATGTCTCGATTATTCGCCCCGGCGCTGTAGATGTCCAGGCGAATGGGGAGCCGTCGTTGGGAGGCGGGATACCGCCCTCCTTTGATCGGATCGCAGGCGCGGCTCAGGCGGACCGTCAGCTCAGTGCGCCGTCAGGCGGGAAAAACGGGGAATCTCGGTAGCTGGCGGAGAGGGGGAGATTCGAACTCCCGGTACCCGTAAAGGTACTCCCGCTTTCGAGGCGGGCGCGATCGACCACTCTGCCACCTCTCCGCGTTGTCGGTCTTCATTATAGCAAGACACGCCGCGGGCTTCGCCGCGCGCGGACGGGCCGAAAACCCGCCCCCGGCGGCCGTGCTATGGTCATGGAGGATGGCGGTGGCGCGGTTACCGGTGTGGGGGCTCGTGCTCCTGTGCGCTGCGTGCGCGCGGCGTCCGGAGCCTCGGACCGTCAGCGTGGCCGCCGCGGCCGACCTGAGCTTCGCCATGGACGAGATCGCCCGCCAGTACCATCGCCTTCATCCGGGGGTGGAATTGCGGACCGCTTACGGATCCTCCGGCAATTTCTATGCTCAGATCCGGAACGGCGCGCCCTTCGACGTGTTTCTTTCGGCCGACATGGAGTATCCGCGCAAACTGGCGCAAGAGGGAATCGGCGCCCCCGATTCGGTGTTCGTCTACGGCGCCGGGCGGCTCGTGGTCTGGGTGACGGCCAAATCGGGCCGCAATCCCGAAACGGCGCTGCGCGATAGCTCGATCCGGAGCGTGGCTATCGCCAATCCCCAGCACGCGCCGTACGGCCGGGCGGCGGAAGCCGCTCTGCGCTCGTTGGGCCTCTACCGGGAGTTAGGGGGCAAGCTGGTCTTCGGCGAGAATGTGGCCCAGGCGCTCAGCTTCGTGCGGAGCGGCGCCGCCGATGCGGGCATTGTGGCGCTCTCGCTCGCGCTCGCGCCGGCGGCCCGCCGGCAGGGGCGATACTGGGAGATTCCGCAGGCCGCCTACCCGCCCATCCGCCAGGCGGGAATCGTTCTGAAGCCGTCGGCCGGCGCGCGCGATCTGCGCTCTTTCCTTTTGAGCGCCGGCGGGCGCGCCATCCTCGAGCGCTACGGCTTTACCAGGGGCGAGCCGTAATGGACTGGCAAGCTATCTGGCTGAGCCTGCGGCTGGCGGCGGCCACCACCCTGATCCTCTTGGCGGCGGCCCTGCCCATTGCCTACTGGCTGGCGTTCTCGCCCCGCCGATGGAAGTTTCTGGTGCAAGCCGTCGTGGCCCTGCCGCTCGTGTTGCCACCCACGGTGCTGGGGTTCTACGTGCTCCTGGCGATCGGGCCGCGCAGCCCCGTGGGCGCGCTCTACGCCCGCTTGACCGGCGGCATCCTGCCCTTCTCGTTCCAAGGCCTGCTGCTGGCCTCCGTGCTCTACAGCCTGCCGTTCATGACCCAGCCGGCGGCCGCGGCGTTTGCGGCGGTGGACCGGAAACTCCTGGAGGCGTCCTGGTGCCTCGGCATCTCCCGCGCGGAGACCTTCCGGCGCGTCACCATCCCCCTGGCCCTCCCCGGGATCGTTACCGGCGCGGTTTTGAGCTTCGCCCACACCATGGGGGAGTTCGGCGTTGTCCTGATGGTAGGCGGCAACATCAGCGGGGCGACCCGCACCGTTTCCATCTCCATCTACGACCAGGTGCAGCGCCTGGAGTACGCCGCCGCCGCGGAAACGTCGGTCTTCCTTCTGGCCATCTCGTTCAGCGTGCTGGCGCTCACCTACGCGCTGCAGAGGCGCTTCTGGTCGCTATGGCCCATGAGCTGACCTGCTGGCTGCGCAAGCGGCTGCCCTCCGGGTTTGAGCTGGACGCCGGCCTCCGGGTCCCCTTGGCGGAGTCGCCGGTCACCGTGCTGTTCGGGCCTTCCGGGGCGGGAAAAACCACGCTCCTGCGGATGATCGCGGGCCTGGAGCGGCCCGACGCCGGCGAAATCCGCTTTCGCGAGGAGGTCTGGTACGATCCCACGCGCGCCGTGAACCTCGCCCCGCAGCAGCGCCGCGCCGGTTTTCTTTTTCAGGATTACGCGCTGTTCCCGCACCTCACCGTGGAGCAGAACGTCCTCTACGCCGCGCGCCGCGGGAAGGGAAGGGAACTGCTGGCGGCCTTTGGGGTGGAGGAGTGGGCCGGCCGCAAGCCGCGGGCCCTCTCGGGCGGGCAACAGCAAAGGGTGGCGCTGGCGCGCGCCCTGGCGGCCGAGCCGGCCCTGCTGCTGCTCGATGAGCCGCTCTCGGCGCTCGATGCCGCCGCGCGCGCACGAACGCGCCACGACCTTCGGCGCCTCCTGCTCTCCGGCGCCGCCCCCGCTATCCTGGTGACCCACGACCGCCTCGAAGCGATGACCCTGGGTGATTGGATGGCGGTGATGGTAGATGGAACCATCCGCCAGACCGGCCCCGTGCGCGACGTCTTCCGCCGTCCCGCGGACGCGCAGGTGGCCGAGTCCGTGGGCATGGAAAACGTGCTGCCGGCGGAAATTGTAGGCCAGGAGGACGGCCTGGCCATCGTGCAGGTGGAGACGGCGCGGCTCCAGTGCGCGTTCCCGCCCGCGCCCCGCGGTCCGGTCTGGGCCTGCATCCGCGCCGAGGATGTGACGCTGACGCGGGATGCGGCCCAGCCTTCGAGCGCGCGCAACCGCCTCCCCGGGCGGGTGAAATCGGTCACCCCCGAAGGACCGCTGGCCCGCGTGGAACTCGACTGCGGCTTCCCGCTGGTGGCCATGATCACGGCCCGCTCGGCGGCGGAAATGACCCTCCGGGAAGGCGAGCCCATCTGCGCCGTGGTGAAAGCCACGGCGGTGCATCTGGTCGGCGGTTGAACCTCGCCGGGAGTACAATCTTCACAGCGGAGGTTCTATATGGCGCTTTTGGAAAGACTGAGGGCGTTTCTCGACGGGAACCACGCCGAGTACACGCATACCGAACATTCCCAGGCTTATACCGCTCGCGAAGTCGCCTCGGCGGAACACCTTCCGCCGCGGGAGTTCGCCAAAACCGTGGTGGTGTTTGGGGACGACGGCTACCACATGATGGTCGTCCCCGGAAACAGGCTGGTCGATTTTCACGAGGTCCGGCTGGCGTTGGGACTTACGCACGCGCGCATGGCCACGGAGGAGGAGCTGGGCCGCCTGTTCCCGGATTGCGAGCTGGGAGCGATGCCGCCTTTCGGCAACCTGTACAACAATCTGCCGGTGAATCTCGACAGCGCGCTGGCAATGGAAGAAATGATCGCCTTCAACGCGGGCACGCACCGCGACGTGGTACACATGAAGACCGCCGCCTACCGTGAGATGGCGAAACCCACCCTGGTATCGCTGGCGCGCGAAGCGGCCATGCGGCACGGATGGTGAGCAGGAAACCGGAAAGCACCAAGACCAACGCCGCGCGCATTCTCGACAACGCGGGCGTGCAGTACGAAATTCGCGAATATCCCGTCGACGAGAACGACCTGAGCGCGGGACACGTAGCCGCAGCCGTCGGCATGCCGCCGGACCAGGTCTTCAAAACCCTGGTGGCGCGCGGCGACCGCACGGGCGTGCTGCTGGCCTGCATCCCCGGCAGTTCGGAGCTGGACCTGAAGGCGCTCGCCGCGGCCAGCGGAAACAAGAAAGTGGAGTTGGTTCCAATGAAGGAAATCCTGGGCCTCACCGGATATATCCGCGGTGGCGTGTCTCCCGTGGGGACCAGGCGGCCCTACCCGGTATACCTGGACGAGACGGCGCAACTCTGGGACGTGATCTCCGTCAGCGCCGGAGCGCGCGGCGCCCAGATGCTCGTGGCGCCGGCCGACCTCGCGCGCGCGGTCGAAGCCCAAGACTGCGCCATCGCAAAGTAGCGTGGCATTCCTGCCCGCCGTGTCGGCAGTCTGGCCGACATCCGCCCCTACTTCTGTAGCAGAAAATGCCCCACGAACATGGCGTCGATCCCCGAGGAGTAGAAACTCCGCACCGCGTCGCGCGGCGTGCAGACCAGCGGCTCTCCGAAAAGATTGAACGAGGTGTTGTAG
>JAIQFU010000095.1:11297-23283 GCA_020073115.1 Terriglobia bacterium
AGCGGGTTCTCCTCACGGTCCACGGTGTGGACGCGGACGAGATCTCCGGCCAGAATGGCGGCCGCGAAGCGCTCTTGATGCTGCGGCTTCACGCGTCCCACGGTGGAAAGAAAACGCGCATTGGGGCCCACCTCAAAGTAGTCGTGCGCCAGTTCCGCGGGAACCGACGCGGCGAATTTGCGGAACGGCTCGCGGTGCTTGATGAAAGTGTTCAGGTTCTCGGTGGAGTAAGGGTCGAGCGGGGAAGCCAGAATGCTGCGGTTGCCCAGGGCGCGGGCGCCGAATTCCATGCGCCCGTGCATCCAGGCGACAATTTTGTGCTCGTTCAACTGCGCTACGGCGCTCGCAATCACTTCGCTCGTCGTCGGCAGGTAATGAAAGCGCAGCTTGCAGTTCTCCAAAACCTGTTTGATCTCGGCGGCCGGGTGGGCCGGCCCCAGGCAGAGCGTGCCCAACTTGACCCGCTCCTGCCGGCGGCAGGCGCCGTGCCAGGTTTCGAGCACCGCGCCGATGGCGGTCCCGGCATTGCCCGAGACCGGCTGCACGTACACGTTCTCGAAACCCGAGCGGGTCTCGAGGGCCGAAACGAGCAGCGCGTTGAGACCCAGGCCGCCGGCCAGGCACAGGTTTCGCCCCTGGCCCGCCATGCGGATCACCGCCTCCTCCATGGCCCTCTGCATGCCCGCGGCGACATGGGCGCGCAGCGCTTCCGGCACGGGCTCGCCGTCTTTCAGTCCGAGGCGTTCGTAAAAACGCGCACTGAACCCGCCGTCTTTCACGCGTTCGGTGCCGAAGAAGGAGCGGTCGGGGCGAAGCCCGGAATCGGTTAGATTCAGGATCTCCAGGAAGAGGTCTTTATAACGGTCGTCGCCGCAGATCGAAAGCCACTGCGCCTTGTGCTCGTCCACGTTGGCGTCGAAGCCCAGCAACTCCGTGACGCGGCCGTAGACGTCGCCCAGGGAGTCGGGGAAGTACTGCTCCTGTTCGAGCCGCAGGCGCGTGCCGGCGGCCTGCCAACGCGCGCCGCAACGGAGATCGCCGCTGCGGTCGAGCGTCAGGATCGTGGCCTCCTCGAACGGCGAGGGATAGTAAGCCGATGCGGCATGCGCCAGGTGGTGGCCCAGCACGACAATGCGGCTGTTGGGAAACCGCACGCGCAACTGGAGGTGAAACTCGGAGTCCGGAATCGGGCGCACCACCGCCACCGCATCCACCTGCTCCGGCCGGACCCGGGCCAGATCGAGGCAGGCTTCAATGGCGTGCGCCGGCATTTCGCCGTGCCCGCCCCAGTGCGGACGGCGGCGCACCAATTTCGATTCCTCAACCGCCGCGATGATCTCGCCGTCCTGGAGAATCGCGCCGGCGGCGTCGCCCAGGATTCCGCCGATTCCGAGAATGATCATGTGATATGGGAGACAGGAGTCACGAGCAAGGAGTCGAGGAGCGCAGGGCCTGCCTGCATCCTGTCTCCTGACTCCTACCTCCGGTCTCCTCTTCTCTCTATCTTCGCCCACGTATCGCGCAGCGCCGCCGTCCGGTTAAACACCGTCTTGCCGGGCGCGCTGTCGGGGTCCGCGCAGAAATAACCGAGTCGCTCGAATTGGTAACGGTCGCCGGGCGTGGCCGCGGCCAGCGAGGGCTCGAGCTTGCATCCGGTCAGGATTTCAAGCGAGTGGGGATTCAGGTTGGAGGTGAAGTCTTGGCCCCCTCCCGTCTCCCCCGGGTTCTCTTTGGTGAAAAGGTAATCGTAAAGCCGCGTCTCGGCGTCCACCGCGTGCGCCGCCGACACCCAATGGATGGTGGATTTCACCTTGCGCCCGTCGGGCGCGTTGCCTCCGCGCGTGGCCGGGTCGTACGTGCAGTGGACCTCGGTCACCTCGCCGTTCCCGTTCTTCACCACTCCCGTGCATTTGATGAAGTACGCGTAGCGCAGCCGCACTTCGCGGCCGGGCGAGAGGCGGAAATACTGTTTCGGCGGGTCCTCGCGAAAATCTTCCTGCTCGATGTAGAGTACGCGCGAGAACGGAACCGCGCGCGTCCCCGCCGCGGCGTCCTCCGGGTTGTTTACCGCTTCCATCTCTTCCACCTGGCCCTCGGGGTAGTTGTCGATCACCACCGGCAGCGGGCGCAGGACCGCCATCGCGCGGGGCGCGCGCTTGTTGAGGTCTTCCCTAACGTAGTGCTCCAAAAGCCCAAGCTCCACAATTCCGTTCGTCTTGGAAACCCCCACATTCGCGCAGAAGTTGCGGACGGCCTCCGGCGTGTAGCCCCGGCGGCGAATGCCGGAAAGGGTCGGCATCCGGGGGTCGTCCCAGCCGCGCACGTACCCGCCCTCCACCAGTTGCAGCAGCTTGCGCTTGCTGAGCAGAGTGTAGGTGAGGTTCAGGCGGTCGAACTCGATCTGCTGTGGGTGAAAGATTCCCAACTGCTCCACGTACCAGTTGTAGAGCGGCCGGTGATCTTCGAATTCCAGCGTGCAGATCGAGTGGGTGATCCGCTCCATGGAATCGGACTGCCCGTGCGCGAAGTCGTACATCGGGTAGATGCACCAGGCGTCGCCCGTGCGGTGGTGTTCCGCGTGAAGGATGCGGTACATCACCGGATCGCGCATGTTCAGATTCCGCGAGGCCATGTCAATTTTGGCTCGCAAGGTGCGCGACCCGTCGGGAAATTCGCCGGCGCGCATGCGCTCGAACAGGTCCACGTTCTCTTCCACGGAGCGGTTGCGGTAGGGGCTTTCGCGTCCCGGTTCGGTCAGCGTCCCACGGTATTGGCGAATCTCGTCGGCGGTCAGGTCGTCCACATAGGCCTTGCCGGCTTTGATGAGTTGCACGGCCCACGCGTACAACTGTCCGAAATAGTCGGAAGCGTAGAACAGGCGGTCTTCCCAATCGAAACCCAGCCAGCGGACGTCCGTCAGAATCGATTCCACGTACTCGGTCTCTTCCTTCGACGGGTTCGTGTCGTCGAATCGCAGGTTGGTCTTGCCCCCGAACTCCGCCGCCAGCCCGAAATTGAGGCAGATCGATTTGGCGTGGCCGATGTGCAGATAGCCATTGGGCTCCGGAGGAAAGCGCGTATGCACCCGCCCGCCATACTTGTTGGTCTTGAGATCCTCGATCACGATGTCGCGGATGAAATTCGATGGGCCGGTGGGAGTCTCCGCCGGCGCCGTGGGATTGGACGGATTCATAACGATTTCAGTTTTCCAATGGCCTGGCCGATGCGCTCCAGGGCGGTCTCTTTGCCCAACGCCTCCAGCGTCCCAAACAACGGGGGCGCCGTCTTGCGCCCGCAAACCGCGACGCGAATGGGCTGGAACATCTGGCCGGTTTTGATGCCCAACTGCTGCGCGGCGCCGCGCAGCGAGCCCTCCAGGGCGTCGTGCGTGAACTCCGTGCCCGGGAGAATTTCGCGGGCGCACTCCAGGGCCTTCAAGGCCATCGCCGCATCCCCCTTCTGGGGGATCAGCTCACCCGGGTCGTACGGCGGCAGTTGGGCGGCGAAGAAGAAGTCGGCTACGGCGAGCACGTCGCTCAGGAGCCGGATGCGCTCGCGAATCAGCGGCGTGATCTTCCGCATTCTGTCCGGCCCTACTGCGAACCCCGCGCCGCGGACGAATGGCAGCAGGCGATCCGCGAGTTCCTCCACCGCGAGACCCCGGATCGTCTCCGCGTTCAGCCACACGGCTTTGGGATCGAAGGGATCGGCCTCGGTGAAGTTCACCACCGCGTTGTGGCGGTGGATGCCCTCCAGCGAGAAGGACTGGATCAGTTCCTCGCGCGTCATCAGCTCGCGGTCGTCCTTGGGGGACCACCCCACCAGGCAAAGAAAGTTCACGAAGGCGTGCGGGAGAAAGCCGGCGTCGCGGTAGCTCGTGACGCTCACCACGGGGCCGTGGCGGCGCTTGGAGAGTTTGGCGCCGTCGGGCGCCACCAGCAGCGGGAGATGCGCGAACTGCGGCGGCGCCGCGTCCATGGCTTCGAAGATCAGGACATGCTTGAAGGTGTTCGTCAGGTGGTCCTGGCCGCGGACGATGTGGCTGATCCGCAGGTCCGCGTCGTCGGCGCAGGATGCCATGTGATACGTCGGCATCCCGTCGCTGCGCAGAAGCGCGAAATCCTCGATATCGGCCGTCGATTTCGACTGCGCGCCGTAAACCGCATCGCTGAAACGAATGGAGCGCTCGCCTTCCCGCGGTACCCGGAACCGCAGGGCG
This sequence comes from Terriglobia bacterium, assembly GCA_020073115.1. Taxonomy (GTDB): domain Bacteria; phylum Acidobacteriota; class Terriglobia; order Bryobacterales; family Bryobacteraceae; genus BOG-224. The sequence continues at coordinate 15,517 of JAIQFU010000095.1, forward strand.
AACGCTTCCCCGGCGGCGGCGCGCCGGTCGCTCTCGGCTCTTGAAAGCTCGCGCATTCCGGCGTTGAAGAGCCACGTCCCTTCCGCGCCCGACTTTTCGCTTTCTCCCGCCTGCGCCGGGGTGAAATCGCGATACGCCATGCCTTTTTCGAAAATGGCTTGTGCGGCCTGATGGTGAAAATCCAGACGGTCCGATTGCCTGTATTCTTCGTCCCAACTCAAATCGAGCCAGCGCAGACCCTCGAAAATCGAAGAAAGCGAGGCTTCTGTATTCCTGCCCACATCGGTATCATCGATGCGTAAGATTACAGTTCCGCCGTTCCGGCGGGCGTAGAGCCAATTAAATATGAAAGTTCGCGCGCTCCCGATGTGCAGAAATCCAGTGGGAGAGGGTGCAAAACGGACTCTGAGCATGAAAATCACAGTATATCAGGGTGGGCCGTGATGCCCCGCGGAGACCCCTTTCTCCGAATCCAGAGCAGAATGCACATGGCCGCGTAAATTGTGCCGGGGACCGGAGTGTAACAGCTACCGGCGCTGATCCGCTTGACGCTATTTCGGTGCTAATCAGTACGGGCGCGAGGCTCGCAGGGCTTTTGGTGTCCGTGGCATCGAGGTTGCACTCATAAAATGCAGTTGAAGTGGCGCGAACCGGTGGACCGGCGGGCGTTCGAAAGAGCAAACGTCGGCTCCACCGGTTTTTAGTCTTCCTCCCTCTCCTTCTGATATCCTGACCGGGAACATGCGTGTACTGCTCGACGGGCTGCCATCGGGAACGAGGGTGCTCGACCTGGGCGCCGCAGCCGGCAGCTTTTCATTGGGCCGAAACGACCTGCTCCTGGTGCGTGCGGACCGTCGTGTCCCCTCCCCCAGGAAGCCCGGCCTCTACGTGGCGGCCGACGCCGCCCGGTTGCCCTTCGCCTCCGCCTCCTTCGACGCCGTGATCGCCAATCACAGCCTGGAACATTTCGAAGACCTGGAAGCCGCGCTGCGCGAAGTGGGTAGGATCGTAAAACCGGGGGGATCGCTCTACGTGGCCGTGCCCGATGCCTCTACCCTGACCGACCGGATCTACCGCTGGCTGGGACGCGGCGGGGGACACGTGAACGCCTTCCGCCGCCCCAAGGACGTGATCGGCCCGGTCGAACGGCTGACCGGTCTGAAGCACCGCGGCACGCGCGGGCTGTTCAGTTCCCTCTCGTTCTTGAACAATCACAACTTCACGGCGCCGCCTCCCAAACGGATCGCCCTGTTCGCTTTCGGCGACGAGCGCTGCCTGGCGGCCCTGATGTGGATTCTGCGCGGCATCGATCAGCGGCGCGGGACGCGCCTGAGCCGCTATGGCTGGGCCTTCTACTTCGGCCGGATAGCGGGCGAGATCAACGACGAACGGTGGGTCAACGTCTGCGTGCGCTGCGGCTCCGGACACTCCGCGGCGCATCTGCGCAAGACCGGCGCGGCGCGGCGCGCGGTGTGGCGCATTGAAACCTACCGCTGCCCCGATTGCGGCGCCTGGAACCTGCTCTCCCCAGACGACCGGTAGTGGGGCGGGGCTTCTGCCCCGCAGCCGGGCTTCGGCCCGGCGCAGCGCTGAAGCCGGGCGGAACCCCCGCTCTGGGGCGGAAACCCCACCCCGCTTTACCCCGCCAGCCTCTCCAGCGCCCACCGCGCGTGTTCGGCCACAACCTCGTCTTCCGACTGCGCCAACCGTTCCAGCGGCGCGCGGAACTCCTCCCGCCCGCTGTTCCCCATCGCCACCGCCACGTTTCTCAGGAAACCCGAGTAGCGCGCACGCGTGACCGCCGTGCCCCGGAACATCGACCGGAACTCCGGTTCGCTCAGGGCCGCCAACCGGGCCAGCGGCGGCGCGGCGTTCCGCGGTTGGCAGAAAGGGTCCGTGGTGGCCGGCGCGCGGCCATTCCAGGGGCAGACATCCTGGCAGATGTCGCACCCGAAGACATGGGCCCCCGTCCCCGCTCGTCGATCCTCGGGAATGGTCCCGCGCAGTTCGATCGTCAGATAGGAGATGCACAGGCGCGCGTCGAGGCCGTACCCCACGCCGTCCGGGGCCGCGACCAGCGCGGCTGTGGGGCAGGCATCGATGCACCGGCGGCAGGTTCCGCAACGGTCCGGAGGCGCCCCGTCGGGTGCGATTTCGAGCGAGGTCAGCAGTTCCCCCAGAAAGAACCACGAGCCGGCTGCCTGGTTGATCAGGCAGGTGTTTCTGCCGATCCATCCCAAACCCGCCAGCCGCGCGTAGGAGCGCTCCAGCAGCGGCGCGGTGTCCACCGCGGCCCGGGATTCGTAACCCGGGCCGCAGCGCTCCCGCAGCGCCGCGTCGAGGCGCTGCAATCCCCCGCGCACCGCGTCGTGGTAATCGTCACCCCATGCGTAGCGCGAGATCCAGGCCCATTCGGGATCGCTCGATTGCGTCGAATACGGCCACGCCGCATTATAAAGCTTGCCCACGCAGATGATGGAACGGGCGGATGCCAGCAGGTTCCGCGGATCGTCGCGCAACGGGCCGCGGCTATCGGTGAGGTAACGCATTGCGCCGGCGAAACCGGCATCCACCCACGCGCGGAATTTCCGGCGGTCTCCGCAGGGCTCCGCGGCGGCCACTCCCGCCAGTTCGAAGCCGCATTCCCCCGCCAGTCCGCGAATCTCGGCCGAGGTCAAATCTCCAGCCCCACGGAGCGCATCAGCTCGATGGCGTTGCTCTTGCGCACTACGCCGGGGCGCAGCAGGTAGTCGAAGTGAATCCGGCCATCTTCGATATGGTCCTCGAAATGGACGTTGGAGGCGCGTTCGCCGAGCACCTCGGCGATGTGCGCCAGCGCAAGGTCGTGCGTGGTGATCAGCCCGATGGCGCCCCGCTCCACCAGCCCGCGGACCAAGGCCTCCGCCCCGATGCGCCGGTCGTGCGAGTTGGTACCATGCAGGAATTCATCGATCAGGAACAGAACCGGCGCTTTCCCGCCGGTCAGGTCGAGGATCTGGCGCAGGCGCAGAATCTCGGCGTAAAAACGCGAGACGCCCCCCTGCAGCGAATCCATCACCCGGATCGACGCTCCTACTGCCAGCGGCGAAAGCCGCAGCCTGCGCGCGCGCACGGGCGCCCCCGCCTGCGCCAGCACCGCATTCACCCCGAGCGTCCGCAGCAGCGTGCTCTTGCCGGACATGTTGGATCCGCTCACGATCATCACGCCCAGCGCGCCGCCGAGGCGCACGTCGTTGCGCACCACCCGGTCTTCCGGGATCAGGGGATGCCCGACCCCCTCCGCTTCCAGAAGCGGCCCTTCCGCCGTCAACTCCGGGAACGGGTCCGCGGGATGCTCGAACCCATGGCTTGCCAGCGAGCACAGGGCTTCGATCTCGCCCACGGCGTCCAGCCAGCAGCGGACCGCCTTCCCCGACCGCCGCCGCCACTTCTCCACCGCGAAGGCCAGGTGCCGGGTCCACAACACGAGAGGTTCGGCCACGCGCACCAGCAGGTGATCGCGCGAGTCCACATATCCCATGATCCGCTCCAGGCGCGCCATGCGCCTCGAGGGTGGATCCCCGGCGGCTTCCAGCGACGCCCGCAATAATGCCAACAATGGCGAGTGAAATTGCTCACGCTCGAGCCGGACCAGCGTTTCGGACAGCAGTTTCAGTTCGTGGGCAGCCTGCTCGACCGCAAGCACCACCGCCGAGGTCGTCTTGCGCGTGCGGTACAGATATCCGGCGTTGATCACAAGCGCCGCCAGAAAGAGGTCCCGCAGCAAGGACGCGCTCGACGGGACTATCGGTAGGAGACCCATCGAAGCCGCGTTGGCCGCGAGAAAAGCGGCCACTCCCGATACCCCCAGCGCCGTGAGCGCCCACACGCCCGCCAGCGCCCATCCCGGCGCCAGCAGCGCGGGTGCTTCACCCCCACGCCGCCAGCGCGGCGGGGTCGATCCCCGTGCGCGCCTCTTCGGCCATAACCGCCAGGTCCTCCCGCAGATCCACGCGGGGCCGCAACTCGTCTACCGCGGCCTGCCGCGCGCGGACCCCGGCCGGGTCGGCGGGTTCGAGCAGCCAGCGCGCCAGCGTGTCCGCGCCGATGTGCGTCCTGGCCGTGCATAACAACTCAAACAGCGAGCCCTTCCCGAACAGGTCCAGGTCTTGCGCGTAGGGGTGCGCGAGCTCGGCGTGGCGTTCGCCTGTCTCTCCCGTTCCCGGCCAGGTCCCGTCCAGGCGGGCGAGGCCGCGCTCGAAGAAGCGCGCCGCGCGCCGCTTTCGTTCCAGACCCCTTAGGTGGACCTCCCCATAGATCGCCAGCGCGACGAACGCGATCCCGGGCGCCAGCGCCCACAGGATCGAGACCGTGCGCGGCCCGAGCGCCAGCCAGACGATCGCCACGGCCGCGGCAACGGCCGCGAGACGCCAGTATCCCAGGGCGGCGTGACGGCGCTCGCCCCGCGCGATTCCCTCGCGCCGCTGTTCCAGTGATTGCGTGTACAGAGATCGGGGATCGGAAGCCATCGCTCCCTTTCATTATCGTTTCAGAGCCGTGGCCGAAGGGAACGGCCTCCCGGCCCTTCGAGAAAATTGTAGTCGTCGCGCCGAATAGTACCGCTTCCATCCGGCGCCCCATATTCCGGATTGACATCTCCGCGCCAAGGGTTATCATTTGATTTACCCTGAGCGAAAAACCGAGGGACCGTGCCATCCACTCAGCGTGCTGTCATCCTGGAAACCGATTTGCCCGGTTTGAAGCGCCACGCGCGCGGCAAGGTTCGCGACATTTACGAATTGGGTGAAAATCTCTTAATCGTCGCTACCGACCGCATCTCCGCTTTCGACTACATCCTGCCCACCGGAATTCGAGACAAGGGCCGGGTGCTGACGCAACTCTCGATATTCTGGTTCGACTTTCTGCGCGACGTCACGCCCACTCATTTCCTTACGGCCCGCGTCGACCACTATCCCGATCCGTTGCCGCAATTCCGCGACCAGTTGGAGGGCCGCTCCATGCTGGTCAAACGCGCCCGCATGATCGAAATCGAGTGCGTGGCGCGCGGCTATCTTTCCGGATCGGGCTGGAAGGAATATTGCGAGCAGGGTACGGTCTGCGGCATCCAACTGCCCCCCGGGCTGCGCGAAAGCGAGAAACTCCCCGAGCCGATCTTCACGCCCGCCAGCAAGGCGCAGACGGGCCACGACGAGAATATTTCCTTCGAACGCGTGGTTTCCCTGGTGGGGGATGCCCTGGCGCGCCGTCTGCGCGACCTCACTCTGGAGATTTACATCCGCGCGGCGCGGTACGCCGAGGGGAAGGGCATCCTCATCGCCGATACCAAGTTCGAATTCGGCTTCGTCGGGGACGAACTGGTGCTGGGAGATGAAGTGCTCACGCCCGACTCTTCCCGCTTCTGGCCGGCCGATACCTATGCTCCGGGCGGCCCCCAGTTCTCGTTCGATAAACAGTTTGTCCGCGACTACCTGGAGTCCATTCGCTGGAACAAACAGCCGCCCGCGCCGCCGTTGCCCGGCGAAGTGGCGTCGAACACCAGTGAGAAGTACCGCCAGGCCTACGCGGCGCTCACCGGCCGCGAACTATGAACTGGCTCGACATCGTTTTGCTGCTCATCCTGGCGTGGTCCGTCGCGGCGAGTTTCCGCAAGGGCCTCACCCGCGAGATCGTCGGCTTGGCTTCCGTCGTTCTCGCCCTGCTTCTGGGCATCTGGTTCTACGGGACCGTGGCGGTCCTCTTCAAGCCTTACGTCAGCTCGCCTTCCGTGGCCAACTTCGCCGGCTTCTCCGTGGTGTTCGTAGGGGTCATGCTGCTGGGCGCCCTGGTGAGCTTCGCTCTCGGCAAGTTGTGGAAGGTGACCGGGCTCTCGATCGTCGATCACGTCATGGGAGCGGTTTTCGGCGCGGTCCGCGGGATCCTGGTCGCCATCGCGCTGATCGTGGCGATCATGGCTTTCTCCCAGGGCGACCGGCCCCCCGCTTCGGTCGCCCGTTCCCGCCTGGCGCCTTACGTGGCCGATGCGGCCCGCGTGGTGGTCGCGGCCGCGCCGCACGATTTGAAAGAGGGCTTCCGCAAAAGCTACGCCCAGGTCAAACAAGTGTGGGGAAAAGCAGTGAAGACCGGGCTTCGCAGCGCACCCAAAACCCAAAAGGAATCAAATGAAGGATAACTTTGACGGGGTCGTGCAGCACTTGCTCAATGGCGGCATCTTCCTGGAGGAAGCGGTCGAGCTTCTGGAGAAAAGCATGATCGAGGGAGCGCTCAAGCGCTGCGGAGGGAACCAGTCGGCGGCCAGCAAGCAACTCGGCATACACCGCAACACCATGCAGCGCAAGACCCTGGCCTACGGCCTCGGAAACGGCCGCCCGCGCGCCCGCCGCAAGCCCGCCGGCCGCGTCCCCCGCCCCCGCAAAGGTAAACTGGAAGTAGCGTAAAAACCAGGAGACAGGAGTCACGAGACAGAATGCAAACCGTCGGCCTCCTGACTCCTGACTCCTGTCTCCCCCAATGGACCTTCTGATCTTCGACCTCGACGGCACTCTGATCGACTCCCGGCTGGATCTGGCGCAATCGGTGAACGCCACGCGCAAGCATATGGGGATGCCGCCGCTCGACAGCGAGCGCGTGGCTTCCTACGTCGGAAACGGCGCGCCCGTGTTGATCCGGCGCGCTCTGGGCGAGCAGGCCACGGAAGCCCAGTTGCAGGAGGCGCTCGAATTTTTCCTGGAGCACTACCGCGAGCACGCCCTCGACCTGACCACCGTTTATCCCGGCGTGCGGGAGTCGCTCGCCCGGTTGCACGCCGCGGGCAAGCGCCTCGCGGTGCTCACCAATAAACCGGTCAAGATCAGCCGCGACATCGTGAACGGTCTGGGGATGGGCGGATATTTCTTCCAGGTCTACGGCGGCAATAGCTTCGAGTTCAAGAAACCCAACCCGGTCGGCGTCAAAGCGCTCATGACCGAGGCCGGCGCGCCCCCGGACGCGGTCATGATGGTCGGCGATAGCTCGGTGGATATTCTGACCGCGCGCAACGCCGGCATCCGAAGCTGCGGCGTTACCTACGGACTGCAGCCCGAGACCCTCGCCGATCCCGCGCCCGACCTGCTGGTGGGCCGCATGGAAGAACTCGCCGACTGGATTCTGAATACGGGAGACAAAAGATGACGTACAACCCGGGAGCGATCGTGCCGGACACCGGCATCTACTGGTGCACGGTCTGCAAATTACCCGAACAGCTCAACGCCGGCCAGAAATTCCCCGAGTGCCGGAACATGTGCGGCCGGGGCCGCTGGGAAAAGGTGGAACAGCCAAAAGAATAACCCCCGTGGCGTGGGCATTCTTGCCCGCCGTGCCGGCAGTCTTGCCGGCATTCGGCCCCAGCGGACTTAGGGGGCCGGGTGTCCACGCGAATGGGGACGCGGCAGGCAATAGCGCCCGGCAATACCGCCCGCGCCACCTTACTTCAGCGCCGTCTTCACTTCCTTGGCCAGTTCCTGAACGGTGTAGGGCTTCTGAATGAAGCCGGAAACGCGCGCGCCGCCGAAGAGGCGCATGGCCTCCGCCTCGGAGTAGCCGCTGGAGACCACCACCTCCAGGTCCGGCCTCACCTCGCGAAGGTGCGCCAGAGTCTCCTCGCCGCTCATCCCCGGCATGCTCAGGTCGAGCACGGCCAGCCGGATGCGCACGCCCTCGGCCCGGACAATCTCGATGGCCGTGGGGCCGTCCTCCGCCACCAAGACCCGGTATCCGTGCGTTCCAGCGTGC
>JAIQFU010000095.1:23398-34830 GCA_020073115.1 Terriglobia bacterium
ATCCGTGCCGTTCCAGCGTGCGCTTCGCCAGGTCGCGGACCACGGGTTCGTCGTCCACCACCAGGACCGTACCCTGGCCGCGCAAGTCCGCCGCCGCAGCCGGTGGCGTCGTTTTCTGGGGGTGCGCCGCCGGCATGGCGGGTAGGAGAATCCGGAACGCGGAGCCCGCCCCGGGAGCGCTGGTCACCTGAATAGCCCCGTTTTGCGCCCTCACAATCCCCGCCACGGCCGCCAAACCTAGCCCGCGGCCCTGGAATTTTGTCGTAAAGAAGGGATCGAAAATCCTGGCCCTGGTGGCCGTATCCATCCCGCAGCCGGTATCCCGCACTTCCAGAAACGCATAGCTGCCCGGGGCGAGATTCCAGCCGTCCGGCTGCCCGGCTGATTCGATCCTCGTCTCGCCCGTGCTGATGGAGATCACGCCCGTGTTGTCTCCAATCGCCTCCGCCGCATTGAGCGCCACGTTCATGAAGACCTGCTGCATCTGGCTCGCATCCGATTCCACCGCTGGAATCCCGGCGGCCAGCTGAAAACTGAAGCTGATCCTCTTCGATACGGAGCTCTGGATCAGCACGCTCGCATCGCGGACCAGCGTGGAGAGGTTCACCGGCTCCACGATGAACCGGCCCTTCCCGGCGTACGCCAGCATCTGCCGCGTCAGGTGGGCTGCTTGTTCGCCGGCTTTCATGATGCGCTGCAGGATCTCGACCGCCGGACTGCCGTAAGGCAGCATGTCTTCGGCCAGGCTGGCATTCCCCACCACCCCCACCAGAAGGTTGTTGAAATCGTGCGCAATCCCTCCGGCCAGCAGCCCGATGCTCTCCAGTTTCTGCGCCTGCCGGAGTTGCTCTTCGGCCTGATGAGCTTCGGTCACATCGACGTTCGATTCGAGCAGTTCCGTCAATTCGTCCTGGCTGCCATGCTGAGCGAGCCAGCGGCTCTGCACGACCAGCCGCCTGCCGTCCCGGGCGTGGTGGATGAGTTCGCCCGACCATCTCCCCGTCTCGCGAATCCCTTCGAGGATCTGCTCCAGCGGCTTTGGGAATTCGGTTCGCAGCAGTTCGTGGGTGCGCCGCCCGATGGCTTCCTCTCTGGTCCAGCCGTATAGGTTCTCCGCTCCGCGGCTCCAGAAACCGATCGTGCCATCCAGGCGCCGCACGATGATGCCGTCGGGGCTCAGGTCGATCAGCGCCGCCTGCCGCAGCAGCCCCGACTTGGCGCGCTCCAGTTCCGCCACCGACCGGGCCAGCTTGATATTGCTGTAACTCAGGAGCGACAGCATCTGGCCCATTTTGGCCAGAAAAGCCATTCCGTCGACCACCGCCTGCCGCGTGATGCGCGGCGCCTTGTCCAACGCCGCCAGGTACGCGGCTTCATCGAACCCGTATTGCCGGGCCTGGGAACGGAATACCTCCCGGTCCACGGGTTCGTCCTCGAAAAAGAACTGCCCGGTGAAGATGTTCCCCACGTGCTTCCCGCCCACCATGAGCGGCGTGGCCACGTCCCACATGTGGTTCTCGCACTGGTAGAGTTTGAACTCCCCGGGCGCGACGCCGGCGCTGAGCTGGGTGTCGCTCTCGATGCAGTTGCGGCACGTCTCCGGGTGCACGCGGTGAAATCGCGTGCAGATATCCTGCCAGCCGACGCCCACCAGCACCTTGCCCTTCAGATCGACGATCGCCATCGGCAGGCCCGCCAGCCTGTAAAAATCCTCCATGAAGCTCTGGATCGCCTCGGCGTCGATGACGTCGCCCAACTCCAGTTTGCCGATATCCCCTTCGGGCGAGAGGATGCTCTGCAATTTCAGCTTGACGCGCTGTTCGCTTTGCCGCAGCGCGAACTGGTCGCGTCGCTTCTCGGTGACGTCGTGAAACACCAGCACTACGCCGGATACCGCGCCGGCGGCGTCGCGGATGGGGGCCGCGCTGTCCTCGATGGGAATCTCCCGGCCGGCGCGCGTCACCAGCGCCGTGCCGTTGGATAGCGTCACGATGCGCCCCTCGCGCAGCACCCGGCCCACGATATCGCCGCCTTCCCGGTGGGTCCCTTCGTCGATGATCCGGAAGACCTCCTGGATGGGCCGGCCCAGCGCTTCCCCCTCCGGCCACTCCGTCAGCCGCTCGGCCACGGGGTTGAGGAAGGAGATGCGCCCCGCGGTATCGGTGGCCAGGACGGCGTCGCCGATGCTGGTAAGGGTCACGCGCAGCCACTCGCGCTGCTGCCGCAGGTCCTCCGCCGCCTGCTGGTGCGCCGCCCGCAGCCGCAGCACCGCGATTCCGTGCGCGAAATCGGCGGCCAGTTCCCCAAGCAACTTGACTTCATCCGCGGAAAACGGGTCCGGCTCGCGCGAATAGACGGTCAAGGCGCCGAAAACGTGGTCGCCGTCCGCCAGCGGCAGCGCGAGCGAAGAGGCGTATCCCCGGCGCACCGCCTCCGCCCGCCAGGGTAGAAACTGCGGATCCGTGAGCATGTGGCGGCAAGTGCACGGCTTTCCGCTGCGGATCGCCGCCCCCGTCGGGCCCTGCCCGCGCTCCGTATCGGCCCAGGTGATCCGCAGCGTTTCCAGGTACCCCTCTTCAAATCCCGACCACGCCATCGGGCGAACGGTTTTGGCTTCGTCGTTTTCGGCGTACCCGACCCACACCATCGCGTGACCGCAGTCTTCGACGATGATGCGGCAGACCTCCTGGAGATAAGCCTCTTCCTCCGGGGCCAGCAGCAGCGCCTGGTCGGCTTTGCTCAGCGCCCGCAGCGTGCGGTTGAGTTGTTGCAGCTTGCGCCCCTCGCGCTCGCTGTGCGCGATCCGCTCCTTCAGTTCGGCGTTCACCTTGCGCAGCCGCTCTTCGCTCCGGTGCAGGGACGCCTGTATTTTCTTGCGTTCGGCGCTCTCGATGATCTGCCACCTGCCGCCCCGCTGAATCAGCGCGAAGGCGTGGTTGGCCACCACGTCCATGATTTCCGCCGCTCCGCACTTCGTGAGGCTGTACGTGCAGAGGGCCAGCATCGGATATTTGCCGATGATGCCGTCCACCATGGCCTCGTACTCCGTGAAACTCGCCCAGTCCGATGTTTCCAGCCAGAACGTGTTGCCGGAGAGGCGGAGACCCTCCCATCCCTGTTTGCGCGCCGCGTCGAGTTTGGCCACCCAGCCTTCCAGCACCGGACCCGCCTCGAATCGGCCTCCGGGCTTGTACCACTGCCCATAATCCAGGATTTCGATCTGCCCCCGGCGGAGATAGTCTTCGAGGTCGGGAATCTCGGTGGCCAAGGCCTTGCGGGCTTCCTCGGCGCGGAGCGGCGCGGACGTGATCCACATGCAGAACTCGCCGTCTTCCAGGCCCGCTTTGAAATAGGGAACCAGAATCTCGATCAAATCCTGCTCGTCCTGGTAGAACTGGCAGAAGTGCGTGCCCCAAGGCACATCTCCGATGCTGGGGATTCCGGTGTGTCTCAAGTGGAGGCTCCCTCTCCGCAACTCTACTGAGTACCCCTATCAGATTATCAGGTATTCGAAGGAACTAACTCTGGCTGAGCTATCATTTCGGAGTATGAGGAGGCGCTCCTGTCTTTGCGCGCTGGGCGGCGTCGTCGTGACGGCGTTGGCGTGGGGACAGGGCCGTCGGCCTGGCCCCGCCGAGCGCACGCGCGTCCTGCTGGACGACGCCCGCGCCGCGCCCGTCGAGATCTTCGCCGACATCACCTTCCAACTCCTGGACCGCCTGCCGGACAAGGAAAAGACCGCGGCGCTGGAAGAGGTGTTCCATCGGGCCCGCGAAGCCGCCCAGCCGCTGCCGCTGGAGCGTGCGCCCTCGCCGTCGGAAGTTGATGCTTCCCGGCGCTCCCCGGGCAATACGGATCTCGCGGGCATCCTGGAGCGTGCGTATAAGCTCCGGCTGGACACGCTCTCGCTCCAATGTCGCGTCGTCGAGGAGCTTTTGCGGATCGACCCCGCCGCGGCGCGGAGGTTGTTCGAGCAGATTGCCCCGCCGCGGGTTCCGGCCATGGACTGCACGCGTGAGTTCGTCCCCAACGCGGGTGTCTACATCGAAATCCTGGCGGCTGTCGCCGAGCGTGGGGCGTTCACCGAAGAGGAGCGTCAAAAGCAGGCCCCTTGGTTCCTCGTGGAGCGCGGCGCGCGGAGCGTGGCCACTTCCTGGGAACTGGCGTCGGCGGCCAAAGCGCTGCCCCGCCTCGCTCGGAACGAAAGGGAAGCCCAGATCCTCTCTGCCGCGCTGGCCGGGGCGCTATCGCTCACCGATTCCGACCGGGCCTACACCGCCGTCGTCCGCCGCGGTTCCCTGGTGGGGAGTTTCTTGCAGGCTGCCCGCACGCTCCACGCGCTCGGCGCCCCCGACCTGCTGACACCGGCTCTGCGGGCGTACCTGGTGCGGCAGATGAGCGCGGAGCGTTGCCTCGATAACTTTCCGGCTCCTCCCGGCGGGTTCCAATCCCGCGACCAGACGTTCCGCGATTGGGCGTATCCCATGCTCGCCCTGGCGCTGGACGGAATTCTGATGGGGTTCAACCGCGAGGTCGAGAACGGAGCCGGCATCGCGCCCATTTCGACGGATGAGGCCCGCCCCGCAAAGGTCGAAGGCGAAGCGAAGCGGAGCGAGTTCATGAATGGTCCCGAGTTCCGCGACCTGGAAAACGAGATCCGGGGATTGGGTCCGCTCATCATCGACGCCTTTAGCCAGTCCCGGCTCACCGCGGAGTGGGGTTTTCAAGCCCGCCAGGCGCTCTCGAAGGTGCAGGACTGGAAAGGCGCGCCCCAACAGCCGGGGCTGCAGGTGTTCCACGAGAAGTGCGCCCTCCTCCTCCGGATGGTGAACATGGCGCCCCCCGGCGAGACGCGCCGTATCGCCCTAAGCGAACTGGTGGCGCTGTTCAGCGACCCGGCCATTCCGGCCAAGTCGCCCGCCGAATGGCTCTCGGAGCTTCGCCTCCTGCTCGCGTCCCCCGCCCCCGACATCCTTCAGGCCTTGGCGGCCTCGCGCCTCCCCGCACTGGCGCTGTACGGCCGGCTGAAGCTGGAGTAAGCCGTGGCGTGAACATTGTTGCTCGCCGTGTCGGCAGTCATGCCGACATCCGGCCCCTGCCCGCCTTACGGCAGAGCCCCGACTTTCGGCCACCCCTTTTCCCACACCATCGTCGAGATCTGCAGGTACGGCCGCCCCGTCTTCCCGTCGTACGCGTGGAACACCAGGTAATCGGTTTTGCCGTCCTGCAGTACGGCTTCATGCCCCGGTCCGCGCCAGTTCGGCGTGGTGGCCGCGATCACCGGTGTCCCGCCGCCTTCCGTCATGCGAACGCCCTTCGCGTCCCCATACGGCCCCGTGACTTTGCGCGACCGGCCCACCACCACGTTGTACGTGCTCTTCACCCCCTGGCAGCACCGGTCGAACGAAACGAAGAGATAGAAATACCCCCCGTGCCGCACGATAAACGGCGCCTCGATGGAGCCGCCGGTCGGCGGGGTCCGCGGGCGGCTGGCCAGGGCATACAGGGTCGTGTCCGCGGCGGACGGCTTCCCCGTCTCGGGATCGATCCGCCGCATCTTGATCCCTCCCCAGAAGCTCCCCCAGTTGAGCCACACGTTCCGCTTGTCCTGAATGAACAGGTTCGGGTCGATGGCGTTCCAGTCGTCCTTCTCCTGGTACGAGCGCAGCGCCATCCCCTCGTCCACCCACTTGTAATCGGGACTCTCGGGATCGAGCGTGCGGTTGGTGGCCAGGCCGATCGCCGAGTTGCGGCTGCCGAACGTGGAAACGGCGTAGTAGAGCTGGTATTTGCCGTTATAGAAGGAAACGTCGGGCGCCCAGGCGTCCCGCGCGCGCGGAATCTCCTTCGTGGCCCACTCGGGAAGGCGAGGAAAGACGCTGCCGCAGAGCTTCCAGTGCGTGAGGTCGGTGGAACAGCGGATGGGAATGATGCCGCCTCCCCCGGGTGCGCGCCCCGTGCAGAACACGTAGTACGCGCTCCCTTGCCGCACGATCACGGGGTCGTGGACCTGTTGGGTGTCGCCTTCCAGGCGCAAAACCTCGGGAGGCTTGGTGGCGCCGAGCGCCAAAGCGGCGAGCAGCGCCGGAGTGTACCTGTTCATGCCAGCTTCGTCTTCAGCATCGTGTACGAATGCGGCGGGAAGGAGTAGCGCAGGCGCTTGCTCTCGGCGGCCACGCTGCGCGTCACGGCCTTGACCGGGCTGCTTGTGAAGTCGTTGGCCGACTTGATATCGGGGCCGTTCACCTCCGCCACCTGCACCGGACCGGCGAACTGCTTGTCCTCCAGCTCGAAGTCCGTCTCCACCGCCTGGTCGCCGTGGCGGTTCACCACGTTGATCACCAGCGAGCCGTTGTCTAACGATGCGGAACTGTCCAGGTACGGGACCTCATCGAACTGCCGGCTGCGGTACTTGGGGCTGTCCACGTAGAGCTGCAGCGCTTTGCCCCTGGTGTTGTTGGCGAACAGTTGCAGCGGGTAATAGATGGTCTGGAGATAGATGCCCTTATCGTTGGAGAAGATGGGCGCGATCACGTTTACCAGTTGCGCCATGTTGGCGATTTTGATGATGTGCGCGTTGTTCACGGAGGAGTTGAGGAAGGTGGCCACCACCAGCGCGTCTTCGAGGTTGTAGTGCTCCTCGAGGATGTTGCGGCCCTTTTCGCGCCCCTCGCCGCGGGCCCTGTACCACACGTTGTATTCGTCCCAGGCAATGTGAACCTTGCGGCGCGGCGTCAAGCTTGAAACCGCGGCGTTGATCACGCCCTCGGAGATTTTGATGCGGTCCTGAAGCTCCAGCGAACTGGCCATGAACTCGGGGAAGTTGTTCGTGGGGTTGCCGACGTACATGTGGAGCGACAGGTAGTCGGCGTGGTTCTTCAGGTAGTTCATCACCGTGCGGTTCCAGCCGATCCAGTCCGCGCCTGGCGCGAAATTGGAGGAACCGGCGGCGATCAGCTTGATGCTCGGATCGGTCCACTTCATGAGCTTGGCCGCTTCCAGGGCGAACTTGCTGTACTCCTCGCCGTCGCGGTGTCCCATCTGCCATCCGCCGTCCATCTCGTTGCCGAGGCCCCAGTACGTGACCTTCCAGGGATCGCGGCGGCCGTTCTGCCGGCGCAGGCGCGTCACCTCCGTGTCTTCCTTGCCGTTGACGTATTCCACCCATTGCTGCGCTTCGGTCCAGGTCCCGGTGCCGAGGTTCACGCAGATGTAGGGCTCCGCGCCAAGCATCTCGGCGTATTGCATGAACTCGTGCGTCCCGAAGCGGTTGCTCTCCACCGTTCCCCAGGCCATTTCCAGCCGCGGCGGGCGCCGGTCGCGCGGCCCGATCCCGTCGCGCCAGTGGTAATTCGAGGAGAAGTTCCCCCCGGGCCAGCGGATCAGCGTCACATTGAGTTTCCTGGCGGCGTCCAGGATGTCGCGGCGGAATCCGTTGGAATCGGACAGCGGCGAATTTTCCTTGAAGATCCCGTCGTCGATGCACCGGCCGAGGTGCTCGATGAAGTTGCCGTAGATCTTGGGATCGATGTCGCCGATCACCCGTTCCGTGTCGATTTTGATCCGGGCTCGAGGAGCAGAAGAGGACTGTTGCGCGCGCGCGATAAACGGCGCCGCTGCCAGCGCTTTCGAGAAAGAGCGTCGTGTGAGCATATCAGTGTCGCTTGTGTCGTATTTTATACCGCCCGCGGGCAGAGCCGCCCGGCGGGCGGAACCTGGTCCTATGCCCTTTCCAGCACCGAGTGCGCCCACAGGTACCACGCGTTGTGCGGGCTCCAGTACTCGCATGTCCGCCAGTCGAAGCCGTATTCGGTGTCGAGAATCGGCTCGTCCTTGGCGTTCCCGGCGATGCCGTTCAGAATCCCGCCCGGGATCAGGCCCACATAGCGTGAATGCGGATAGGGGTTGCGCATCCCCTCGCCGGTCATGAGGCACGCGCCGAAGGGGTTGCCGCCCATGACCCACTCCAGTTGGCGATAAGCCAGGTCGCGGTATGCCGGCTTGCCGAAGGCGCGCGCCGCCATGGCCAGCAGCGCCGCGTAGCACTCCAGGTGCGAGGTCATCCCCAGCCACCAGTTCTGCCTCCGGGTGGGCATGAAATACCGGTAAGTCAGGCCGCCCGCGAGCGGCCGGTACATTTCCTGCGTGGGCGTCCCGGCGAACACGCCGAAAGGCACGATCTCGTAGGCCGTGCGCGCGGCCAAAGGCAGCGCGTATTCCTCCAGGTGCAGTTTCACCGCGTCGCGCCAGCGGCTCGCGTCGGGGTGCTTCGGAAACTCCGCGGCGGCTTCCAGCAGGGCAATGCCGGGAATCGCGGAATAGACCGCGTCGTTGTACGGGTCCTGGCTGTTGGCCCGCATCCGCCAGAAGCCGCGAAATTGTTTCTGGCCGGCCATGAACTCCGTGTTCTGCAAGCCCGCCAGGCGGCCGGCCAGTTCGGCGGCGGCCGCGGCGTACTCGGCCCCCGCGTCCGTCCGATACATTTCCAGCGCCGCCAGAGTCCACCACGCCAGGTCCCGCGTTCCCGTCGAATCGCGCTTGTTCGCCTGCCAGCAGCGCGTGGCGGCCTCCAGGCAAGTCTTGTCATAGGCCTGCGCGATCATGGCTTGCAGCGCCACGAACATGGCCTGGACCATCGTGGGCTTGCCGGTGTTGATGTAGCGGTCGTCATCCGTGCCGCTGCGATTGTCCGTCCAGTGATTGTCGCTGTTGTCGCCCCCCACGCCCCCGGCGGTGTCGGCCCACACCCGGCCGTCGGTGTCCTGCATTTTGAGGAAATAGCGATTGCCCCACTGCACCTCTTCGTAAAGCGGCTTGAGGCCCGAACCGGCGAGGTCCCATTTCTCGCCGAGGTTGCGCGCCAGGCGCAGCAGGCCGAGGGCGTTCATCATGGTGGCGTCCATCCACTTGCGCAGGTCGCCGGCGTCGTGCCACCCGCCGGTCACGTCCACGTGCTGGCCGTTGTCGCGCCGCCGCGCGTCATCCAGGTGACACACGGGGTGCACGTTGGGAACCTCTACGCCGCAGCGTTGCGCGTGGTGGTAGCTCACGGCCTTGGGCAGCGTCCGCCGCCACGCGTCCGGGCGGATGAAGAACGGGACCGATAACTCGTTTCCCACGGAAAACCAGGATCTTCCGGCCCTTCGGCAGAAACCCGAGGTGGTTGAGCGCGATCGACGGCCCGTCCTTCGGGGTCATGGCTTCCACGCGCTCGGGCTGCCGTTGCTGGGCGGCGAGGAAAGCGGGCGCAGTCAGGCCCACAGAGAGAAATCCGCGGCGTCGCATATCAGCAACACTGTAGCGCGTTCTGGCGCCGCCCATGACCGTCGCCGCACCGATGAGGGCTGGCGCATCGCGCACACGCACTGGGCGTTCAACAAGCCGGTGGGGGCAGGGAATTAAGCGGCCAACGCGATCCGTCGCGTCGCCTTGCCGGCTGCCGGCAGAGACACGGGATCGCCTATGCCGTCCAGGGTTCGCAGGAGGCGCTCGATGCGGCTCCTCCGCCGGCAGCCGTCGATGCCTTTTGCGGAAACGCCGCAACCCGCAACAGTGGAGAGTTCCCGCAGCGCGTCGCCGTGCGCCGCGGCCAGAGCTTTCCGAAGCTCCTCTACTTCCTCGCGGGTGAGTTGCAGCGTCATCTGCCTGTTGAGATAGAATCCCGCGGGCAGAAGTTACGACATTAGGGTTCTGTAATCTGCCGTGGTGTTCAGCGAATCACAGTCGCCGGTCCTTTGAATCGAAAGAACCGGCGTCGCAATTCGGGCCCCCGCGGTACTGCTAGGCCGCGGCTTCCGCCGCGTTGAGTTTCACCGATACCAGCCGGGATACCCCCGGCTCCTGCATCGTCACCCCATAGAGCGCCTGGGCCGCTTCCATGGTCCGCTTGGAGTGCGTGATCACCACGAACTGGGTCTGCGCGGACATTTCCTGCAGCAGGCGCGTGAGCCGGCCGATATTGGTCTCGTCGAGCGGCGCGTCCACCTCGTCCATCACGCAGAAGGGGCTCGGCTGATACCGGAAAATCGCCATCAGCAGAGCGACCGCGGCCAGCGCCTTTTCGCCGCCGGAAAGCAGCAGTACGTTCTGCAGGCGTTTGCCCGGCGGCGAGCACACGATATCGACGCCCGAGTCCGCCACGTTTTCCTGGTCGGTGAGCCGCATCTCGCCGGTCCCGCCGCCAAACAGCGTCTGGAAGGCCACGCGGAAATTGGCGTTGATGGCCTCGAAAGCCTCGGCGAATTTCTGCCGCGAAACCTGGTCGATCTCCTGAATGGCTTTTTCGGTATCCCGGATCGAGTCGATCAGGTCCTGCCGCTGCGCGCTCAGGAAGTCGTGCCGCTGCTGCGCTTCCTGGAACTCTTCCATAGCCGCCGGGTTCACGGCGCCCAGCGATTCGATGCGGCCGCGCAGTTCGCCGGCGGCCTGCTCGGCTTCGGCGATGGCGTCCGGATCGGGAACCGGCTCGTCCGCGGCGGACAGTTCCGCCACGGCGCAGTTCAGGTCCTTACGGCTCGTTTCATCCAGGTATTTCAGCTCCGCCTGTTTGCGGACCAGCTCCACTTCAATCTGGGAGCGTTTCTCGTGCCATTCCTCCATGGCCGAGCGGAGGCTCTTCAATCCCTCCTCGCCGCCGCGGAGCTCCTCGCGCAGGGCGGCGTCGCGCGCCGCCATTTCCTCCGCGCGCACCGCCAGTTCGGCGATCTCCCGCGAAAGCAACGCGGTTCTGCGGTCGAGTTCGACATTATCCGCAAGGAGCCGGGCGCGGTGTTCGGCCAGGCGCTGGACATCGCCTGCCAGGGCCCCGAGCCGGGCCCCCGTCTCCCGGTGCTGCTGCTCCAGCCGCGCCATGGCGCTGCGCTCGCCGCGCCGGCGCTCTTCCACGCCGGCCAGCTCGGCGCGAATCGAAGCGTGCTCCTCGCCGATGGCGCCGGCCTGCGCTTCCAACTCTTCCAGCCCCTGCCGTTCGGCTTCCAGCGCCTCCTCGGCGTCGGTCCGGGCCATCTCCTTGGCCTCGATCGCGGTGAGGTTGCGCTCGCGCTGCTCGGCGGATTTGGTGGCGTCGCGGCGCAGGCGTTCCAGTTCCAGCCGCGCCACCGATAGGCGCGAATTGGTCCGCGACAGGTCGTCCGCCAGCTTGCGCATTTCGTGGTCGAGCGCCACACGGTCTTTTTCGCGCGCCTGCTGCAGCCCCCGCAGCCGCTCCACCTCCGTTTCCAGAGCCAGAATCTCCTGGCTGAGGCCAACCAGCCGGGCGGCCATTTCGTTCAGCGTGTTCTGGCGCGATTGCAGCTTGACCGCCAGCTCGCGCGCTTCGCGCTTCATGGCCAGCGGCCCGGCGCCGGACTTTTTGCCGCCGGTGACGGTCTGCCCGTGATAGCACACCCCGTCCGTTAGCAGGAAATAGAGGTGCGGATAGGAGGTGGCCAGCC
>JAIQFU010000096.1 GCA_020073115.1 Terriglobia bacterium
GTGGGCCATCACCAGCACGTCGGCGCGCGGCAACGGATCGTGGAAGAAATCCCCGGCGCGGAACTGCACCCGGCCGACCAGATGGAACGAAGCCACATACTCTTCGAAGACCGGCTTCACCACCGGCAGGTCGAACCCCAAGCTCCGAAGATGCGGATGCGCGCGAGCCAGTTCCACGGGGTAGGCGCCCTGGGCCGTGCCGACGTCGCAGAACGTCTCGTACTCCCGCCACGGAAAGCGGGCGGCCACCACGCGCGCGGTGGCGGCGCTGATCCCAGTCATCGCCGAAAGAAAGCCCCGAAGCCGGTTCGGGTCTTTATACACGACTTCAAACGGGTCGCCGCCGCTCTTCGCTTCGTTCTGCGGCATCCCGGTGCGGAGCGCCTCCGTCAGGTTGCCCCAGGACGGGTACAGCCGCGCATTGGCCATCTCCAAAAGGCCGCCGGCATAGGTCGGCTTGGCGCGATCCAGGAAAAAGTCGGATTCCGGCGTGTTCGCGTATGTGTCGTCTGCGCGTTCGAGCATCCCGATGGCCACCAGCGCGTCCAGAAAATCCCGCGCGGAGCGCTCGTGGAGCCCGAGCCGCCTGCGCAAATCCTCCAAGCCCAGCGGACCCCGGGCCAGTTCGGTGAAGACACCGAGTTCGATCGCGCTGAGCAGCGTTTTGGCCTGCCAGAAGCCGAGAGCAGTGCCGATGATGCGTTCCGGCGTAAGGGCAGGCTGCGGCCCCGGCGCCATGGATGTACCCATGTTCCCCTCCAGAGTGTTTTGTTGCCCCATTATCTCTCCCGGGGCGTAAGGAAGCACGCGCCGGGTCGCCTCTTCTGTGCGGTTTTCCCCTTTCGGGCCGGCGGCTCCCTCGCTCGTGCGCGCTGATAGGATAATGACGTGAATATCCGATACCTGGCGCCCGTACTCATGACTCTGCTGGCATCCACGGCGTTTGGCGAGATCCGGTATGTGGCGGCCAAGAAACTGTTTCACCTGGAGGCGGGGGCGGTCTCCTACGTTTTCGGCGTGAACGAACGCAACGAGCTTCAATCGGTCTACTGGGGCAAGCGGCTGTGGCGCGACGATGACCTGGCCGCGCCGCGCTCCGACCGCGAATGGGCCTCGTTCGATAACAGCGGCAACACCACCCCGCAGGAGTACCCGGGGTGGGGCGGCGGGCGCTACATCGAACCGTGCCTCAAGGTGACGCTGCCCGACGGAGTGCGCGACCTTGTGCTCAAATACGTGTCGCATCAGATCGACGGCGACACCCTCAAGATCGAGCTGAAGGATATGACGTACGACCTCGGCGCGACGCTGGTCTACCGCGTCTATCCCGATACCGGCGTCATCCGCAAGAACGCCGTCATCACCAACCGCACCAAGGCGCCGCTGACGCTGGAGAGCGCGCAATCGGGCGCGTGGAACCTGCCGCGCGGCGAAGGCTACCGGCTTACTTACCTCACGGGCCGGTGGGCCGGCGAGTGGCAGATCAACCAGGAGCCGATCCATCCCGGCATGAAGGTGATCGAGAGCCGCCGCGGCAACACGGGGCACCAGGCCAACCCGTGGTTCGCCATCGACGAAGGCGGGCGCGCCGAGGAAGAGCGCGGGCGCGTGTGGTTCGGCGCCCTCGGCTGGAGCGGGAATTGGAGGCTCTCCATCGAGCAGACCTCGCACCAGCAGGTGCGGGTCACCGGCGGCTTCAATCCCTTCGACTTCAGCTATCCCCTGGCCGCCGGCGAATCGCTGGAAACGCCGCCGTTCTATGCCGGGTTCACGGATGGCGGTTTCGGCGAGGCGTCGCGCATCCTGCACCGCTTCGAGCGCGCGTATCTGCTGCCCGGCGGTCTCACCTCGCGCCAGCGTCCGGTGCTCTACAACTCCTGGGAGGCCACTACTTTCAGCGTGGATGAGCCGGGCCAGACGGCGCTCGCCCAGAAGGCGGCGAAACTCGGGGTGGAGCGCTTCGTCATGGACGACGGCTGGTTCGGGGCGCGCAACAACGACCGCGCCGGGCTCGGCGACTGGACCATCAATCCCAAGAAGTTCCCCAACGGCCTCGGCCCGCTCATCGAGTCCGTCAACAAGCTGGGCATGGACTTCGGCCTGTGGGTCGAACCCGAGATGGTCAATCCCGACAGCGACCTGTACCGCGCCCATCCCGACTGGGCCATGCACTTCCCCGACCGCCCGCGCACCGAAGCGCGCAACCAACTCGTGCTCAACATGGCGCGCAACGACGTGCGGGACCACATCTTCGGCGTGCTCGACCGCCTGCTTGCGGAGAGCCCCAAACTCGCCTTTCTCAAGTGGGATATGAACCTCAACTTCTCCGAGCCGGGCTGGCCGGAGGCGGCCCCCGCCGATGAGAAGAAACTGTGGATCGCCTACACCCGCAATGTCTACGAAATTATCGACCGCCTGCGGGCGAAACACCCCAAGCTGGAGATCGAATCCTGCTCGGGCGGCGGCGGGCGCGCGGACATGGGCATCCTGACCCGCACCGAGGAGGTCTGGACTTCGGACAATACCGACGCCTTCGACCGGCTGCGCATCCAGGAGGGTTTCAGCTACGCCTACACGCCGAAGACCATGATGGCGTGGGTGACCGACGTGCCGAATTACAACGGCCGCTCCACGCCGCTGCAGTACCGGTTCCTGGTGGCCATGACGGGTTCGCTCGGAATCGGCGGGAACCTGAACAAGTGGTCCGACGCCGACATGTCGCTGGCGGCGAAGATGGTGGACCTGTACAAGTCGATCCGGAAAACCGTGCAGGAGGGGCGGCTTTACCGGCTCTTCTCGCCGCGCGGCGATGGCTTCACCGCCACCCAATACGTTTCCGAAGACGGCCGTCAGGCGGTCCTGTTCGCTTTCCGCACCGGACAGCACTACGGCTACCCGCCGCCCACGGTGAAGCTTTCCGGTCTCGAGGAGCGGGCCATATACAACGTGAAAACGATCGACAACAAGCTGGTGGAGCGCCTGCCAGCCGTGAGCGGAGCCTATCTCATGAACCAGGGCCTCAACCTGCGGCTGGGTGGCGACTTCGACGGCACCGCGGTACTATTTGAACGCCAATAGCTGAAAGCCGAAAGCCGAGATCTTAAGAAAATGTTCACTCGTCGAGATCTGATGCGAATGGCGCTGGCCGTGCCCGCGGGCTCCTGGCTGGCGCACTACGAGGCACTCGCCGCGCCGGCGCGCGGGGCCGTCAAGATCACCGCCGTCAAGGCGCTTCAACTCGATTTCCAGACGGACGGCTGCCTGGTCAGAATCGAAACCGACGCCGGGATCACCGGCTACGGCGAAACCGGCGTGGACGCGAAGATGGCGCGCGCGCGGATACCCCAGTACCGCCTCGTGGGCCAGGACCCGCTCTCCATCGAGCGCCACTTTCAAAACATGACCGGGGCGATCCATCCCTTCCTGCCCTGCGTGCCGCTGATCAGCGGGCTCGATATCGCGCTGTGGGACCTCGCCGGCAAGATCCTCGACATCCCCGTGTACAAACTGATGGGCGGACCGCAGCGCGATGCGGTCCCCATGTACTCGCATGGCGACTTCCTCAAGGACATGCTCACCCCGGCATCGTGCAAGGAATGGGCGCAGATGATTCGCGAGCAGCCCGAAGGGTTCACCGCCTACAAGATCGAGCCCACCCAGGCGCTGCGGAGCGAGCGCGTGGGCCCCGGCATCACCACCGCGCAACTGGCGAAGGTCGCCAAGGGATTCGCCAACGTGCGCGAAGCCGTGGGCGACTCCATCGACATCGCTGTCCACTGCCACAACCAGTACGACACCCCCAGCGCCATCGCCGTTTCCCGCGCCACGGAGCAGATCAACCCCCTGTTCATCGAAGACCTCTCCAACAGCGTGGAATACAGCGAAGCCTGGATGGCCATCAAGCGCGCCACGCGCACTCCCATGCTCACGGGCGAGAAACTGGAGTTGCTCAAGCAGTACAAGCCGTTCGTCGACAACCAGGCGGTGGATATCATTCACCCCGATATTTCTTACGCGGGCGGCGTCAGCGGGTGCCGCAAGATTTCCGATTACGCCATGCTCTACCGCACCCCCATGGCGCTGCACAACATCGGCTCGCTGGTGCGGACGTACGCCTCGGTCCACCTGGCCGCAGCCATTCCGAACTTCTACCGCTCGGAGTGCCGCCTGGGCCGTCCCGGCCGCGTGTACGAGAAAATGGCGCTGAACCAGCCGCCGGTGATCCGGAATTCGAATTTCCAGCTTCCCACGGGTCCGGGCCTGGGCCTGGAGATCGACCCGGCCTACATGCGCGAGCACACACCCAAGGGAGAGGACTGGGCGTAGCTGATTGCTGAAAGCTGAGAGCTGACAGCCGACCGCATTCCTAATAAACCTTAACCGCTTCGCCCCTCAATTCGGCCCATCCGTTAGCCCGCCCAGGCTATCGTGCTTTTTCGCCGCCGGGCGCACCATGGAATTGTGAGCGGGCGAAGAAAGCCCGCGGGGAGAAAAGGAAACCATGAAGAATAGCTTACTCGCGATCGCGCTGGCGGTTGCCACCACGCCGTTTGTATTCGCCGCCCAGGCTACCAAGCCTGCTCCGCCGGCCAATAGCAGCACCCCGGCGCAGACCGAGAATCAGACGACCACTACCACCAAGGTCAAGAAGCACGTCCGGAAAGCGCGGAAGAACAAGAAACCCGCCGCTTCGACAACGACTACCGCGCCGCCGCAGAAGTAAATTGCGCCGCTCCGGGCGAGGCATGCAAGGCCCCTACAAGGACGGTAGGGGCCGGGCATGCCCGGCCCGGGAGCGGTTCATCCTGTCCGCCCACTTCAGGTACCGCAGCAATTCCTTCCTCTGCGTCCAGGCGAATCTCCAGAAATCCGTGAAAGCGATCCGGTCCGCGTGCAGGCCCCAGTAGGTCTCGATGCGCCACCGCAGGTACGGGCTACGCCACGGACGCAGGCGATACCCGCGCGTGA
The DNA here is from genome assembly GCA_020073115.1 of Terriglobia bacterium. Taxonomy (GTDB): domain Bacteria; phylum Acidobacteriota; class Terriglobia; order Bryobacterales; family Bryobacteraceae; genus BOG-224. The sequence continues at coordinate 4,969 of JAIQFU010000096.1, forward strand.
GCCGCCAGGCGACGCGCAGCATCACTCCCCCGTTTTCCGCCGGGGCGGCGCCGCCTGGTCCGGCGTGGCGTAGTAGCCCTTGCGCGTACGCACGGTGAGGTCGGGCGAGTTTACCGCGATCTTGATCTCCCGGAACGTGCCGTCCATGGCGGTATTGGTGGGAGTGTACTCGATGGTGTACTGGTTGCGCAGGTCCCGCGCCACCTGGTGCGCGATGCGGTCCACGTCCGAAACGTCCTTGGGGAAGAAAACCTCCCCGCCGGTCTCCGCGGCCAGTTCGTTCAGCGCGCGCCGGGCCTTGGACGCTTCGCCGGGCGCTTCATCGCCCAGCAGGCCCACGCAGTAAATCAGGACGTCGCTTTGCTGCGCCGCGCGGACCAGGTTCTCCAGGGTGATGAGGCTCTCGTTGTCGTTGCCGTCGGTCACCATCACCAGCACGCGTTTGTCTTTATGGCCTCTTTCCTTCACGTGATCGATCGACAGGCGGATCGCGTCCCGCATGGCCGTCCCGCCTTTGGAATCGAGGCCCTTCAGCAACTCCTCCATTTCGTGGATGTCGCTGGTGAAGTACTTGCCCGGAGGGGTGCGCAGGACGGCGTCGTCGTTGAAGTTCACGATGAAAACTTCGTCGTCCGGGTTGGAGTCCTTGACGAGCGCCAGGGCGGCGGCTTCCACGCGGGCCCGCTTGTCCCGCATGCTGCCGCTGTTGTCGATCACCAGGCCGATGGAAACGGGGATGTCCTCGCGCCGGAAAACCTTGATCGCCTGCTTTTCTCCGTTCTCGTAGACCGTGAAGGCTTCCTTGGGCAGGTCGGTGACCAGCCGGCCGTTCTTGTCCACCACCGTCGTGTGGCAGACCACCAGGCGCGTTTCGGCGCGGAACACCGCGCCGCCGTCGTCGGTTTTCGGCTGTTCCTGCGCCGCGGCGGCGGCGGCCAGCGCCACAATCGCGAAAAGCTTGGGATACGTCACTGTTTGAAAGACGTGCTCTTGACCGGCGACGCGTTCAGCTGGTCCGGAGTGGCGTAATACCCGCTGCGGGTCCGGACGGCGGGCCGGCCGGGGGCGTTCACCGTGACTTTGATCTGCCGGTACGTGCCGTCCATGGCCGTGTTGGTGGGCGTGTACTGGATCGTGTATTGGCTGCGGATATCGCGCGCCACCTGGTGGGCGATCTTGTCCACGTCGGAAACTTCCTTGGGGAAGAAGGCCTCGCCGCCGGTCGCGTCGGCCAGCTCGCGAAGAGCGCGCTGCGCCCGCTTGGCCTCGCGCCGCTCTTCTTCGCCGAGCAGGCCCACGGAGTAGATCAGGACCTCGCTCTGCTGCGCCGCCCGCACCAGGTCCTCCTGGTTGACCACGCTGGAATTGTCGTTCCCGTCGGTGACCACCACCAGCACTTTCTTATCCTTGTGGGCCTTCTTGAGCCAGTCGATGGACATGCGGATGGCGTCCCGCATGGCCGTTCCGCCGCGCGAGTCGATGCGCGTGAGGGCCTCCTCCATCTCCTTGATGTCGCTCGTGAAATCCCTGTTGTGCGGGAGGTCCATGTACGCTTCGTCATTGAAGTTGACGACGAAGACCTCATCCTCGGGGTTGGAGTCCCGCACCAGCGCCAGGGCCGCCGCTTCCACCCGTTGCCGCTTGTCGCGCATGCTGCCGCTGTTGTCCACGATCAGGCCCATGGACACCGGTACGTCTTCCCGCTTGAATTTCCGGATCTGTTGCTGGGCGCCGTTCTCGTAGATCGTGAAGGCCGATTGGGGCAGATTCATGACGAAGTGCCCGGCCTTGTCCACTACCGTCGTGTGGCACACCACCAGGCGGGTATCGGCGCGGAACACCGCCCCGGTACTGTCCTGTGGGGGGGGAGGCACGGTCCTCGCCTGCTGCGCCCAAAGGACGGCGGCGCCGGACGCCATCAAAACCATTGCGCTGAATATTAGTCCGTTATTGGGACGGTGCATAATAGCCCATTCTCCAGTATGCCCGGAGAGGAGGCAGCCCGCGAGGCGGCGTCAGTTTCACCTGGACGCGCCGGTACTTCCCATCGCGCGCCCGGTTCACCGGCGAAAATCCCAGAATGTACTGGTTTCGAAGCTCAACTCCAATTTTGGCAGCGATATCCGGCAACTCGTTCAGGTTCTCCACCGCGTACTGCCGGCCCCCGGTCTGCTCCGCGATCTCCGTCAGGAGGCCAGGTCCTTCCAACTCTTCGGCCGTACGCCCGCGGGATCCGACCGGTTCGTAGATCCCGATCGCATAGATTTGGACGTCCGCTTCCTTCACCAGGTTCTTGATTTCACTCTCGGTATAGCGGCTATTATTGTCGCCCCCGTCGGAGATGATCAGCAGGGCCTTGCGCGGGTTCCGGCCTTTCTTCATCTCGTGCAACCCCAGGTAGACCGCATCGAGCAGGGCGGTCCGGCCCTTGGACTGCGTGAACGTCAGCCGGTTCTGAATTTCTTCCAGATTGCTGGTAAAAGGCTGGACGAGCTGGGCTCCGTCGTTGAACTGCACGAGGAAGGACTCGTCTTCCGGGTTGGCCGTCTTGAAGAACTGGGCTACCGCCAGGCGGGATTTCTCGAGCTTGCTTCCCATGCTGCCGCTGCAATCGAAAATGACTCCCACCGAAACCGGAGCGTCCTCGCTGGAAAACTGCGTGATGGCCTGCTCGGTCTTGTCCTCGAAGAGCTTGAAATTCTCCTTCTCGAGGCCGGTGACGAAGCGGTTCATGGGGTCGGTTACGGTGACCGGAATCAGCACCAGGGTGGCGTCTATACGGATGTCGGGCCGGGCTCTCTGGGCTTCGGCCGCAGGTTTGGAGCGCGGCACGATGGCGACCTCCGGATCGCCAGCCGGCGGATTTTGTGGTGGCTTCTGAGCCCCCCACAGCGCGCATCCGGGAAAAGCCACGATCGCGCTGACTACAAACAGCTTATGGCAGGACGGCAGCATCGCCCCGGGCCAACCTTTCTCCCCTGAGTCTAGCACATGAGGTTTTGTGTTATGATCGCCTGTGCCGCGTAAAATCCTGGGCGTGATCCCTGCCCGTTTTGCCTCCACTCGTTTTCCCGGCAAAGTCCTTGCGGAAATCGCTTCGAAAACGATGCTGCAGCACGTCTACGAACGGGCCTCCCAAGCGCGGTACCTCACTAGCACGCTCATTGCCACAGATGACGATCGCGTCTCCCGAGTCGCAAAAAGCTTTGGGGGCCGGGTGCGGATGACGCGGGCGGATCACCTTTCGGGTACCGACCGCGTGGCCGAAGCCGCCTATTCGGAAGACGCCGCCGTAATCGTGAATATTCAAGGGGATGAGCCGCTCATCGACCCGGCAGCCATCGATGCTGCGATCCTGCCGCTGGTCCACGACCCCGAGATCCTCATGAGCACGCTGAAGAAGCGGATCGAGGACGAGCGGGAGATCCACGATCCGAACGTGGTGAAAGTGGTGACGGACCGCACGGGCGACGCCGTGTATTTTTCACGCTGCCCCATCCCGTACCATCGCAGCGCAGCCGATTTCGGGGACAGTCTACGAAACCCCCAAACTGCGGGGGCTTCGAAGCCAGTCCCCGAAATGGGGGGCTACTTCAAACACGTCGGCTTGTACGTTTACCAGCGCGATTTTCTGCTCGGCTACCCAGCGCTTCCGGTGGGCCCCCTGGAGCAGGCGGAGCGCCTGGAGCAACTGCGCGCGCTGGAGAACGGCTACCCCATCCGCGTGGTGGAGACGGAATACGAATCGCTGGGTGTGGATACCCCGGAGGATCTGGAGAGGGTGAGAGGGTTGTTCGGGGCTACCATGGCGGGGGCCAGGGGTCAGGGGCCAGGGGCCGGCGAATGAGCCTGGCCTGGATTTCGAGACGGATGCTTACATGGCTAAATACATCTTTGTAACCGGAGGCGTGGTTTCCTCGCTGGGGAAGGGAATCGGCGCCGCTTCCATCGGGTGCCTGCTGGAGAGCCGCGGGCTGAAGGTCACCTGTCAGAAGTTCGATCCGTACCTGAATGTGGACCCCGGAACCATGAGCCCGTTCCAGCACGGCGAGGTGTTCGTCACCGACGACGGCGCGGAGACCGATCTCGACCTGGGCCACTACGAGCGCTTCACCCACGCCAGGCTGACCCAGAGCAACAACGTTACCTCGGGCCGCATTTACGAGCAGATCATCCAGCGGGAGCGCCGTGGCGATTACCTCGGCAAGACGGTGCAGGTGATTCCCCACGTCACCAACGAGATCAAGGCCGCCATGAAGCGCGTGGCCGGAGACGTCGACGTGGTGATCGTGGAGATCGGCGGGACGGTGGGCGATATCGAATCGCTGCCCTTCCTGGAAGCGATCCGCCAGATGCGCCACGAGCAGGGCCGCGACAACTGCCTCTTCGTCCACGTCACCCTGGTACCGTTCATCGCCGCGGCGCAGGAGCTGAAGACCAAGCCGACGCAGCACAGCGTCAAAGAGCTGCGCGCCATCGGTATCCAGCCGGACATCCTGCTGTGCCGGGCGGAGCGCTTCATCCCGCAGGAGATGAAGGAGAAGATCGCGCTCTTCTGCGACGTGGACGTCCAGGCGGTGGTGACGGCGCGGGACGTGAAATCGGTCTACGAATGTCCGGTGATGTTTGCGGCTGAAGGCGTGGACGAGATTGTCCTGCGGCTCCTCCGCCTGGATGCGGGCCCGCGCAACCTCACCCGCTGGAAAGCCATTCTGGAGCGCCTGGAGAACCCGCGCGACGAGGTTAACATCGGGCTCGTAGGCAAGTACGTGGAGTACGAGGATTCCTACAAGAGTCTGAAAGAGGCGCTGCTCCATGGCGGCCTGGCCCACCAGTTGAAGGTGAACATCAACTGGATCGAGGCGGAAGGCATTACGGGCGACGACTGGGAGCGCCAACTGGAGGACTACGACGGGATCCTGGTGCCGGGCGGGTTCGGCAAGCGCGGGGTGGATGGAATGATCAACGCCATCCACTTCGCGCGCGAGAACAAGGTCCCGTATTTCGGCATCTGCCTGGGAATGCAGCTCCTGGTCGTGGAGTTTGCGCGCCACGTCTGCGGGCTGGGAGGCGCGGATTCCACGGAGTTTAACTCCGCCACGCCGCACCGCGTGATTTTCAAGCTGCGCGAGTTGAAGGGGATCGACGAGCTGGGCGGAACCATGCGGCTGGGCAGTTGGCCCTGCCGGCTGGCGGAGAACAGCTTCGCCAACCGCGCCTACGGTCAGCGCGAGATCCACGAGCGCCACCGCCACCGCTACGAGTTCAACCGCGAATACGAGGACCGCCTGAAGGCGGGCGGCCTGAAAATCACGGGCGAGACGCCGGACCAGACTTACGTCGAGATCTGCGAGTTGGCGGAGCACCCATGGTACCTGGGCTGCCAGTTCCACCCCGAGTTCAAATCCAAGCCGATGGAGCCGCATCCGCTCTTCAAGGCGTTCATCGGGGCGGCGTACGAGCAGCGCCGCAAGCGCCTGCAGCCGCTGATCCAGACGGAGGAAGCCTATTCCCAGGCGGATTGAGTATTCCGCATTCGGAAACGGCCGCCCGCTGGCGCTGATCGCGGGGCCGTGCGTCATCGAAAGCGAAGAGCACGTCCACCGCATGGCCCACGGGATCCGGGAGGCGGTGGGGGACTTCGTTTTCAAAGCCTCGTTCGACAAGGCGAACCGCACCAGCGGGTCGGCCTATCGCGGGCCGGGCCTGAAAGAGGGGCTGCGCATCCTGGCCGCCCTCGGGGCCGAGGGCTTTCCGATCCTCACCGATATCCACGAACCGGGGCACGCCGAGGCCGCGGCCGAGGTTGCCGATATTCTGCAGATCCCGGCATTCCTCTGCCGCCAGACGGACCTGCTGACGGCCGCGGGACGAACCGGCCGGATCGTCAACATCAAGAAGGGCCAATTCGTGGCGCCGCACGACATCCACCACGCCGCCGCCAAAGTCGCTGCCACGGGCAACCGGCAGGTTCTCCTCACGGAACGCGGGACCTCCTTCGGCTACAACAACCTGGTGGTGGACATGCGCGGGCTGAAGATCATGCGCGACGCGGGCTGGCCGGTGATTTTCGACGCGACCCACAGCGTGCAGTTGCCCGGCGGCGCGGGCGAAGCCTCCGGGGGCCAGCCGCAATTCATCGAGCTGTTGGCGCGGGCGGCGGTCGCCGCGGGAGTGGACGGAATTTTCGTGGAAGTGCACGACGCCCCGGAAAAAGCCCTGTCCGACGGCCCGAACGCCCTGCGGCTGGATCTGCTAGCTTCGTTCTGGGGACGGCTGAAGGCAATTCATGCCGCCGCAATCTGAATGAGACAGGCATTGGGTCTGGCGCTCCTGCTGGCCGGCGCGGCGACGCTCGCATCGCAGACGGGGAAGGACTGGCAATCGGTCTTCCCGGCGGATAAGAAAACGCTCGGCATCAAGGGGTCGAACCCGTACTTCATCCTGACGCCGGGCTACCGTTTGTCGTTCCAGCACGGCAAGGCCGCCGATGCCGTTACCGTTCTCGACCGGACGAAGACGATCGACGGCGTGGAATGCCGCGTAGTGGAGGATCGCGAAACCAGCGGCGGGCAGCTTGTCGAGCTGACGTACGATTACTACGCCATCGACTCCGCCACGAACGACGTCTACTACATGGGCGAAGACGTGGATGTCTACAAGAACGGCAAGGTGGTGGGCCACGAAGGCGCGTGGCTGTCGGGCGGCAAAGGCGCGAAATTCGGCCTGATGATGCCGGCCATGCCGCGGCCCGGCCAGCGCTTTTACCAGGAACAGGCGCCCGGCGTCGGCATGGACCGTGCGGAGATCGTCTCGGTGGGCGAGAGCGTCTCGACCCCTGCCGGCAAATTCGAGAAGTGCGTTCACGTGTTGGAAACGAGCGCCCTCGAAAAGGGTCTGGCCGACCACAAGTGGTACGCCCCCGGGGTGGGCCTGGTGAAGGATGGCGAAATGGTCCTGGTGAAAGGCGGAGGGAAATAGGCGGATTGTGTGGATGGGCCTCAGGCCTGCC
>JAIQFU010000097.1:0-7830 GCA_020073115.1 Terriglobia bacterium
TAGGCGAGCGCCAGCCGCACGCGGCGGTTCTGCTTGCCCTTCTTTTCGATTTGCGTCACCCGCACGGCGCCGATTTCCTTGCTCCGTGCGGGCGCATAACGCGAGTTTGGCGCCTTCCCGGCCCAGCCCCAGGGCCACCGCTTTCCCCAGCCCCTGGCTGGATGCCGCCACCAGGGCCACGCGGCCTTTCAATCCGAGATCCACGACGCTAATCCCTGCGAATGTAGTGGTCCGTGCCATCGAGCCAATCGGCGCGGATGGGGCTGAAAATATCGAGGTCGAGCGTGTCCTCGAGGGCCACGGCCTTGTGAGCGACGTGCGAGGGAATGCGCAGGACCTCGCCTTTCCCCACCACGATTACCCGGCCCTCGATCTCGAATTGCAGCGCGCCTTCGAGGATGTAGGTGATCTGCTCGCTCTCGTGACTGTGCTCGGGAACCACGGCGCCTTTGTCTATGAAGACCTGCGCCACCATGGCCTTTTCGCCCGAGACGATCTTGCGGGCGATGCCGGGCTTGAGCGGCTCTTTGGGGATTTCATCCCAGATGTAGTGTTCCATAGGAGTCGTCAGTGGGGCCGGGCTTCGGCCGGGCCGAAGCCCCGCCCACACAGCTTCAAGCCGTCTTCACCTGCGGCATGCGCGTCTCCACAGGCGGCAGGGGGGTGAGATCGGTGTACGGCGCCGCCTGGTACCAGTAGCCCACCGAGAAGAAATTGTCGCCGCGGTCGTTGGCGTGGCCGTGCTCCATAGTGTGCTTCAGATACCGCTGGAAGGTCACCGGGTTGTCGCCGTGCCAGCGGTAGCAGCAGTACCGGCCGCCAGTCCGCTCGGGATTGACGATCAGCGGGGCGCCGTACATGGAGTGGGCGAAGGGCTGCGCGCCGTCGCGCCCGCCGAAATTCCAGCTGCCCAGAAAATAATCTTCCGAACCCGTGCCGACGATGGCGGGCTTGCTCTCGTCATCGATGAAGATCATCTCGTCGCCCTCGCCCCACCATCCGGGGGCGTTTTGCAGGACGCCCAGCGTAACCCCCATCAGGTGGCCGCGGCCGCGGGTCTCCAGGTAGACGTGGTTCAGCCGGCCGTCGGGGTTCAGGCGCGCTGCGTCGCCGGTGGAAGGCGTGCAGGGCGCGGATTGCCGGTACTGCGCGTGGAAGTAGAGCGCCTCGTCCGGCAGAGCCGGGACCGAGTAGTAGTCGATGTTCGAATAAAACGAGCCCACGTCCTGCTTACCCTGGTTGACCACGGTGAGCAGCGCCGACTTGCGGTAGGGCATGGCGAAATAGCAGTTCAGCGATTTGCCGGGCGAGCAGGCGAGGTATTCGGATTGATAGAGGTGATAGGAGTTCAGGTTCAGGCCGAAGAAGTCGCCGATGGGCGCTTCCAGGCTCGGCTTGGAATTGCCGTCCCAGAAAGCGCGCAGGACGAGTTCCTTCAGATGGTCGCCGCTGCGGGCCGAAATCGTGAACCAGATGTGGCTGATGACGCCCGGACCTTCGGCCTTGAACACTTCCAGGGAGCCGCCGGCGGGGATGTTCCAGGAATCGCGGTTACCGCCCGTGCGGTCGAAACTGGACTGCTTGAGCGACTTATAGTTGTGCGCGCGGGCATAACCGGGTAGAAAAGGCAGCTCGGGCGAGCCGCCGGTCTGGGCAGCGGCGTCCGCGGGCGACACGGCGGTCACTCCGGCGGCGGCAAGCATGCCATGAAGGAAGCCTCGGCGATGTTCCATAAGAATCGGCCCTTGAACGGTTTATTGTCCTACAATCCGCGGTCCGCCGGAAGGTAGAATGGTGCTCATGCGGGGGGCCGTCATACTCAACACGCGCAAACGGGTCATTGTCGCGCTGGTCCACACGGTGGTGTTTTTGGCGCTGGCCATGCTCACCGGAGGGATCAGGGTCCGGCCCCTTCACGCAGGCGCCCCGCCGTCGGCATGGATCCTGCCGGGCGTGTACGCGCTGGTCAGCGCGGTGCTGTTGACCCTGGCGGCCTGGGCGGGCGGCGCTCTGGAGCGCCTGTATTTCGGCTGCTGCGCCGCCGCCGCGGGGTTGGGTCTGGGACGGCAGATCGTCGGCGACCCGCCTATGCATGCCGCCGTCTACTGGCGGGTGTTTCTGCTGGGTTGCGCCGTCTGCTGCGCGGTCGCCATGCTGCGGGACGTGGGGCAGGTCCCCGACCTGCCGGTCGGCGATTAGGAGGCGCGAGCCAGCTCCGGCTGGCGATCCGGTTGCGGAAAACCGGTCTCCGAAGCCGACCTCGCCGGCGCCTGCCGGAGGTACAGCGGGTCCAGGCCACGGGCCGGTTGGCGCTCTTCCCAGCCATTTTCCTTCGCCGGGAATATGACCCAGCCCGTTTCGGGGATATGAGCAATCCAGCGGTTGCGATGGATCGCGCTTCTGTAAAGTCTAATCACGTAAACCTTCTTTCTTGGGTTGAACGGGCGGCTGAACCGAACCCGGTTTCTCGAACCGGCACTTGGCCACGCATCCCGCATTCCTGCAAGTTACACAGACACGCTTCCGAACCATGTGGGGATTAATTTATCTGGAGATGCGGAGTTTTTCAATAACAATTATGTGGGCGTGCGGCGGCGCCCCCACGGGAGGGGAAAGGGCGTCGCAAGGTAGCGTGAACCCGCCGTATCAGTACGGCCGCCGGCCGACGATGTTCCCGGGTGGATCGTAGTTGCAGACCCAAACCTGGAGGTCGGGGCCTCGCGCCACGGCGCAGCCCACGCGGCGGGTGTCGCGCCAGACGATCTGGGTGTAGTGGCCGCACATCGCCCGGCAGGCGTTCGCCTTCGCGTCGTACGCGGAGGCCTCCGCGGCCCACACCCCTACTACCTCGTCCGGCGTACTCCGGCCCCCGGTAACCTCGAAGAGGTTCTCTCCGTAGGGATTTCTGGGCCGGTGCACGAACTCGTGTTTATACACCAGGGCTTCCGCCCAGGACTGCGCCCAATCGGCCAGACGGTCCGACCAGGCGAGCGGAGGCAGTTTGAGACGGGCGCGCACGGCGTTATGCGCCGCCAACATCTCGCGCGCGAAGGGGGCCGGCGGCCCGGGCGGCTTCTGGCCGAATGCGGCGCCGGAAATAGCCAGGGCAAGCGCAAATCGGGGCCCGAGCGGCATGCCTGATGGTACCGCGCCGCCGCGGCCTTTCGCGCGCGCCGGAGAGCACCGGAGGCCGAAGGGAGCGGTGGGCTGGTCCCACAAAACGGGCGGGTGCGCAGCCGGGGGACACGATTGCGCTACCATGTGGCGTTATGCGCCGAAAGCTCCTGCCTGCCGCCCTGCTTATCGCCTCCGCTGCCGCGCTGCTCAGCTGCGCCGACAAGGAACCGAACGTGGTCCGGACGCCGGTCCCGCCCGCACCGCAGAAGTACGGGGCGGTTCCGGGTAAATAGCTCCCCTTCGTACGCCATCCACGCAGGTGCGGTGCGTTACTTTCGTACGCTGAGTCATTTCAACATCCCCTCCTGTTGGCGCCCATGTTAATGTAAGGTTCGATACAAATCCGGGGCGCAGCCGTTCCCGCTCTCATCCGGTTCTTCATCTGCCCTAAGGCTAATATATTCAGGAGGTTATAATGAATTGGAAGCTGAGTGCAGCCTTGTTGGCGAGCGGTGTAGCAGCCGTCCTCCACGCGCAGGCCCCCACCGTGGGGAACTGCGCCGTGTTCCCCGCCAACGACATCTGGAACATGCCCGTAGACACCCTGCCCGTATCTCCCAATTCCGCCAACTACATCAGTCGGAGCGGGCCCGGAGTCGGCCTCCATCCGGATTTCGGTTCCGGAAGCTACCAGGGAGTTCCGCTGGGGATCCCTTGGATCACCGTACCCGGGACGCAACCCATGATCCCCGTGTACTTCAACATGTACGGCTCCCAGAGCGATCCCGGTCCCTACGCGATTCCGCTGTCCGCACCCATTCAGGGCGGCCCGAGCAGCACGGACGACCGGCACGTGATCGCCGTGGACACGGACAACTGCATCCTCTACGAACTCTGGTCGGCCTACCCTGGCGCGGCCGGGTGGACGGCCGGGTCGGGGGCCATCTACAACCTGAAGTCGAGCGCCCTGCGCCCGGATGGCTGGACCTCCACCAACGCCGCAGGCACCCCCAACTACCCTGGACTGCTGCGCTATGACGAAGTGGCCTCCGGGGAGATCCGCCATGCCATCAACTTTACTCTGGCCTACACCCAAGCGGCACACGTTTGGCCGGCGCGGCACGACGCCTCCAGCAGCCACGATACCGGACTGGCGCCGATGGGGCAGCGCTTCCGCCTGAAAGCCAGTGTGGACATCTCGACGTTCTCGTCCACCAATCAGGTGATTCTGCGCGCCATGAAGAAATATGGCCTGATGCTCAACGATAACGGGGCGAACTGGTTCATCGCGGGCGACAACGATCCGCGCTGGGACAACACGGACCTGCACAACCTGGCTGGCATCACCGGCGGCATGTTTGAAGCGGTGGACGTTTCCCCGCTGATGATCAACTCCAACTCGGGCGCCGCCACACAGCCCACGGCCTCTACGGCGAACACCACGTTCACTCCCATCCACGTGAACGCCGGCGGACCGGCATATACCGACTCCAAAGGTGTGGCGTGGTCGGCCGACACCGGGTACGGCGGGGCGGGTTCCACCTACGCCACCTCGGCTTCCATTTCCAATACCAGCGACCCCGCCCTGTACCAGACCTCCCGCTACGGGCAGTTCACTTACACCTTCTCCGTGCCCAACGGCAGCTATACCGTAAACCTGAAATTCGCCGACCCGGTGATGGGCGCCGCGGGGCGGGTCTTTAACGTGGCGATCAACGGCGCGGCTGTTCTCTCGAATTTCGATATCGCCGCGCAAGCCGGCGGGGCGCGGAGGGCGCTGGATGAATCATTCCCGGTGAGCGTGTCCGGCGGGCAGATCGCCGTCGCCTTTACCCAGGGTTCGACCAACTGGCCCACCGTGAACGGGATCGAGGTCCTGGCCGGCGGGAGCGCCGGCGGTTCGGGTTCATCGACCCCCGGTTCCTCCACGGGCGGCTCCACCACCGGTTCCTTCACCCCCATTCGCGTGAATGCCGGAGGGAACAGCTACAGCGACCCCAACGGGACGGTGTGGTCCGCGGACACCGGCTTCGTCAACGGCGGCGCCTATGCCGTGTCGGGCGCCGTCCAGGGCACGTCGGCGCAGCCCCTCTACCAGACTTCCCGCTGGGGCGCGTTCTCGTACCGGTTCGCCGTGCCGAACGGAAGCTATACCGTCAATCTCAAATTCGCCGAGCCGGTCATGAGCGCAGCGAACCAGCGCGTCTTCAACGTGGCAATCAATGGCTGGGCGGCGCTCAGCAACTTCGATCTCGTCGCCCAGGCGGGCGGGAAGATGATCGCACTGGATAAGAGCTTCCCGGTGACCGTAGCGTCCGGACAGATCCAGATCGACTTCACGGCGGGCTCGCAGAACTGGCCCACCGTCAACGGCATCGAGATCGTGGCCGGGAGCGGAGCGTCGGCGCCGCCGCCCGCATCCTCGGCATCCGCGCTGTTCCGTGTCAATGCCGGGGGTTCGGGCTACACGGACGCCGCCGGCGTTTCCTGGAGCGGGGATAGCGCGTTCAGCGGCGGATCTACCTATGCCACTGCCAGCTCCGTCGCCGGGACTTCGTCCCAGCCTCTGTACCAGACATCGCGCTACGGCGCCTTCTCGTATATCTTCCCGGTTTCGAACGGGGCCCATACGGTGAACCTCAAGTTCGCCGAACCGGTGATGCAGTGGCCGGGCCAGCGGCTCTTCAACGTGGCCATCAATGGCTCTACCGTACTGGCCAACTTCGATATCTGCGCCCAGGCGGGAGGGATGTTGAGGACCCTGGACCAGCCGTTCACCGTCAATGTCACGGGCGGCCAGATCACGATCGACTTCCTCGCGGGTTCGCAGAACTGGCCCACGGTCAACGCCATCGAGATCTACTGACAGGCGCCAGGGGTCGGGGAGCCCCCGACCCCCGGCCCCGGCGCCCGCCGCTATACTCTGCTGTATGGAACTCGACGCCTTCTACCGCGCGATCGCGCCCTATTACGACCGCGATTATGCGGGCATGCTGGGCGGAGCCGACATCGCTTTCTACCGCCGCCTGGCCGAGGCCGCGGGCGGACCGGTTCTGGAGATGGGCTGCGGCACCGGACGGGTGCTGCTCCCCATTGCGCGCGCGGGCGTGGCGGCGCACGGCATGGATTCCTCCGAGGCCATGCTGCAACAGTTCCGCGCATCGCTGGAAGCCGAGCCGCCGGAAGTCCGCGCGCGGGTCGCCCTGACCGCGGGGGACATCCGCTCCCGCGACCTCGGCGCACGCTTTCCCCTGGTCATGGCGGCGGGAAACGTGCTTCACTCCTTTCTCCAGCGGGCCGACCAGCGCGCCTGGCTGGCCAACGCCCGCCGCCACCTGGCGTCCGCCGGGGCGCTGTGCTTCGACGTCTTCCAGTTCGACTACCCGCGCCTGGCGGTCCCCCCCGCCTGGGCGGTGGACGCCGAGCGCGTGGAACCGGAATCGGGCCTGCGCGTCCGCCGCTTCTCCCGCTGCGACCACGAACCCGAGTTCCAGCGCTTCCGCGTGGACATGCGCTGGGTCTCGGAGGACGAGACGGGCCGGGTGGTCGAAGAGAAATGCGCCTCCGTCATGCAGCGCTGGTTCACCCGCGGGGAACTGGAATGCCTTTTGGAACTGGAAGGCCTGCGGGTTGTGGACTACTGGGGCAACTTCGCCGGCGAACCGTTCGGCAAAGGAGCGACGCACCAGATCGTCAGGGCCGTGGCGGAGTAGCCGCGCCATGGGCGACAGGGAGACGATCCGGGCCTTTCTCGCGACCGGGAACACGCTGGCCCTGGCCACCGTGGGCCGCGACGGAACCCCGCATACCACGCCGCTGTTTTACCTCCTGGACGAGGATCTGCGGCTGTGCTGGTTCTCCTCCCGGTCGAGCGCCCACAGCCGAAACCTGAGGCTGAACCCTGCCGCGGCGGTGACCGTCTTCCGCCCGGCGGAGCTCTGGCAGGACATCCGGGGCGTCCAGATGCGGGGAACGGTGGTGACGGTAACCGGCCAGGCGCGGCGCGGCATCACGCCAATCTACGCCGAGCGGTTCCATCTGGGCCCGGATTTCGAGCCGGTAATCGCGCGCTCCGGCCTCTACGCTTTCGATCCGTCCTGGGTGCGGTACATCGATAATTCCAAAGGGTTCGGATACCGCTTCGAATGGACCGCGACAGGGTCCAAGGGAACCGCCGCGACGGTAGGAAGCGGTCGTCGGCGCCCCCGGTCGATTTAGGGCGCCGGGACATCCGGCAGGAAGTAGAAAGTGACCGCCAGGATGGCGTAGACGCACAGCAATTGCACGCCTTCCAGCCAGTTCGTCCTGCCATCGGACGCGATCTGGCCGGCGATCGTGACGGCCAGGAATACCGCCAGGACCTCCGCCGGCGTGAACACCAGGTCCATGGGGGCCGGCCCCACGAAGCGGCTGGCGAAAACCAGCAGCGGCGCCACCAGGAGCGCGATCTGGAGACTGCTGCCGATGGCGATCCCCAGCGAGAGCTCCATGCGGTTTTCGAGCGCGGACATCACCGCCGTGCTGTGTTCCGCGGCATTACCCACCACCGCGACGACAATCACGCCGATGAAGATGCGGCTCATACCGAAAGCCTCGGCCGCCGGTTCTACCGACCCGACGAGAATTTCGCTGACCCAGGCGATCAGGCCGGCGGAGGCGGCCAGGACCAGGACAGACCTGCGGATGCTCCAGGCCGGCCCGGCCCCGCCCGCC
>JAIQFU010000097.1:7844-28854 GCA_020073115.1 Terriglobia bacterium
GTTCGCCGGCGAACAGTTGCCGGTGCGTGTGCAAAGAGAACAGGAGGTGCGCGCCGTAGGCGGCCAGAAGCACGACCGCGATCCCGAGGCTCAGCGCGTCTTCCCGCACGCGGGCGTTCCCGCCGGCCAGGTAGTGAAAGGCCGCCGGCACAACCAGCGCGATGGCGGCGAGCGTCAACAGCGTGGCCTGGACGCGCGCTGCCGTCATATTGAAAACCTGTTCCTTGTGGCGTACGCCGCCGGCCAGGGCAGCCGCCCCCAGCACCAGCAGGAGATTGCCAATGATCGAGCCGGTGAGGGAAGCTTTCACCACGGGGTAGATCCCCTTCTGGAGGGCCACAAAGCCGATGATCAACTCGGCCGCATTGCCGAACGTGGCGTTCAACAACCCGCCGATCCCCTCCCCCGTGTGTTGTGCGAGTTGGCCGGTGGCGCGGCCCAGCCAACCGGCAAGCGGGACGATCGCCAGGCACGAAGTGACAAAAATCAGGGCATACGACCCGGGCGCCAGGAAATCCAGCAGAATCGCGACCGGGACGAAAACCAGCAGCCAATTCAGCATGGAAATCCTTGTCGGAGCCATGGTAGCACCGGATTTCCTGGCCCCGCCCTCCAAAAAAAGGTTCCAAATTATGTTGCGTGGACATACAATCGATAGGGTCTTAGAGGTTTGTAACAGGGAATCCTAAACTCCGATTCTGTGGGGAAACGACAGAAACGAAAGTCCGCGCGGCGCCGATCCGGCGGTTTTCGCAGCTAACGGGGGCTGCAGAATATGATTCTGACAATCAAACGTTTGGCGCAGGCGACCTGCGCTTTGGCGCTCCTTTGTGGGGCTATTTACGGACAGACGGTGACCAGCAACATCCTGGGGATTGTGACCGATCCGGCCGGGGCCGTCGTGCCGAACGCTGAAATTCAGGTGAAGTTCCTGGCGACAGGAGCAAGCCGGAACACGTCCTCCAATACGGAGGGGGTCGTGGACGGCAACCAACTCAACCAGATTGCGATCAAGGGCCGCGACCTCATGGCCATGCTGAACCTGATCCCCGGGGTTGTCAGCACCCAGGCAGGCGAAACCACCAGCGTGGGATCTCTCCAGGGCGTCGCCATCAACGGCTTCGCGCAGGGGCGGCACAACTTCACCGTGGACGGGATCGTGGATCTCGACACCGGCGGCGACTGGACCCTCCACTATGAGCCGAACATGGATTCCATCTCCGAAATCCGCGTCCTGACTTCCAACTACCAGGCGGAATACGGCCGCATGGCAGGCGGCCAGATCTCGGTGGTTACCAAGGGCGGCGGCCAGCAGATCCATGGCAGCGCCTGGGCCAGCAAGCGGCACGAGATGTTCAACGCCAAGAGCTGGTTCAACAACTTCAACAACCAGCAGAAGCCCATCTACCGCTACTTCATCGGCGGGTTCAGCGTGGGCGGCCCGGCGTACATCCCGAAGGTGTTCGAGAAGACGAAGAACAAGCTGTTCTTCTTCGCCTCGCAGGAGTACACGAAGACCAAGCCGAGCACGACCACGAACTACGCCTACGTCCCCACGGCGGCGCAGCGAGCGGGCGACTTTTCGGGCGTGATGGACAATGGCACCAAGAAGCCGCTGGTCATGTACGACCCCACCACGCAGCAGGTTCTCACGCAAGCCCAGAAGTCGAACATGAATGCGTTCATCACCAACCCGTCGGCGGCGGCTTACGGGCAGGCAATGCTCAACTTCTTCCCGCTGCCCAATGAGTGCTCCTACAGCAACAACGCGGCGGGCTGCTGGACCGACACCGATATCCCGGTGGGGCAGACACAGAACTACACGCGAAACTACCGCTACAACTTCACCGATACCCGCAAGCGGCGGAATGACGTCGTCCGCATCGACAGCAATGTCACGAGCAAGCTGACGGGGTGGTGGCGGTACGTCAACGATTACGATTTCCAGCAAACCGGCCCGGGCATTCCGGCGTGCTGGACGCCCTACAGCGAAGATCACCCCAACCCCGGCTTCGGCCACGGTATCGGGCTTACCTACACCATTTCGCCCACCATGGTGAACGAGTTCACCTTCGGTTACAGCTACAACACCTGGGATTACTACCCGCACGACCCGAGCCAGATGGACCGGAACCTCATGAACAATCCGCCGCACTGGTTCAACGAAAAGAGCGACGTATTTACCCAGGACCAGAACCTGCCGCGGCCCACCCTGCCTCCCGGCAATCAGAACTACGCGTTCTGGATTCCGTACGTCAGCGGCGGATCCGTGGCTTCGCCCGGCGCCAACCGGCCATATACGAATTGGAACCACGTCTACAGCTTTACCGACAACCTGAGCAAGGTGTGGCGCAAGCACAGTTTCAAGACCGGCATCTACTTGGAGCGGACCGATAAGGTGGAGCAGTCCGGCACCGGATATTACCTTGGCAACTACAGCTTCAGCGGAGGCCCGCAGGATACGCGGTACGGCAACGCCAACATGTTCCTCGGGAACTTCGGCAGTTACCAGGAAGGCGGAAGGGCCATCGGGCACTTCTGGTATACGCAGATCGAAGCGTTCGTCCAGGACAACTGGCGCATCACTCCGCGGCTGACTCTCGACCTCGGGGTACGCTTCTACAATATCCAACCCGAGAACAACGTCAACAACAACTCGGCGGTCTTCCTGCCGTCGGCGTTTAATCCGGCGAAGACCCCCCGTTACTATGTCAACGGCTGCACCGTGCCCGTTCCGGCGACAACCATGTGCCCCTCCGCCAGCCAAGTGGCACTCGATCCGCTGACCGGCAAGACCACTTATTCGTCGCTGGTCGGAACGTTCGTCCCCAATTCGGGCGATTATTTCAACGGCATGCAGGTGGCCGGAGTCAGCAGCCTCGTGCCCGACACCCTGTTCACTCAGCCCAAGTTCAAACCGGGCCCGCGACTCGGCCTGGCCTGGGACGTGTTCGGCAACGGAAAGACGGCCATCCGCGCCGGATGGGGACAAAGCTTCCAGCGCGGCGGCGGCAGCGCCGGCATTCTCATGGCCGGAAACCCGCCCATCACCTACAACCGCTCGGTGTATTACACCAATATCGCGGCGGTGCCTTCGCTGGGCGATGTGGCGGGAGTGAGTCCGACCTCGGCCAACGGGATCGTCGGAAGCCAGCATTACGAGGAGGTCATCACCACCAGCTTCGGCATTCAGCAGAGCGTCGGGTTCGGAACGGTGGTGGAAGCCTCGTACGTCGGCGCTTTCCGGCGGCACGCGCTGGAAACCAGGCAGTTGAACGCCCAGCCGATATACTCGAACTATGATCCGGCGAACCTGAGTCCGTGGAGCCAGGCCAACCCGAAGCGCTCCTGGAGCACCAACTTCTACCGTCCGCTGATGGGTTTGGGCGCGGTGACCCAGGGCAACTTCGAAGCCAGCATGAACTACAACGCCTTCCAGTTGAACGTGCGGCGCAATTTGAGCCGCGGGCTTTCCTACGGGATGGCCTTCACGCACTCGAAGACGATGTCCTCGGCACCCAGCCCCTACTGGCCGGATAAATATCGGAACTACGGCCCGTCCTATGCCGGGGCTTCCACCGGGCCTCAGGGCGGCGTCAACGGCGTCTCCTATGGCGGCGCGCCCGACGTGCTGGTATTCAACTACATCTACCAGACCCCGAGCCTCAGCCGCGTCATCGGTTTCCGGCCGCTCAAGTGGGTTACGGATGACTGGAGCATTTCCGGCGTCACCACCATCTGGGGCCGCACGATGAACCTGCTGCCGGGCTCGGGCAGCTTCTCCGGTGCGACCAACACCAATCCCGCTCCCGACTTCACCGGCAGCTACGAGGGCGCCCGGTGGGTCATGGTGGGCAATCCCAAAGTCCAGGGGCCGGTCAAGTTCAACATGACCGACTGGACGCAGAACAATACCTTCAACTGGCAGGCCTTCGTGAACCCGATGCCGTGCAGTTGGGCTCCCATGGCCAGGCCTCAGGACGGCATCGGGAAATCCATGAGTTGTTTCGGAAACGCCGGCGCCGGCAGCATGCTTTCGCTCCCGACCCAGATGAACAACTGGGACGTGACCTTAGCCAAGAGCTTCCCGCTCGGAGGAAACGAAGGGCGGCGCGAGCTGGTCTTCCGGACGGAGATGTACAACGTCTTCAACCACACTCAGTTCAACGGCTACAACACGTCCATTCAGTTCGACCTGCTGAACTGGCAGCAGGGCATTATGAAGCAGACCAATACCAGCCTCGGCCGTCCGACGGGCGTTCGCTCGCCGCGTCAGATGGCGATGTCGCTCCGCCTGCAGTTCTAGTTACGGCGCGGGAGAGGTGAGTACCGCCGGTGGTCGGTTTTTGCCACCGGTTGTTTTGGCCGGCCACCGGCGGTACTCGCGATTTACCGCATGGCGTACGAGCTCAACACCTTCATGTAGTTCGCCCGCTCGAAGGCGCGGGGCTGCGGCACCGCGTTGCGGCTCATGCTCCCCTGCATCTGGCGAATCGAATCGTACTCGTGCTCGCCCATCCAGACCAGCAGTTCCGTGGCCAGCTTGTCCAGATAGTTGATGCCGCGCTGGAGCAGGGCGGAGGTCATCATCGCCACTTTGGCGCCCGCCATCATGGCTTTGACGACGTCGGTGGCAGTGTGGACCCCGCCGGTGACGGCGAGATCGGCCTTCACCTGCCCGTAGAGGACTGCCACCCAGTGCAGCCGCAGGAACAGGTCGTGGGAGTTGCTCAGGATGAGATTGGGAACCACCTCCAGAGCCTCCAGATCGTAGTCAGGCTGGTAGAAGCGGTTGAACAGAACCAGGCCGTTGGCGCCGGCGGAGTCCAGTTTCCGGGCGAAGTTCGCCATCGAGCTGAAGTACGGGCCCAGCTTAACGGCCACCGGGATCGAAATCTGCTGGTTGATCTCCTGCACCAGCTCGACGTACCGCCGTTCGACCTCTTCGCCGCTCAGGTCCGCATCCACGGGGATGTAGTAGATGTTCAGCTCCAGCGCATCCGCGCCGGCCTGCGCCATCTGTTTTGCGTAGGTGAGCCAACCGCCCTTGGTGGAGCCGTTGAGGCTGGCGATCACCGGGATCTGGACGGCCTGCTTGCAGCGCTGGATGTGCTTCAGGTAGACGTCCGGCCCGTTGACCGCGTGCTGCAGTTCAGGCAAGTGCGTGGCGGCCTCGGGACCGCGCTCGGCGCTTTCGCCGAGGAAGCGGTCCAACTCTTCGCTTTCCATCTCGATCTGCTCCTCAAACAGCGAGGGGAGCACGACCGCCGCCGCGCCGGCATCCTCCATCCGGCGCACGTTACCCACGTCGGCGCCCATGGGCGACGACGAGGCGACCAGCGGGTTCTTCAGCTTCAGACCCAGATACGTCGTGGAAAGGTCGATCGTCTTGGTCAGGTCGATCATTTCTTTTCTCCTCCCCCATTCACCGGCATGTGGGCCCAGTGCTCGTAGACCCTCCACCGGGCGCTGACGTCCTCCTGGGCCAGTTCGAGTAGCTGCTTGGCGTGCTCGGGGTCGCTCTTGGCGAGCATGGTGTAGCGCGTTTCGTTGTAAGCGTATTCCTTGAGCGAGATGGTGGGCGCCTTGGAGTCGAGCTGGAACGGGTTCTTGTTCTGCGCCACCAGGTCGGGGTTGTAGCGGAACAGCGGCCAGTAGCCGCAATTGACCGCGGCCTTCTGCTGCTCCATGCCGAACGCCAGATCATAGCCGTGGGCGATGCAATGGCTGTAAGCGATGATGAGCGACGGCCCGTCGAAAGCCTCGGCTTCGAGGAACGCCTTCACCGTGTGCATATCGCCGGAGCCCATGGCCACGCGGGCCACGTAGACGCTGCCGTACGTGACGGCCATCATGGCGAGGTCTTTCTTGCCGACCGGCTTGCCGGCCGCGGCGAACTTGGCCACCGCGGCGCGCGGCGTGGCTTTCGACGCCTGGCCGCCCGTGTTGGAGTAGACCTCCGTATCGAGCACCAGCACGTTCACGTTGCGCCCGGAGGCCAGCACGTGGTCGAGCCCGCCGTAACCGATGTCATAGGCCCAGCCGTCGCCGCCCACGATCCACACGCTCTTCTTGACCAGGGCGTCGGCCAGGGTGGCGAGGTCGCGCGCTTCGGGTGAAGCCGCGCCGGCGAGTTTCGCCCTCAGCTCTTTGACCCGCTCGCGCTGCTCGAAAATGCCCTGCTCGGTCTTCTGGCTGGCCGTGAGGATGGCTTGCGCCAGGTTATCGCCGATCACGCCCGACTGGCGCCGCACCAGTGCGCGCGCGTACTCGTTCTGCGCGTCGGCCGCCAGCCGCAGGCCCATTCCGAACTCGGCGTTGTCTTCGAACAGCGAGTTGGACCACGACGGCCCGCGCCCTTCTTCGTTCGTGCAGAACGGGGTGGTGGGGAGATTGCCGCCGTAAATCGAAGAGCAACCGGTGGCGTTGGCAACCAGGGCGCGGTCTCCGAAAAGCTGCGTCATCAGCTTCACGTACGGCGTTTCGCCGCAGCCGGAGCAGGCGCCGGAGAACTCGAACAACGGCCGGAACAGCTGCACGTCCTTCACCTGGCTCACCGAAAGGACCTTGCGGTCGGTCTCGGAGATCTTCAGGAAGAACTCCCAGTTGGCCCCCTCGGACTCGCGGATGGCCGGCTGCGAAACCATGTTGATGGCCCGCCGCTTTACCTGCTGCTTGTCCTTGACCGGGCAGACCTGTACGCACAGGGTGCAGCCGGTGCAGTCTTCCGGCGCCACCTGCAGGCTGTACTTGCGGTCCTTCATGTCCTTCCACCGCGCGGGGACGGCCTTGAAAGTGGGCGGCGCGCCTTCCAACTCCCTGGAGTCGTAGACCTTGGCGCGGATCACGGCGTGGGGGCACACCAGCACGCATTTGCCGCACTGGATGCAGAGGTTTTCGTCCCACTCCGGAATTTCGAGCGCGATGTTGCGGCGCTCCCATTGCGCCGTGGCGCTGGGGAACGTGCCGTCGATCGGCATTGCGCTCACCGGCAGGTCGTCGCCTTCGCCCATGACAATCTTGGCGGTCACCGTCTGAACGAAGTCGGGCGCCTGGGCCGGAACCGCGGGGCGCATGTCGAACGGGGAGCTGACCGCGGCCGGGACCTTCACTTCATACAGGTGATCGAGGGCGGCGTCCACCGCGGCGAAGTTCTTTTTCACCACGCTCTCGCCGCGCTTGCCGTAGGTCTTCTCGATGGAGTGCTTGATGGCGGCGATGGCCTCTTCGCGCGGCAGCACGCCGCTGATGGCGAAGAAGCAGGTCTGCATGATGGTGTTGACGCGGCCGCCCATGCCGGTCTTCTTGGCCACCTCGTAGCCGTCGATGACGTGGAACTTCAGCTTCTTATCGATGATCTGGCGCTGCACGGTGCGCGGCAGGTGGTCCCAGACGTCGTCCGGACCGTAGATGCTGTTGAGCAGGAAGGTGGCGCCGGGCGCGGCGCACTTCAGCACGTCGATGCGCTCCAGGAAGGAGAACTGGTGGCACGCCACGAAGCTGGCCTTCGTGATCAGGTAGCTGGAGCGGAGCGGCTTGGGCCCGAAGCGCAGGTGGGAGGTGGTGATGGCGCCGGATTTTTTCGAGTCGTAAACGAAGTAGCCCTGGGCGAAGTTTTCGGTTTCGTCGCCGATAATCTTGATGGAGTTCTTGTTGGCGCCCACCGTGCCATCCGCGCCCAGGCCGTAGAACATGGCGCGGATCGTGCTGGGATGCTCGGTCGAAAAATCGGGATCGTAGTCCAGGCTGGTATGCGTAACATCGTCCACGATGCCCACGGTGAAGTGGTTTTTCGGCGAGGGCTTCTTCAGTTCGCCGAACACGCCCTTCACCATGGCGGGCGTGAATTCCTTGGAGGCCAGACCGTAGCGGCCGCCAATCACTTTCTTGCTCACCCCGGCTTCGACCAGCGCCGTGATCACTTCGGTATAGAGCGGTTCGCCCAGAGCGCCGGGTTCCTTGGTGCGGTCGAGGACCGCGAGCCGGGCCACGGTGGCCGGCAGGGCGGCCAGGAATTTGTCGGTGTCGAAGGGGCGGTAGAGCCGTACCTTCAGCAACCCCACCTTCTCGCCCGCGGCGGCGAGCGCCTCCACGCATTCGTGGGCCACTTCGGCGCCGGAGCCCATCATCACAAGGACGCGCTCGGCGTCGGGCGCGCCGACATAATCAAAGAGGTGATACTGCCGGCCGACGATGCGCGCGAACTTGTCCATGGCGTTCTGCACGATGGTGGGAGCGGCCAGGTAGTAGGGATTGCAGGCTTCGCGCGCCTGGAAGAAGACGTCGGGGTTCTGCGCCGTGCCGCGGATGATCGGGTTCTCCGGATTCAGGGCGCGGGCGCGGTGCGCTTTCACCAGATCCTCGTCGATCATGGCGCGCATATCGTCATCGGTCAACTGCTCGACCTTGGCGACTTCATGGGATGTGCGGAAGCCGTCGAAGAAATGGAGGAAGGGGACGCGCGCTTCCAGCGTGGCGGCCTGGGAGATCAGCGCCATGTCCATCACTTCCTGCACGGAGCCCGAGGCCAGCATGCCCCAACCGGTGGAGCGCACGGCCATGACGTCGCTGTGGTCGCCGAAAATCGAGAGAGCGTGGGTGGCGACGCAGCGGGCGGCGATGTGGAACACCGTCGAGGTGAGCTCGCCCGCAATCTTGAACATGTTGGGGATCATGAGGAGCAGCCCCTGCGACGCGGTGAACGTCGTGGAGAGCGACCCCGCCTGCAGCGCGCCGTGCACGGCGCCGGCGGCGCCGCCTTCGCTCTGCATCTCGACCACCGTCGGGACTACGCCCCAGATGTTGGTCTTCTGCTCAGCGGACCACTGGTCCGCCCATTCGCCCATGTTGGATGATGGCGTGATGGGATAAATGGCAATGACTTCGTTGGTGTGGTGCGCTACGTATGCGGCCGCCTCGTTCCCATCGATCAGTACTTTGGGACGAGGGGCGGTGGATGAGGTGCTCAACTCTTACCCCTCCTTTTACAGGGTTGGATTCACTTGCTTAAATCCAATTATAAGGCCTATTAGTCGGAACATCCACCGGCGGGTGCGGCTCATGGTAGGGGAGCCTGCCGTTCACCGCGGGGGGACCCGGCGCCCCCAGAGGAGTGGGGCCCGAAACGGGGAGGTGGAGTGAGCCTCCGGCTTGCCATGCCGGAGTCGGCGCCGGCAGCAGCGCCGAACGCCCGTTCAACGGCCGCGCGGCAGCCCCGTAGGCCCCGCTCCACGGGGTTGGATTCACCGTTTCGCCTGCGCCCGTAGATGCCCGTACACCAGCGCCACCGGCAGTCCCACCACATTGAAGTAGCAGCCCTCGATCTTCTCGATGAACTTCGAGGCGAGACCCTGGATGGCGTAGGCGCCGGCCTTGTCCATGGGCTCGCCGCTCGCCGCGTACTCCTCGATTTCGCGCTCGCTCATGGGAGCGAACCAGACCGCGGTGGCGGACCAGTCCCGTACGAGTTCCGTGGGGAACCGCAGGCAAATGCCGGTAATGACTTCATGCCTCCGCCCGGAGAGCGCGGTAAGCATGCGGCGGGCATCCTCCGCATCCGCGGGTTTGCCCATCATGTCGCCATCCAGCACTACCGTCGTGTCCGCGCCTAGCATCACATCGTCCGGACCGGCGGCCACGGCCAGGGCCTTGGCTGCGGCGAGGCGCTGGACGTAATCTTCCGGCTTCTCATGACGCAGCGGCGTTTCATCGACCTCGACGGCCCGCACGGTGAACGGGATGCCCGCCTGTTTCAGAATGTCGGCGCGGCGCGCGGACTGCGAGGCGAGGACCAGCATCTCCCCATGGTAGCCCGCGCAGCCCCCGAAAGTACTTTACATTTTAAAGATGATGAAGTATGCTCGAAGACGATGAAGATCGCATCATACCTGTTCTGCCTGGCGGCGGGGGCCTTCCTGGCGCGCTTTGAACTGCACACGGACGATACCGGTGTGGAAGTGTTTTTCATCCTGGCCGCCACGTTCCTCCTGGGGTGCCTGCATCCCCGCCGCGCCTGGCAGTGGCCCTTGCTCGTGGGGCCGTGGATTCCCGGCGCGGAGTTGCTGTTCGGAAGCGGCAAGCAGAGCCTCGGGAGCCTGGGCCTATTGTTGGCGTTCGTCGTTGCGTTGGGCCTCGCCGGGAGCTACGCGGGGGCGCTGGTGCGGAGAGCGGCTACGGCCGCGCGTCAAGCCGGCTGAATCATAGTAGCCCTGTTCGTGAATGGACCGCGCCACCGCCAGACTGTCTCGAGCCTTTTGAAGCAGGGAGTCCTGAGCCTCCGTCACACGGCGACCCCTTCGCGGCGGACGTTGAGCAACAAGGGACTGCCACCCTTGACGAAACGCTCCTCGGAGACATAAACCGGGCTGATCAGAACATCGTACTTGAGGCAGAGGCGGGAAACCGCGTCATCGGTCACGCGCCTCTCTTCAGCGGCCGTTACCTGGCCGCGCAGAACCACCATTACATCTATGTCGGAATCCGGTTCCGCGTCGTTTCGCGCCTGCGACCCGAAAAGCACGAGCTTGACGAGGCGATCTCCGTAGGTGGACTCATAGAGGCGGCGAAGCTCAGCCAGGATCTCCTGCAATCGGCTCATCCTAGAGGCATCATAACGCCTTCCAATACCAGTGGCTCGTCACGCCAGGCCAGTACTCATGCCGCCTGCTTTGTTTCCCACCGCTCGGGCCGGGCATGCCCGCGGACCTACAATACCGCCGGTTTCGACGCCGCCAGCGCCGCTACGCTCACGTGGATCTGCGGCATGGCCCCCGTCTCGAACGCCTCCGCCATCGAATCCAGCTTCTCCCGCAGCATTTGCCGCCGCAGCCGCGCTTCGAATTCGGCCAACTGCTGCTCGATCGTGTTCGCCTTCCGTTTGTTGCGGATCATCTCCTCGCGGTACCGCTTGAGGAAATAGCCGATCGTCTCCACCCGGATCTTGATCGAACCCGTGGGCTTGTTCTCGTCAATATCCTTGAAGCAGAAGTACGGCGTCCCGGAATGCTCCACGATCTCTTCCACCACCGTGTAGATCGGGGCATCGTGGCCGCATTTGAAGCTGGATAGCTCCAGGGCCACCAGGTTCGGGTGCCGCGCGACGTACTTCGCCGCCCAGATCTTCCGCGACGTGTTCTCGCTGTACGAGTTCTTCCACACGTCGGTGATGGCCATGGGATGCGGGATCTCGCCGGCTTCCACTTCGTCGCCGAAGAGGCGCCAGACGATGTCGTCGTCGATCGGCAGGCAGTCCTCCGTGAATACCGGATACCCGAGCTTCTGGAATTCCTCCAGGATGTCGTGGTTTACGCCGGGGTCGTTGTGATAGGGGCGGCCCAGGACAACCACGCCCAGGCGGTCCTCCCGCTCCAGTTGCTCCAGGACTTCACGGGCGGCCCCGCGCATGGTCGCGTTGTTGAACACGTCCAGCGCCCGGTAGCCTTCCTGCACCGCGCGGTGGTTCTCCTCGGGCGACAGCCCTAAAACATCTTTGAACTGTTCATAGAGCTGCCGCTCGAGGAGGTCGGGCCTGGATATATTGACAAACGTATCCAGGAAAAGGATTCCCTTTTCGGCGAACAGGTCGCCTTCCTTTGTGAACGCCGCTTTGACCGCCTCCGGCGTGGCCGCCACCGTGGGGCAGGAGCGGCTGGCCTGGGTAGAGTGAAGATCACTGGTGAGGCAGTCAATCATGGGGAAGAAGATGATGTCCAGCGGCTTCTTGGCGTGCGCGCGGTACAGCGGGTTGTGCACGTGGGGAATGCCCAGCTTGGAGGGGAAGCAGGGGTCGATGGCGCCGCGCTTGGCGCCTTCCTTGTACAGTTCTTCGTTGGTGTAATCCGAATAAATGATGTTCTCCGCCTTGACCCCGAGCGACGCCAGGTAGCCCGTGAACACCGGCGTCTGCGAGTACATGTTGAGCACGCGCGGGATGCCGATGCGCAGCTCCGCCCGTTTCCTGATCAGTCCGGCGCGGCGTTTCTGCGCGGGCGTAATCTGCATCTTCGGCGGCGCGTCGGCCACCCGGGGAGCATCGGGCACGCGGAACACCGCCTTGGCGGCGATCTCGACGAAATTCGGGTTTTCCTTCTTCACCCGGTCCAGGTTGCCCTTGATCTGCCGCATTTCGTCGATGTTCTCCACCGTGCCCTTCTCGCAGGTGGCGATGATCAGGCGCTGCGCGGCCGCCTCCAGCGGGACCTTGGTTTTCGCCGGCGGGCGGTACTCCACGTTGATCAGCGACGTTTTCACGTCGATGAAAGTCCGCAGGCACTTGTTCTTGCAGAAGTAACAGCGGGTGGCCTCGTTGCGCGTGGTCTTGTACTGAATTTTCGAACAGGCTTCGAGGCCGATGAACGTGGTCTGCCGGCCGTTGTCGAACAGCCGCCCGGCTTCCAACGCCGCGCCGATGGCGCCCGCTTCCCCGCAATGCTCGTGGACGATCACCTCCGGTTGTACGTCCTTACCCTTGAAGCGCGACTCGATAAAGTCCACCTGGGCCTTGACCGCGGCCAGATTGTACTGCGTGCCCCCCTGCAGCAGAAACCGGCGTCCGATGGCCGAGAGGTTGGGAATCTGGGAGACGTACAGCCAGATGTTCTTGGGCAGCACATTGCACAAACCGGCCATGATCTCTTCCGGCTTCCAGCCCTGGCGCTGGAAATCCACGATATCGCTCTGCATGAATACCGCGCAGCCGTAGCCGAACGAGGGGAAGCCCTGGGCGCCGAACGCGGTGTCCGCATACTGCTCCACGGGCACGCTGAAGCCCTGCGCGGTGGATTGCAGGAAGTAGCCGTTGCCCGCCGAGCATTGCGTGTTGAGCTTGAAATCCTTCACGCGGCCGTTCTTGAGGATGATGATCTTGATATCCTGGCCCCCCACGTCGCAGATCACGTCCACGTCGTCGTAGAAGTGCAGCCCGGCCTCCGTGTGGGCCACGGTCTCGACCAGCGCGGCGTCGGCGCCGACCACGTCTTTCAGAATGTCCTTGGCGTAGCCCGTCGTGCCCACGCCCAGGATCTTCAAATCGGCGCCCTGGTCGCGGATCTGCGCATCGAGCTTCTGCAGGATTTCAACCGTATCTTCGATGGGGTTGCCCTTGGAAAGCTGGTACGTCTTGGCGACGACGCGCCGGGCGGCGTCCTTCGAAATCAATACCGCCTTCGTGGACGTCGAACCGCCGTCGATGCCCACGAATCCCTCGACGATTTCTCCGGGATGGAACGTCGCCGGCACGAACTTCTTGTGGCGGTACTTCCTTTTGAATCGGTCGAGATCTTCTTCATCTTTGGCCAGGCCTCCGGTGGCGCCGCGGCGCGCTTTGTCTTCGTCGCGGCCCACGTTGATGTACCATTCGAGTTTTTCGCGGCCCAGGTACTGGCCCACGCCGGCGTCTTCCGCCTTGCCGAATTCCACGGAGCCGATGGCGGCGAAGTACTGGGCGTTGTCCGGCGTCTGAATGAGGTCCTCGGGCGGAACGCCATCGGGCAGCGGTGTGGCGCGTTCTTGCCAGATTTTGGGGATGTTGTGCTTCCAGCAGTCGCGCATGCCCTGGATGTAGCAGTTGGGGCCGCCCAGCAGCAGCACCACCGGCTGCAGCGTATTGCCGCGCGTCAGCACCGAAAGGTTCTGCATCACGATGGCCTCGAAAAGAGAGGCCATCAGCTCGTCCGGCGGAACCCCCATTTTCTGCAGGCCGTTGATGTCGGTTTCGGCGAAAACCCCGCACTTGCCCGCCACGGGGTGCAGTTTCAGGCCGGTGTAGCCCATTCCGCACAGTTGCTCCGAGGGGATGCGCAGCTTGGCGTTGATTTTGTCGATCACCGCGCCCGTGCCCCCGGCGCACTTATCGTTAATCGATGGGATTTTCTTTTTGCGCCCGGTCTGGCGTCCTGCCCGCCGAGTTCGATCACCGAGCCGCACTCCGGGTAGAGGCGCTCCACCGCCAGCGAAACCGCGTTTACCTCCTGCACGAACTTGGCGCCCAGATGCGGCGCCAGCCCGTTGCCGCCCGAGCCGGTGATGAACATGCGCGAGCGTTCCGCGGCGAATCCGCCGATCTCGCTTTCGAAACGCCGGCAGAACTCCAGGACTTTTTCCGGCTGCCTGGTGTCGTGGCGCTGGTAGTCCCGCCAGAGAATCTGGTCCGTAGCGGCATCGAGGACCACGGATTTCACCGTCGTGGAGCCGACGTCCATGCCGATAAGAAACTGGGTGCTCATACGATCACTTCGCTTCCGGAAAAAAGGCAATGGCCACGGATGAACACGGATTCACACGGATAAGAAATTCGTTTTCATCCGTGTTCATCCGTGGCCCATTATGTTCTGGCCGGCGGTTCATCCAACATACCGTGGCGTGATCATTCCTGTTTGCCGTGCCGGCATTCGTGCCGGCATCCGGCCCCCGCCCCCTCACGCTTTCATCTTTTCCGCGATGTGCAGCACGAAATTCGCCGCCGACCCCACCACGCCCGGCGTGTGCGGCACATGGTACATCGGCCGCTTCGCCTCGGGATGCTCCTCCACCCAGGCGCGGCACTGCTCCAGCGTCAGGCCGGCGCGTTCCAGGGCTTCGGCGAACTCTTTCTTGGACTTGTTCTTGGCTTCGCCCAGCGCCATCTGTACGCGGCTGTGGGCGTTGATTTCGCCCTCGCCCGAAGTCTCGATAGGCAGGTAGATCATCTCCTTGTAGTTGGAGACCACGGCGGATTGCGCGCCGTCGGATTGCGTGGAAGGCATGCAGCCGAACGGCTTCAGCGAAAGCACCATGTGGGCCAGGTCCTTGTTGGAGTAGTAGATGTTCTTGGCGACCTCGAGGTGCCCCTCGCCTCCGCCCGCGCGCGAGTTGTAGAAGGGATGCCCCAGGCGCTGCAGCTCGTACTGGTCCGCCAGGTGGTGCGCAATGCCGCCCAGAGCTCCGACGATCTTGTGGTACTCGTTCTTGAAGATCGCCTCCGCGAGCTTCAGCCGGGCGATTTTCTGGCGGGAGCGCCACTCGATCTTCATCCGCCCCGGTTTCCACACGGGCGGCAGCACGGCGCCTTCCTCCAGGCCCTTAAGGTCGCGGTACTTCTGCACCACCTGGTGCAGCATGTACATGATCCACGTGCCGATGGGCTCCACCAGGACCTGCGCGCCCTCGCGCTGCAGAAACGCGAACATATTGAAATTGCCGTCGCCTTCGGTGGTCTGCGCCCAGAACTCGCCGGTGATCTTGACGATGGGCTTCACGCGGAGTCGGTCGATTTCCACCTGGTTGAACAGGTCGCGGCAGCGCTCCAGCGTGGGGATGTAGTCGTCTCCCTTGAGCTGGTTCACGAACTTGCCGACATATTCCGCGGTATCGGTGAAGCCGCCCAGGTATTTCGCCACGCCGCCGTCGAGTTTCCACGGGCGCTTCGTGCGGAAGACCTCGTGCATCTGGTCCATGGCCTCGCCCAGCACGCGGTCGGTCTCGCCGGCCGCGGCTTCATACGGCCGGATGGCGTACGCCACTTCGTTCAGCACGTCGCCGCAGTTGAGCGCGTTGAGGATGCCCAGGAAGAAGTCCAGGTTCATCTCCAGCCCGGCTTCGGCGTCGGACTGGCTCAACCCGCCGGACTGTTGGAACAGAAGCACGCGGAATCCTTCGAACCCCGAGTTGCGCAGCGCCAGGCGGTACTCGGATTCGTACATTCCGAAGCGGCATGGCCCGCACGCCCCGGCGGTAAAGAACACGTACCGGTCGATGATTTCCTGTTTGCTGATACCCTTTTCCTCCAGCCCCTGCAGGAACTGCACCAGGTTGCCGACCGTAAAATAGGTCGGGTTGCACTGCCCGTTGTTCCCGTATTCCTTGCCGGTTTGAAACGCGCGCACGTTGGGCGTGGGCATGGTTTCGGCGCGGTATCCGAGTCCCTCCAGGGCGCCGTGGACGAGTCTCTCGTGTTTCCACGTGAGCCCCCCGAACAGCAGCGTCGTGGTTGCGCGCTGGTCCTGGGTGAAAGGCCGTTCCTTGGGCCGTTTGAAATGGTGATACTCGTGTTTCACCACGCCGGCATCCCGCTCTAGCCGCGCCCGCTCTTCGGCAATCCGCTGCTGGATGAGGTCTTCGGCAGGGGAACCAATCTGAACCAGTCCGGCAGCCGGCGCCGGCTCGGGTTTTACAGTCTGAGTACTCATAGCATCCCGCTTTCCCGGTTTTGAGTCATATTGGCGCTTATGCCGATCGAAAGAAACAGGCGCGCATCGAGCGGCGCCGACGCAGTCGGAATGGAGGAAATAGCGGGGTGAGCGGAGGCGCGCAGGCGTGGTTCGAGCGGGCGCAAATCGGGCTGCGAAATGTGCACATTCGCGCGTATGTGAGGGTGGGGACCTTCCTGCGGGCTCTGGGTCTTATCTACTTCATTGCCTTTACGTCGTTTGGCGTCCAGGCGCCGGGGCTGATCGGCTCGCGCGGAATCCTGCCGCTACGGGACTACCTGAATGCCGTTCGCACAGCGGTAGGCGGCGCAGCGTACTGGAATGTCCCTTCCGTGCTGTGGCTCAACGCGGGCGATGACGCCCTGGCCGCCGTCTGGATCATGGGCGCGGCTTGCGCGCTTGCGGTGGTCTTCGGAATATGCCAGCGCCCATTTCTGGCCGTGTGCCTGGCATTATGGCTCTCGCTCTGCGCCGTGGGTCAGGACTTCCTTTCCTTCCAGTGGGACATCCTTCTGAGCGAGGCCGGGTTCCTGGCCCTCTTCGCCGACGATTCGCCGGCGCGCGTCTGGCTCTACCGCTGGTTGTTGTTCCGCCTGGTGTTCTTCAGCGGCGCGGTCAAACTGCTGAGCGGCGATCCCTCCTGGCGCAACCTCACGGCGCTCCACTACCAGTATTGGACGCAGCCCTTGCCGACACCCCTGGCCTGGTACATGGAGCAACTTCCGATGTCATTTCAGAAGGTTTCCACCGCGCTGGTGTTCGTGGCGGAACTGGGTGCGCCGTTTTTGTTCTTCGGGCCGCGGCGCGTCAGGCACGTGGGGGCGTGGATCACGATCGGACTGCAAACACTCATTCTGGCCACGGGGAACTACGCGTTTTTCAATATCCTGACTATTTTGCTGGCGGGGTTTTTGTTCATTGAGCCGCAACGCAGACCCGAAGGCGTGCGCCACCGGGCGGTGAGCGCCGGGCTGGCCGGTTTCCTCGGAGTGGTAAGTGGGTTGCTGTTCCTGGGACTGTTCGGCGCGCCCTTGCCGCCCGGAGGCGCGGCGATTCTGCACGCGGTGGAGCCGCTGCGGATCGTCAATTCATACGGCCTGTTCGCGGTCATGACCACCACGCGGCCGGAGATCGTCGTGGAGGGATCGAACGACGGCGTCAACTGGCGGGCGTATGAGTTCAAGGACAAGCCGGGAGACGTGATGCGCCCGCCGCCCGTAGTGGAACCGCACCAGCCGCGCCTCGACTGGCAGATGTGGTTCGCGGCGCTGGGAAATTACCAGCAGAGTCCCTGGTTTGTCAATTTCATGATCCGGCTGCTACAGGAACCCAGCGTGCTGCGGCTGCTGGCGCGGAACCCGTTTCCGAAGGCGCCGCCGAAGTATGTCCGCGCGCGGACGTATCTCTACCAGTTCACGCATTCCGGTGAGCGCGCCTGGTGGACCCGGGAGGAACGCGGAATGTACTTCCCGCCGGTCAGCTTGAAGTAGGGGGCCGTTTACAGCACTTCTTCCGACCAGCCCTCCAGCGCCTGCTTCACCCGCGTCATGAACTGGTCCGCCAGCGCGCCGTCGATCAGCCGGTGGTCGAACGTCAGGGAGAGGTGGCAGATGGAGCGAATGCCGATCGCGTCGTCGATCACCACCGGCGTCTTATCCACCGTCCCCACTCCCAGAATCGCGACTTGCGGCTGGTTGATAATGGGCGTCCCCACCAGGCTGCCGAAGCTGCCGAAATTAGTGATGGAAAACGTTCCGCCCTGGACTTCTTCCGGCTTGAGCTGCCGCGACCTGGCCCGTGTCGCCAGATCGACGATGGAGCGCTGCAACCCGAGGACATTCTTCTCGTCGGCCCCGCGGATCACCGGCACAATCAGCCCGTTCTCCAGCGCTACCGCGATCCCGATATTGATGTCGTTGTGGTAGACGATGTTGTTGCCGTCCACCGACGCGTTCACCAGCGGGAAATCGCGCAGCGCCATCACCGCGGCGCGCGTGACGAACGGCAGGTACGTCAGAGAGACGCCGTAGCGCGCCTGGAAATCGGCCTTGTGGCCCTCGCGCATGCGGGCCACCTTGGTCATGTCCACGCGGTGGATGGTCGTGACGTGCGCCGATGTGCGCTGGGAGAGCGCCATGTGCTCCGCAATCTTCGCCCGCATGGCGCTCATGGGCTCGATTCGCGTGCGCGGCCCCGTGGGAATCGAGACGGCCGGAGCCTGGACCGCAGGGGCAGGCGGGGCAGCCGGGGCAGCCGGTTCCGCCTGCTTCGCCGGCGGAGCCGCCGCCGGCGCAGGCTGAGCCGCCCGCTGTTGAGCCAGACGCCCTTCCAGGTCCTGCTTGGTGATCCGACCTCCCGCCCCGGTGCCCTTGACGCGGCCCAAATCGATGTTGTTCTCGCGGGCCATCTTGCGGACCAGCGGAGATAGCGGACCGGTGGGCTCCGCGGGCGTGGTGTCCTCCACCTGCTGCGGCGCCGGGGTGGGCTGGATCGTTTCCTGCGCGGCCGGTTCGGGTGTCGGCGCCGCCGGCTGCTGCGGCGGCGGAGCCACGGCCTGGGGACCCGCCCCATCACCTTCCGCAATCCGCGCCACCACGGTGTTGATCCCCACCGTCTTCCCCTCCTCCACCAGCACTTCGCTCAGCGTGCCGGCGGCGGGGGACGGGATCTCGGTGTCCACCTTGTCGGTGGAGATCTCGAACAGAGGCTCGTCGCGGTCCACATGATCGCCGGGCTTCTTCAGCCACTTGGTCAGGGTCCCTTCGACAATGCTTTCGCCCATCTGGGGCATCACGACGTCGGTCATGTCAGCTCTCCTCCATTTCGGGGACAGGCTACGAAACCCCCAAACTCCGGGGAGTTCGCAGCCTGCCTTTGAAATGCGACTTCGCAATCGAAGATGCGTGCAAAGTGCGCGGCGAACCTGCCGGCGACCTCGGAAACCGTGGCGCTCGCGCCCAGTTGCGCCATGGAGGTCACGGGCTTGGTCAACCCGCACGGGACGATGTACTGGAAATAGCTCAAATCCGTGTTTACGTTCAGGGCGAATCCGTGCGAAGTCACCCAGCGGCTGATGTGCACCCCGATGGCGGCGATCTTACGCTCTCCCACCCACACCCCCGTCAGCTTGGGGATGCGGCCGGCGGCGATGCCGTACTCGCCCAGCGTGTCGATGATGGCCTGCTCCAGGCCGCGCACGTAAGCGCCCACGTCGCGCTTCCAATCGCGCAAATCGAAAATCGGATACCCGACTAGCTGGCCGGGGCCGTGATAAGTAATATCGCCGCCGCGGTCGATGGGATAAAACGATATGCCCGCGCGCGCGAGGATTTCGCTGCTGGCCAGCAGGTTCTGCATCTGGCCGTTGCGGCCCAGGGTGATGACGTGCGGGTGTTCCAGCAGCAGAAGCTGGTCGGGGACGGCGCCCTCTTTGCGCGCCGCCACGAGCCGCTGCTGCAACGCCAGCGCTTCGCCGTAATCCACGCGCCCTAATTCCGATACCTGGCACTTACGCATTGATGGAAAGGCCGTACACCGCGTTGAACGCCTCGCCCACCGCTTCGTAGAGCGTGGGATGCGCGTGGATGGTCTGCATCATCACGTCCACCGTGGCCTCCGCCTCCATGGCCGCCACGGCTTCGGCGATCAGTTCGTAAGCATCGGGCCCGATGATGTGGACGCCCAGGATTTCGCCGTACTGCTCGTCCGAAACCACTTTGACGAAGCCCTCGTGATGCCCCAGGATCGTGGCGCGGCTGTTGCCCGCGAAGGGAAAGCGGCCCACCTTGACCTTGTGGCCCTGCGCCCGCGCCTGCGCCTCCGTCAGCCCTACGCTGCCAATGCCCGGCTCGGTGTAGGTGCAGCCGGGAATCCGCAGCTTGTTCACCGGGACGGCCGGCTTGCCCGCGATATGGGCCACCGCCACCATGCCTTCGCGCGTCGCCACGTGAGCCAGTTGGGGGGTGCCGGCCACCACGTCCCCGATGGCGTACACCCCGGGCTCGGCCGTCCGCTGGCGCTCGTCGGTGACGATGAAACCGCGGTCGAGTTGCACGCGCGTGTTCTCCAACCCGATGTTCTCCGAGTTGGGCTTGCGGCCGACCGCCACCAGCAGCTTCTCGGCTTCGATCTGCTCCTGCTTCCCGTCCTTGGTCGTGAGTTGGATCCGGACGCAGTTCCCGGCCTTCTGAATATTCTCCGCGCGGGCGCCGGTCTCCACCCGGACCTTCTGTTTCCGGAAGTTGCGTTCGAGCTCTTTCGATACGTCCTCGTCCTCTACCGGTACGATCCGCGGCAGCATCTCGATCAAGGTCACTTCCGTGCCGAACCGGCGGAACATGGAGGCGAACTCCACGCCGACGGCCCCGCAGCCGATAATCGCGAGGCTCTTGGGAACGGCGGTGAGGTTGAGGATTTCGATGTTGGTGAGGATGGTCTCCGGGTCGGGCGTGAGCCCGGGGAGCATGCGCGCCTCGGAACCCGTGGCGAGAATGAGGTTCTTCGCCTCGAGCGTCTGCGCGCCGGCGCCGTCCTTCACCTCCACGCGCCCGCCGCCCTTCAGCGTGGCGAACCCCGTGATGCGCTCCACCTTCACCCGCTTGAGCAGCATGGCGACGCCGTTGGAGTGCTTGTTGACGATGCCGTCCTTGCGTTCCTTCACTTTGGGGAAGTCCAGCCGCGGACTCTCGCAGTGGATGCCCTCGGCGTCGGAGTGGACGAACCGCTGCCACACCTCGGCGGTCTGGAGCCAGGCCTTGGTGGGGATGCACCCGACGAGCAGGCACGTCCCGCCCAGCCTGGGCTGCTTTTCGATGATCGCTGTTTTT
>JAIQFU010000636.1 GCA_020073115.1 Terriglobia bacterium
CTGGAATCTTCGGTTCGGCTTTTTACACTCCTGCCCCGTTAAAATAGAAGTAAACATGCGTTCTCATCTCTGTTTGTTCGCGGTGGGGTGTCTCTGTGCTTCTCTTCGGGCCGCGCCGCCCGGAAGTTGCGCCGCCGGCGTTCCCCTCGGCGAATTGCGCTTGAGCGTGCAGTCCGGCCCTAAGCTCACCGCTCTGCCCTTGCGCGGCATCAACCGGTTGGGGGAAGGCGACCGGATCCTGTACGCCCCGGTCAAACTGAAGCAGAAGGGCGGAAAAGTTGCGGTGGTGATCGCCCCGGCCCCGTCGAAACCGGGAGCCCCGGTTTCCAAGGACGTTCCGCCGGTCGAGGTTCTGGAACCCAAGCCTGCCGACAAGCCCGAACAGTGGGACGTGCCCTTCCGCGCCGGAGTGGTGGCGTTGGTGTACGGGCCGCACGGGATCAGCGCCAAAAAGGTGAAGCGCTTCCTCACCCAGGATGACGAGTTGATCGCGCAACTCGCGGATTACGCGGAGAAGACGGCGCAGACGGAGGCCGTTCTCTCCGCGCTGGCCGGCGCCAATCCCGCTGGGACGAACGATGCCCTCGACGGCGCGCTGCACGGCTTCGCCTCCCAGTATGGGATCTCCGCCGGGATCGACCGCAACGCGCCGCGCGACCAGCAAATGCTGGCGGTGATGCGCGCCTTGAACCCCGCGCTTTCCTCCGTGGACCCGGTGGCGCCGGACCCCGCGGCGCGCCTCCAGCAATCGGCGGTGCTGGCCACCTCCGTGGCCGGCATGTTCCTGGGCAGCACCGCCGCAGGCGCGCACGCGCATCGCCTACCTTTGGGCCGCCCGCATCCCCAACACCGGGCCGCCCGCCATGAAGACCTCGGCCTCCAGCTATCTTCCGCAGGGGCAGAAAGCGCTTCTGGCCGTGAGCATGGACGACGGCGCCTGGAAGCTCGTCGACCGCGCGCGGGACTGGCGTCTCCAACCGCCCGCCGGGGCTGCCTTCCCCGTCAAAGTTCATTCGCTCCCCGAGCAGAAAGCGCTGGAAGTGGATCTATCCGTCTCCGCCGCGCCGCCGGGCGCTTACCGCCTCCTGGCCGACTGGGATTGGGATACGCTCGCCGCGGACGGCGCGGTTCACGTGCGGCCTCTCGCGGATTTCAAAGGCGCGCGCCTCACGGCGGAAAGCCAGGACCGCATGCGCGAGCTGACCGGCCGGACGGTAGCCCACGCCGAAGGCGCGGATTTCGAATTCGTAGACAAGGTGGCGTTGGTGCGAGCGGACGACAAGTACACGCCGCCGGCGCCGCTGCCTTTCTCGCTTCCCAAGGGCCGCCAGCAGGGGCCGCAGGACCGGCTCGAGTTCGTGGTGGACACCAGGCCGCTCGCCGCCGGCGATTATTCGCTGCTGCTGACGGAGATTGGCGGCCAGACCCACACGGTCCCTTTCAAAATTCTGCCGCCCCAGCCGAAGATCGCGAATCTTCCACTGCTGCTGAACGCCGGGGAAAGCGAGCAGGCGCTCACACTCAAAGGCGAGAACCTCGATCATCTCGCGAAGCTCGAGGCCGACGGGGCGACGCTCACCCTGGGGCCGCTCGCGGGCGGCGAGCGCCGGGTGGAAGCGCGACTGCATGCCGATCTGGCGCCCGGAGCCGCCATGACGCTCCGCGCCTATGCGCAGAACACCAGCCAGCCGGAAGTGGTCCCGGGCGGCGTGAAGGTGGCGCCTCCCAAGCCGGAGATCGCCGGCGCGCAACTCTCCCTGCCCAATACCGAGATCAAGCTGAAGCCGGGCGAACTGCCTGCCGGAGGCTTCGTGAGCGCATCGTTGCGGGTGCAGCATGCCGGGCCGGAGACCCGGGTGCGCCTGCGCTGCGCCGGCTCCGATGTGGATGAGGCGTCGATCCGGGTGGGCCAGCAGACGCCCGCCGGCAGCGTGCAATCCATCAGCCCCGATACGCTCTTCCTGTCCTTCGACCCGGGTAAGTGGCAGGCGGGATGCGCGCTCTCGGCCGTGCTGGACAACGGCCCCGAGGGCGCTTCGAAACCCCGCCAGCTTGGCCGGGTGGTGCGGCTTCCACGCATCGACAGTTTTTTGTTGACGGAGGACAAGACGGCTTCCGGCGACTATGCGGGCAAACTGGTCGGCGCCGGGTTGGAGATCATCGGGAAAGTGGGCTGGACGCCCGAAACGGGCACTCCGGTGCTGGGCTTGCCGGCGCCGGTGGAAGGCGCGGAGCGCAAGCAGGCGCTCGAGATCGCGCTCCCCTGGCCCCCGCCCAGCCCCCACGCCCCGCTCTACGTCTGGTTTCGCGGCGAAAGCGAAGCGCGGCTGACCAATATTCGGTACTGAACCCGCGGGGGGAGCTCGCTGGTGTCGGGCGGCGTCGCGCGATCCAGGGGCGAGGTAGCGATCACCCTTTCTATCGAGGGTGCGCCGCTAAGAAGCTTCCAGCGCTTTCGCGATTTCCAGCAGTTTCGTAACGGTGTTCCAGTTTCTACCGGCGCCCGACATTTTCAACAGATCCGCCAGCGCCACCCAGGACAATTTGGAGCGCCCCATCCCGTTGGGGAAATAGATGAAGATCTCCCGTCCGCGCATGTGCAGCTCTTCGGGATCGGCTTGAATCGCCCGCACTTGCGCCCGGGCTTCCGGACCGGGGTCGCCAGAGAGAAAGAGGACGAGCAGCCGGCTGGGATCGATACCGGGACGGGATGCGAATGGGTTGGCGGCGATGGCGTCTCTCAGCTCCGCGGCTGTCCTCAGGATGACGTCGGGGCGAAAGCCGAAGCTCCGCTCGATGGCGTGCTCGATGCGCGCGCTAAGCCGGCTCCAATCCCGCCCGTCCGTTTTGAAAACGACGTTGCCGCTGTTGATGTAGCTCTGCGGCGATTGGAGTCCGAGGGATTCGTAGATTCCGCGCAGCGGAGCCATTGGGATACGACGATGGGCCGCGAGGTTGACGCCGCGAAGCATTGAGATCACTACGGCCATTTGCCCCGCCTACTCCCATTGAAACGGAGACGCCGGGAGGCCGGCGGCGTTGAACAGATTGCAGTCGGGGACGTCCTTCCAGCCGTAGCGGACGCGGCGCGGCCACTCCACGGCTTCACCCCGCACCACGACCGTGGAGCCGTCGATCCGGGCTTCCGCGGGCACGAACTTCCCGTCCTCGCCGGCGATTTCGAAGCCTGTCGCCGCGCCGCCGCGGGCCGCCAGTCCCGCCGCGTGATCGAACCACACCCGCAGCGCGCCAGGCTCGGCCATCACCTGCCGGGGGAGAGGGCCGGAGTATTCGAC
>JAIQFU010000098.1 GCA_020073115.1 Terriglobia bacterium
GCTCGGGGCCTCCGTTGCCGCCGGGTGCCAGCCCTGCACGGAATTTCAGGTCAAAGCCGCGCGCGAGTCCGGCGCCTGTGAACAAGGCATCCAGTTTTGCCGTGGAGGCGGCCCTCGCCGTGAGGCACGCAGCCACCCGCGTTATCGATCGCTGGAGCGAACGCTGTCAGGGCGCGCGGCCCGAACTCGATGCTGCCTTTCGGGCCAATAAGCAGCTATTGGCGGAACTGATATCGGTCGCGTCGGCCATCTGCGTTCAATCCGTCCCGGACCTGGTCTTGCACCTTGCTGAGGCCTGTCGCTTGGGGGCAACACCGGAGATGTTACGGGCTACGGTGGGAATCGCCAGATCCGTCCACAGCGCGGCCATGGAGCAGATCGAAGCGGTGCTGGCGGGCGAGAACGCCAACTTCACGTCCACGCCGAATGGCGACACTCTCTGTGGACCTGCCCAGGGCTGCGGCTGCCGATGACGGTCGCAGAAGCCGGGCCTTGCGTCCTCGCGAGGGAAGCGGGAAGATTGCCTGAGAGTATCGCCAAGGAGAGCGGAATCATGTCCTCGATCGGCCCGGACACACACGGCGTTGACTTCAATACCGTGTACTCCACTTTCTATCCTAGAATCCTTCGATACCTCGCGCGGCTGGTTGGTCCCGATGAAGCCGAAGACGTCTCACAGGAAGTTTTCATCAAAATCAGCCGCTCTCTCGGCGACTATCGCGGCGAAGGACTTTCCTCCTGGGTATATCGCATCGCCACGAACGCCGCGATGGACAAAAGGCGGCGCGCCAGTCCGATCGCGATTCCGGCGGAAGAGGAGTCAATGGCGGCCGATTCCGCCGAGACTGCGGAGCAGCATCTGATACGCGGCGAGATGAGCGAGTGCGTTCGCGGCCTCATCGATGAACTGCCGGACACGTATCGCGCTGTCCTGATCCTGAGCGAGATCGAAGGGCTTGCCGATGCCGAGATAGCGAGTGTCGTCGGAGCGACGCTCGACACGGTCAAGATCAGGCTGCACCGCGCCCGGCGCCGGCTGCGCGAGGCGCTCGTCGACCACTGCCGCCTGTATCACGACGGCGACGACCGGTTGCTATGCGACCGGAAGGCCGCCGGCGGGGCATTGAAGCCCTAACTGGCCGTGTCTCGAATCTTGAGGAAGAGCGCTCTTCGGCTGGGAGATCGCCCAAAGGAGGCAGCGAGAACCCTTCAGCAGCGCGCTATTTGCGAAGTGGGCGTTTTCGGCCGGGCGCGTTGGGCCGCGCCGTGCGAGCGTGCGCCCACGCTGGCCGTGGTACTTTCCGAGACCTCCGGAAGAATGCCCCCCTGTGCTTCGGCGAGGCGGAAGCCTATAATCGGACAAGATCTTCAGATAGACACTCACAGGCCAATCGGTACGACAGAGGTTCGCCAAAGAGTTCCCTCTCAGCAAATCCACTGCCGATGAAAGATTTTGCGCATATTTCCATTCTGTCGGACCGAATTGCGCGCGACGAGCACGCTCTCTGAAGTCGGGCGCCAGCTACGACAGAGCGGGATCACCATGTGTGACTGCCTTCGAGATGCTGGCTTTATCGGGACCGGTCGTGCGGTTGTTGACGGCATATCGTCCGAAAGCAACTGACAACCAGCATCGTGTCACAAAGCGATGGGCTGTTCGGCCCTAGCGAATAGCCGGCAATTCAGAATTGCCGCGGTTATACACGAAAGGACAATCATGAAAATTGTGGTAATTGGCGGTACTGGACTCATTGGATCGAAGCTTGTCGATAAGCTTCGCGAGCGTGGGCAGGAAGTAGTAGCCGCGGCGCCCTCTTCCGGCGTCAACTCCCTCACCGGCGAGGGACTCGCGGATGCGCTGAAGGGCGCCTCCGTGGCCGTCGATGTAACGAACTCCCCTTCATGGGAGGATGCGGCAGTGCTGAAGTTCTTCGAGACATCAACCCGTAACCTCCTGGACTATGAAGCGGCCGCGGGCGTGGGACATCACGTTGCGTTGTCGGTCGTAGGAACGGAACGTCTGCTCGAAAGCGGCTTCTTCCGCGCAAAACTTGCTCAGGAGAACCTGATCAAAGCCTCCGCAATCCCGTACTCAATCGTCCGCGCGACGCAGTTCTTTGAATTCG
Organism: Terriglobia bacterium; assembly: GCA_020073115.1. Taxonomy (GTDB): domain Bacteria; phylum Acidobacteriota; class Terriglobia; order Bryobacterales; family Bryobacteraceae; genus BOG-224. The sequence continues at coordinate 2,127 of JAIQFU010000098.1, forward strand.
GGAAGAAGATCGCCGATGTGTCCACGGAGGGCGACAAGGTACGCCTGCCTCCGGTGCTCTTCCAGCCTATGGCAGCCGACGATGTCGCCAGTGCGCTAGCCGGGATCGCAATGAGCTCACCCGTGAATGGCACGGTTGAAATCGGGGGTCCCGAACAGTTTCGTCTGCACGAACTCATCCGACGGGACTTGGCTGCTCGCAAGGATCCACGCGAGGTAATCGCCGACCCGCGCGGGCGCTACTACGGGATCGCGGTGAGCGAGATGGCACTGGTCCCTAACGATAACGCGCGACTCGGCGAGACGCGCTTCGACGCCTGGCTGCAAGCTGCGAGACCAGTCCCAAAGACGCGTCCGCAGGGGGCGTAAGCGCAGCGAAGACGAACGATTATGTAAGGTCTGATGATCACGGTGGCGTATCCGCCACGCGGCGGATGTTTCTGCGCCGCCAAAACTCGCAAAAAAGGAGATACGAAGATGACCACTATTACAACTAAGGACGGTGCTGCGATCTACTACAAGGATTGGGGCGCCGGACAGCCCGTTGTCTTGAGCCACGGCTGGCCGTTGTCGTCTGAGGCGTGGGCAGTCCAAATGCTTTTCCTCGCACAGCACGGCTACCGGGCAGTTGCCCATGACCGCCGGGGTCACGGGCGCTCCAGCCAGACCTCATCCGGCAACGATATGAACACCTACGCGGATGATCTTGCCGCTGTGATCGACCATCTCGACCTCACGAACGCCGTACTCGTCGGCCACTCTACCGGAGGAGGAGAGGTGACTCGCTATGTCGGCCGCTACGGAACGAAGCGCGTGGACAAGGTGGTTCTCATCGCCGCGGTCCCGCCGCTCCTGCTTAAGACCGGAGCGAATCCGGAGGGACTTCCGATAGAAGTGTTCGATGGCCTACGCTCCAGTCTCGCCAAGGATCCGTCGCAATTCTACAGAGACTTCGCGATTATGTTCTACGGCGCAAATCGCGCCGGAGCCAAGGTCTCACAGGGCATGCTCGACCAGTTCTGGCTGTGGAGCATGCAGGGCGGTTTGAAGAGTATCTATGAATGTATCAAGGCATTCTCCGAGACCGACTTCACCGAAGATCTTAAGAAGTTCGATGTCCCGACCTTGGTGCTCCACGGCGAGGACGATCAAGTGGTTCCGGTCAAAGACTCGGCGAAAAAATCAGCCAAACTGATCCGGGGCGCGACGGAAATCTACTATCCCGGCGGCGCCCACGGTATCACAGCAACTCAACCGGACCGAGTCAACGCCGATTTGTTTGAGTTTCTGAAGCAGGGCCGCAAGACCTCCAAAGCGGCTTGAGGCCCTGCGGTCAGACGGCCTGAGGACGCCGGGTGGCGGCCAATTGGCCGTCGCCCGGCGGCTACTCACGGCCACTTCACGGTGAGTGCGTAAATCTCCTGCGTGCCAATGTCGCGGGTGAATACCGGCGAGCCGTCAGGGGCAACGCCGATTTCGGTATTCCCGCCCGGGCCGGTGGCGCGGTGCAGGCCTTTCAGGCTGGTGATGGTCTCGATCTTGCGATCAGCCAGGCGCACCCGGAAAAGCATGGGGTCTGCGCCGCCGGTGATGTAGTCCACCGACTTGTAATCCGGCGTATGGACCCAGTTGACGACGTAGCCGGGCGCCGTGAACGATGCCAAATCGGACCATTGCTGCGTCCGGACGTCAAAGGTCATGAGCTTCGTGAAGTCCGGCGTACCAGCGACCAGCCTATCGTCGCCCACCCACTGCGGATTCAACAGGCCTGCCGGTCCGGGAACCAGGGAAGTCCCGCCGGTGCGGATATCGAGCAAGTGAATCGCGCCGCGATCCACGAATACCAGGTGGCTTCCGTCCGGCGACCAGTGCGGCCAGGCCCCGTTCTTCTCCACGATGGCCGGGGGCGATCCTCCGTCCCTACCGATGAGGCAAATCGCGCCCGCGGAATTGACGTACGCGACCTGCATCCCGTCCGGGGAGATGGAGGGAGCAAAGACCTGCCCGGGCGGAAACGTAAGCTGCAAGGGATCAGTTCCGTCGCTACGGCTGCGCCACAACGCGTGGTCGGGGTAGGTGGTGTAGGCGACCCACTTGCCGTTCGCGGACCAGGAGGGATCGAAAGCGGGGACGGCGGGGAGCAGAGCAAGGAACTGCCTGGAATTTGCGTCGTAGCGGACCAGTTCTCCCCGCGGCTCGATGCCGACAGCAAAAATGCGCTTCCCATCGCGGCTGGAAACGGCCGATCGATAGGACAGCGGACCATTGGTGAGCTGGACGGGTGAAGGCGAGCGGCGCAGGAGGCCGGATTGCATCGGCAGGACCCAGAGGTCGGTGCGCGCTTCATGTCTGTTCTGGTAGACAACGTAGCGGCCATCGGGCGTCCATCGGGCACAGCAGAGGCGCCCGCCGGCGCTGTTCCTGAGGAGGACATGGAGACCGGAGCCGTCTGCCTTGGCCTCGTCGATCGAGATCGGGCGATGAGCGGGCGACCAGATTGTGAAGACGAGCCGCTCTCCGTCCGGGGAGACGCTCGGCTCCACCGGGAGACCGTCGACAGTGAGCAGTTTGCGCGGCTGGGAGCCGTCCTTTTCGGCTACATTGATGTCGTTTCCCAGGCAGAAGAGGATGCGCCCGTCCGGGAATAAGTCCGCATCCTGCGAAACGATGGATCCGAGGCGGCGCGGTTCTCCACTGGGCAGCGGGACGGCCCAGAAAGGCAGCGCGAACGCGTCGCCCTCCGCGCCGAGCAGGTACGACCCGTCCTGGCTCAATGCGGTGAACTGGAAATTGGCCAATCGGGTGGGGATGATGGCGGTGGGGCCGCCGGTGGCCGCGACCTGCATGATTCTGTAGCTCCCCAGCGTGCCCTCGCCGAAGTAAATGCGCGAGCCATCAGTCTCCAATCGGCCTGAGTTCGCTTTGACCTCGCCGTCGCTGGTGAGCTGGGTTACGGCTTCGACGACCGGGACCGCGGCGGGCTGGCTCCACCACACGAACAGAGCTGCCGCAACCGCGACGGCGAACACCGCCGCGGCGATCCAGATCCATGGGGCGCGTGCACCCGCCCGGGGAGGCGCAGCGATCGCGGCGCCGCTCGCATCGGAGAGAGCTTCGAGCGCGAACCCAAGATCGGACGCATGCTGAAAGCGCCGCTCCGGCCTTTTCTCCAGGCAGCGGCTCAGAATCCGCTGCAGCGCGGGAGGAAGATCCTGCACAGACTGCGCCAGCGGGGGCGGCTCTTCATTCAGAATCGCGCTCAGCGTTTCGGCGGAGGTGGCCTTGCGGAAGGCGCGTTGGCCGGTGAGCATCTCGTACAGGACCACGCCGAAAGCAAAGATGTCGCTGCGCGGGTCGGCGGCATGTCCCCGCACCTGCTCCGGCGCCATGTAGCCGACGGTACCGGAAACATGGCCGGGCTCGGTGTGTTGCGGAAGGGTGGCGGTGGCGCCATCGGCGCCGGCGGGTTCGGGCTGGGTGAGCTTGGCCAGGCCGAAATCCAGGATCTTGAGGCGTTCGTCTTTCGTAAGGAACAGGTTTTCCGGTTTGAGGTCACGGTGAACAACTCCGGCGTCGTGCGCGGCGGCCAGTCCGCGCGCAATGTCAATGCCGCAATCACAGGCCTCGCGCGGACGCATCCGACCGCGGCGCAGGCGATCCCGCAGTGTCTCTCCCTGCAGCAGTTCGGTCACGATGTAAGGACACCCATCGTGCTGCCCGACGTGGAAGATCGAAACAATATTGGGATGGTTGAGAGCGGCAGTGGCCTGCGCCTCCAGTTCGAAGCGGTGGAGACGTCCAGGGTCCCGCGACCAGTGGTCCGGGAGCACTTTGATCGCCACGTCACGTTTCAGCGAAGCGTCGCGTGCGCGATACACTTCGCCCATTCCGCCAGCGCCCAACGGCGCGAGGATCTCATAGGAATCCAACTGAGAGCCCGCGACCAGTCGCATAGGTGCGCTGCATGATACCACGGAAACGATGCCTTCCGGCGGGGAGCCGGCTCAAGTTCGAGGATGCGCATCGCGGCCCCGTGGCGGCCAGGCCTGATATCCGGGCGTTCTCATTCCTGCGGAGTTAGGCGCAGATTCGCGAAGCAGCCGTCCGTGCCTGGACCCGTCCAGAGTCCAATCGCGCCCTTCACCGGCGGTCACCGGGTTCCGGTTTACTTCCGTGACCGGCGTACCACGGAGGGACCCTACGCCGCCCGCGCCGCCCTGCTAAATACGCAAGTAGCCGACTATCCGGAATTGCCGTCGGCAGTTTACGGCGCTGGCAGCGGCGGTCAGTTGACGTGGAGCGACAGAGTCGCCGTCCGTGTAAGTCCGCCGCCACTTCCAGTTACGGCGACCGTGTAGTTACCGGCAGCCGTCGATGGTCCGACCTTGAGCGTCATGTTCGAAGTTCCCGAGCCCGGTGCGGCGATCGCCACTGGGCTGAAGGTGGCCGTAGTGCCCTTGGGTAGTCCGGTTGCGCTCAGGGCAATCGAAGAGTTGAAGCCGCCGGAACCCACCGTCCTAATCGTCGTCGTAAACGTGCTGCTCCCCTTGGCTCCCTGGGGGACGGAGAATGAATTCGGCGAAGCCGTGATGGTAAACGCTCCTACAGGAGTAACCGTGAGGGAAACAGTCGCCGTGTGCGTAGTGCCTCCGCCCGTGCCGGTGATGGTGATCGTGTGGGTACGGGTCGGGGTGGTCGGGGCCACTGCCATGGTCATAGTTGAATCGCCCGCGCCCGAGATGGACGCGGGACTGAAGGTCACAGTTACGCCAGTCGGCTGACCGGCTGTGGAAAAGGCAATCGAAGAGTTAAAACCGCCCGAGACGGTAGTAGTGATGGTCGATGCGCCATTGCTGCCCTGCGCCACGGAAACCGAAGCAGGCGAGGCAGTAATCGTGAAATCGGGAGAGGTCGACATGGCTGCAAGTGCGTTGATCAGGCCAGACCCGTTCGGACTGCCCCAGCCTGTCACCAGGTCGTAGCCGGATACCGCCGAATAGCTGCCGCTCGTGCCGGTGGTGACGTCATGGAAATCGGCGCCGTAACCTGTCCCCACACCATACGGATAAATGGCCGGATTAATGAAGCCGAGCCTCGCATTGCCGTTGGCAGCAGCCTGTTCATTGACCAGAGCCATGTACCCGGCCCACATGGGCGCGGCAAAACTGGTCCCGCCATAATAGTTGGCGGTGGAGGTGGTTTGGTCGGCGCACACGTAAAAGGTGAAGTCGGAGTTCGCCGATACGTCCGGGCCGTTGCGGTAAATCGTCGAGCCCTTGTTGCTCGAGTTGATCACGCCCAGGATCTGCTGCCACGAGGGAATCCCGATCTTGTCCGGGGAGATGCCGCCGCCGCTGTCCGCCCAGGCGGTTTCCGACGCCCACGAGCCAGCGGCGCCGTTGGTTCTAAGATCCGTGCCGCCGACTGAAACGACGTACGCATCGTCCGCCGGCCAGGCCTCCGCATTTCCCGACGACGTCCAGGTGGAATAGTCGCCAGACGCCGCGAAGAAGTTCTGACCTTGAGCCGCCATCCTCTGGAAGTAGGGGTCATCTATGCTCGGATCCGCCGGCGTCCAACCCCACGAACAGCCAATTGTGGTGGGCAGCGGGTTGTGCGCCGTCATAGCGCTGAGAATTGCGGTATCGGTGGAGCCGACGTACACCACCAGACTTGCCAGCCCCGGAGCCATGCCGAGCGCTTGGGTCATGTCGAGCGTCTGTTCGGTGTCGTCGCATCTTCGGCCTCTTGAATACACGCAACTGGTGCTGGTCCCGTCCGTGGAGAGCAGGGTTATAGGCACAGTGTTGGTTTGACCGACGTTGTTGAAATAGGTGGCCAGGTCGTCCAGATCAGTACCGACATACTCCAGCAATCCGAGGTTCTGGCCGGCGCCGGTCAGGGCCCCAGTGCCGTAGTATGCCGCGCGCATGTCGCTGCCTAAGAAGGAACCCGAGGGGCCGGAGCCGGTGGTGGCGCGGGACACGACGGATTCGGGGTCGATGCCGTGGGCCTTCGCGTAGTCGCTCTTACTGACGAGCATCGGATGCGGGATCGAATAGTTGTCCAACCCCGAGACATGCCATAGCGGGAACGGCAGGCCCACCGTGGGCTCCCGGTCCGGCGCATAGAATGTGCGGTTTTCCGTTGGGTGCTGGTAAGCGCCCATGCTCACATGGAAAGCCGTCTGAATCGCCGCCACCGGGCCCTCGACCTGCAGATCCATTCCATCGCGGGAGCCGCCTACCACCTGAAGGCCGTCCGACGTGGCGTAGCGAGTCAGCGCGTCATAATCTTGCTGGCTGGGACCAAACTGCGCCGTAAACTCCGACACCGTAAGAAAATGGCGGTAGGAGGGACTTGAAGGATCGTAAAGCTGCCGCAGAAATCTACTCAGCCCCGCCTGATCGCGCAGAGGGAGAACAATGTCGAGGCGCAGGGACTGCGTAGCGGGCAGCGGGTTCAGAAACTGGGCGTGCCCGCTTGCGACGTCCTGGCGCACATGATGCGTCAGCGCAGACTGCGCCGGCGCCTGCCCCTCCATGACGAAGAGGAGCGTGACAGAACTAAGCGCCAAACATAAGCCTCGCGGAATTGCCTTGCCATACCTTTTCCCTGATTGGCTCATTGGTCGACTCCTTCTCTCCAGAACTTCCTTTTGGTTTCCTGCCGTAGCAAGTGTACACCCGACCCGGGTCCATCGGAGCCGCTTATCTCATTCCATCCCGAGCGGACTCCGCCGGTCCAGAAAGGGCCGTTCTCTGGCTCCTCCTTGTCGAAGCCACCACCTGCGCCAGAAGATGAGAGCACCGCAGGCGCGTCGAGGCGCTCTGCAAGCCACTGAGAACACAATAGCCAGGGACGGAATCGAACTGCCCCCGCCAGCCTGTCCGGGGCAACGAGTGGGATGGCCCGCGCCGGGGCACTTCCGAACGGGTCAGAGCGTTTAGCGGGAGCGATTCTCCGGCGCGTGTTCGACACTGCTGCCGCACTCCGGGAATTGCATTTACTTAACGATTCCTTAAGAATCGTGGCCGGGAACGCCAGGCGAGCCGCACTCTTTCCAGAGCTTTTCCCAATTCCAGATCCCGTACGCCACCTCGTTCGGCAGCGGGAACCCGAGCTGATGCGCGAGCATACACACCTGCCCGCGATGGTGGGCTTCGTGAGAAAGCATGTAGCACAGCATTTCCGGGCCAACCGGCCAAGGCGGAGCCCAGCCGTCTCTGCGAAACATCTCCACGCGGCCTCCGCAACCGCCGAGCGCTTCAGCGAGCATGTCGGCGCAGCGAGCGGCGCTCTCGGCCAATCCCGCACGGGCTTGCCGCGGCGTGCAGTGCGCGCGGTTGAGTTGTCGTGGAACCTTCAGGTGCGGAGCTGTGAGCCTGACCCACTTGGAGCGGACATTGTGCATGTGCGTAAAGATTGCCGCAATGGTGCGGGCCTTGCCGGGCGGTTTGGCTCTCCAGGCGGCAGGGTCCAGATGCTCGATAAGGATCTGGTTTATGCGATCGTTAGCGGCAAAGATCCGAACTGCTGCCCGGCCGAGTTTATTGTGAACCTTGGGTTGACGCGTGGCCACGGCTCCCTACTCCTTGACCCATAATACGTCCGGGCCGCCGGCCATCCGGAAACCGGATCCGCCCTCCGGCAACTCGACCAGCACCGGGAAGCCGGCCCGCATCCGTCGGAACCGGCGAAAACGCCGGCAGGCAACCGTACATAAAGAGGTCCTAAACTCCTTTTTTATGATTTTAGACCGGACATTCGCGGGCATTCGCGGCCAAAGCCGGGCATGTCCTTGAAGGTCCGGCCCGGTTGGGGGCAGCATACCACTGATACACATTGAATTATCACCATGGGTCCACACGAGGCTGATTGTCGCGGCGGCCCTATTGTGGACTTTTTTGACCGTCTACGGCGGAGGCGCCAATCCGCCGCGCATCGCCGGCGTCGCGGCCGGGAAGTCGGCACAGGAACGCAGGTGCGCAGGGTTGCCAACGGGTATACCCGATCCCGTTGTCTGCCGCTAACGCGGCGTACTGTTGATCGAACACCTAACTCGCAAAACGGTTCTGGAAAGGAGCAGCCGTATGACTCAATCGTTGATTACACGAATATTATTGGGTATCGCGGGTCTTGCGATGTCGCCACTGATTGGACAAGCAGCGGACCACGCCTTCGAGGGGCAGATCGTTCTATCCGACCCCTGTGCCGTATTCGTCATGCCCAACGGCACTTCGGTCACCCCCATCAACTATGGCGAGATGGTCCTCCTGGACATCAAGGGAAGCATCCACACATCGCTGGATGCCGGCAAGGATGGTCAGGTCAAGTACAGGTATGCGATCAGCGTCCATGGCGACGGAACCGGCAGCGCTTCAGGAACCCGGTATTCGTTCAACGCCAAGGCGCTCCTCAAGGCGAGCACCGACATCAGCCCCGCTTCGCTCGACAGCAAGTTCAAAATGACTGCGCGCATGATGGGCCAGAGCAAGATCGACGGCTCCGGCGCCATCGTCCAGGGCGCCCAGGACAACGCGCTGCTCCGTTTCTATGTGAACCTCAAATTCGCCAACGGCAGCATCCAGGCTTGGGCCTCGGATTTCACCCTCGAATGCGGGGCATCCCCGTGGACCAATATGATGAACTCGCCGCGTGCCGGGACCAAGACGGCCGTGGGCCGCGGGTTCGGCGATCCTTGGAACAAGTACGCCTGGTCCATGAAGGACTTCGGCGGCGCGATGGTGGTGGGTACCAAGAATGCCTACTATGACTACTTCGCAATCGACGGCGACAACGACGACCCCGTTGTTCAGGGTTGCATCAGCAATCCAGCTCTCCCATTCCCATCGATTTACAAATCCCTCGCCTGCCTCGAATTGTTCGGGCAGCGTGGCTTGGGCGGGTCCGACACCAGCTATGCCGAAATCTGGCGTTTCGATTACAGCAAAAAGGACTGGACCCGGTTCCTGGATGACCAATCGTCCCAGGGATTCCGCATCATGGAAACCCACAACAACAAGCTGTATGTGGGGTCCGATCTGGGCTCGTTCGTCACCGGCATCAGCCTCGGTTCCGGGCCCGGTAGCCTTGCCGACCCGAAGTGGAACTTCCCTGGCTCGCAGATCCTCAGCTCTGTGGACGGGAAATCCTTCATACCCGTTTCTTGCGCCCCCTCCGTGACGCCGCCCGTGCCGGGGCCCTGCAATTCCGCCACCTCCGCCCCCCTGGGTTCGGACGTGAACGTTTCTTTCCGCGCCTTGGCCTCGTACCAGGGAAAACTCTACCTCGGCACATTCAATTACGCCGGAGGAGAGTTGTGGTCGTACACGGACACCACCGGCACATGGGACCTGATTAAGAAATTTGGTCTTGCCACACCTGCCGTCACCGAATTGCGAGTCTACAACGGCAAGCTCTACATCGGCGTCTTCGGGCAGGTCGGGGTTCCCTATCTTTACTCCTATGACGGCACAACACTGAATGATGCATTTATGCCGATCTTGAACCCTACCACCAATCTGGGGGTCCTCAAGCTGTTCGTCGGCAAGGGCCTCCTGTTTGCCGGTAATGTGGACTTGGACATGGGCTTCAATCTCCTCAGCTACGACGGTACAAACTGGAACACCATCACCGATAACGGGTTCCTGAACTCGGATAACGCCTACGCCTGGTCCATGGCGGAAGTCGACGGCCGTATTTTCCTGGGGACATTCAACCAGGATTTCTTCACGGCCGTGCCACGCGGCTCCGCGGAACTCTGGTACTCCGACGCTCCGACGACGCCATCAACTGGCAACAGGCTGCGCTGCCGTTGAACTGGGGAATCTGGAACTACGGGATCCGGACCATGGTACTGGGCTCCGACAAACAACTGTGGCTGGGGACCGCCTCGAATATGATCGCTCCCGGGCTGCCGGATATCCTCCTCCCCCTGAGCCCCGGCGCGGAGGTGTGGAGCATCAAGGCTAACGATGTCGATCCCAAGAAATAGCGGGATCCGGCATCATCCGTCGTTCGCAGCGATCCATCGACACGCATCGTCCCCCCGATTGGATCGGGGGCTGGAAAAAGGAGAAAGAATCATGAAAGTCTTACGTTTCGCTCGCGCGTTCCCGATCGTATCGGCGTTTGCCCTGGCAGCCGTGCTGGTGACCGCCAGCTTCGCTCAGCCGTCACCGCTGATTGTGACGTCCTGGGGGCAATCGGAGATTAACGAGGATGGCAATCTTCGCTTCAGGGTGACCGCCAGCGCCGGTGGCATTAGCTGGGACCTGGCCGCTTACCCGGATGTGCCTTACCTTCAACTTTGGGCTTACATAGTAGGACCCGCCTCCGACCCGATCGACAGATGGGAGTTGATCAAATCGAAGGCCGCCTACGACAAGTACGGTCAGCCGGCCAGGAGCATATCGGGGACCAGCGCCCGCTTCAAGCTGCCGCGCGGCGCCTACACCTACTATCTGTTCGTGGCGCTTACCGATGTCCTATCCACGTCGGTCCCACCGCCTCAAACGGCGCTAGTGATGTCGGACCCACATCCCCTGCTCGGGAGAACCGTCACTCTCCCGTGAGAACACGCGGCTCCCGCGCTGACGGATGCCGGGAGCCCTGGTGGGAATCGCGGACGGCGGCGGCGCGGCGCGTGGCCGCCGTCCGTTTTCCAGATCCTGCGCGACGACGCCGATCGAGGATGCGCACCGCGGCCCCGTGGCGGCCAGGCCTGTTATCCGGGCGTCCTCATTCCTGCGGAGTTACGCGCAGATTCGCGAAGTAGCCGTCCGTGCCTGGACCCGTCCAGAGTCCAATCGCGCCCTTCAACGGCGGTAGTTTCAGATCGTTGACGATCAAGCAGGGCTGCTCGGCGCCGCGAACGTAGAGGCGAGCCTTCGCGCCGGCCAGGACGATTCTCACCTTGGTCCACACGCCGGGCTCGAGGTCCGTGTAAGATTCATAGAGCCCGGGCGTTTCCTTCCGCGTGCGCTGCCAGGGCCAGTCCGGGAACGAGATGTACTGGGTAGCGTGGTTGCGGCGAAGCTGGTCGTCCGCGCGACCGTTGGTCGGGCGCAGATAAAGCAACTCGAACTTCGCGGCATTGGGCTGAACCCGAAATGCCACGCCGATGAAGCCGCGCGCATCGCCGAAGGCGCCGGGCGCCGGCGCGCCGGCCAGGTCCACTTCAAGCGAGCCATCCTGCAGCTCAGGACCGGTGACGATGGCGAGCGTGTCCTCCCCTTGCGCGTCGGGCGTTTGCGTGAGGTGGATCGCCTTGTTGCCGCGGTACTCGGCGGTGACGGCGCGAACTTTGTGGAGCTGGAGTTTATCGAGCGCCTGGCCGGAAGACGGAGACGGGACCGCAAGGAGCGCAAAAATCGCTCCCGCTGCGAACAGCGTTGCGTTTGCCATGTTGAAGATACGGTTCGTGGAGTTCAGAAGTTCCGAGAAGCCCGGCGCCTTATCTCTTCCGGTACACGTCGGTGGTCAGGTACTTCAGCCCGGAGTCCACCATCAGCGTGACCACCTTTGCCCCTGGCCCGAGCCGCTCCGCCACTTGCATGGCGGCGGCGACGTTGGCCCCGGAAGACGTCCCGGCGAAAAGGGCCTCCTCGCGCGCGATGCGTCCGGCCATGCGCTTCGCGTCCTCTGTCGCGATTGGCAGAACCTCGTCCACGAGAGCCGGCTCCCAGAGCGGAGGAGTGAAGCCGATCCCCACTCCCTCGATGTGGTGAGGTCCCGCCCGGCCTCCCCGCAGCACCGGGGATTCCGCGGGTTCGACCGCGACGACCCTGAGACCCGGTTTGTACCGCTTGAGCACGGCGGCCACGCCACGCAAAGAGGCGGCCGTACCGACGCAGTGAACGAAGGCGTCGATCCCGCCCTTCATTTGACTCCAGATCTCCTCGCCCAGCGGGTGGTAGCCGGCGATGCTGTCAGCGTTGTGGAGCTGGTCGGTCCAGTAGGTATGCGGCTCGCGGCTCAACGCCCGGGCGGCCTCGATCATGTCCAGGATCAGTTGCCGGGTGGTGAGTCCGCCCTCGCTGCGGACCAGCGTCAACTCCGCCCCCAGCGCCGCCATGTGGTCCAGTTTCTCCTGACTGAACGCATTGGAACTGACGATGTGGAGGCGATAGCCTTTGGCGGCGCACACCAACGCCAGCGATGCTCCCGTGCTGCCGCCCGTGTACTCGACGACGGTGTCTCCCGGCCTGAGTCTACCGTCCTCCTCCGCGCGCGCGATCACGGCGCGCGCCATCCGGTCTTTGACGCTGCCGGTGGGGTTCTCCCACTCGAGCTTCACGAAGATATCCGCACACCCGGGTGGAACGACCTTGCGAAGGCGAACGATCGATGTGTTTCCAATCGCGTCGAGAATGTTCATGGGTGGCCTTTCCGCGCGTCTGCCGATTTCCTTCGACTTCCGCAGTCTACTACGCATCCAGCCCGCCACACGCGCCCGCCGGTCTATCATCTGCTCCATGCGTTTCTCGCTCTGCGCTTTGCTCCTCACGTCGGCTGGAATTGCCCAAGTCTCCTTTACCCCGGGAATCAACATCACCCGCGACGAACTGAAGGCCGCCATCGACGCGGCGCATGCCCGGGGGTTGACCCTGACCGGCCACCTCTGCTCGGTCGGGTTCCACGAAGCGGCGGCCATGGGGATCGATAACCTCGAACACGGCATCGTGACCGACGTGGAGTACCTGCCGGGAAAAAAGCCCGATGTGTGCGCGCCCGGGCCAACAGCGGCGCAGCTGGCGGAGAGCCCGCGCGCCGCATCGCGGACATCGAGAAGGTGAGGATCGTGTTCAGGGACGGGGTGGGACACGACCCGGCGGCCCTCGCCGAAGCGTCCATGCGCGGCATTCCCTCGCGGATCAACGCCGCCACGGCCTCTTCCAGCGGCGAGTCGTCGGGCGGAGGGGCTGTGGCCTTGCCGATCAGCAGCGTCGCCTCGCCTTTCACCGCGTCGCGCTCGGCCAACTGGGCGCGGATCTCGGCTGCCGTGCCTCGCAGGAACTCCTCGTGGATCTTGGTCAGCTCGCGCGCCACCGCCACCGGCCTCGGCCCGAGGGTTTCCTCGACGGCTTCGAGGGTCTCCAGCAGCCGGTGCGGCGCTTCATAAAACACAAGCGTGGCGCGTTCCTCCGCCAGCGCCTCCAGCGCTTTCGCCCGCTGGCCGGGCTTGTGCGGCAGGAAGCCGCCGAAGTGGAACGCATCGGTGGGGAGCCCCGAGGCCGCCAGCGCCGCGAGCAGCGCCGAGGGCCCCGGAACCGGCTGTACCGCGATACCGTTCTCGATGGCCGCCCTCACCAGCCGGTAGCCGGGGTCGGAGACGAGCGGCATGCCCGCGTCGGAGACCAGCGCGATGACCGCGCCCGCCAGCAGCCGCTCCGCCAGTTCGGCGGTCCGTTCCGTCTCGTTGTGCTCGTGATAGCTGGTGGTGGGTTTGTGGATGCCGTAGTGTTCCAGCAGCTTGCGCGTTTGCCGGGTATCTTCGCAGGCGATGAGATCCGCCTCACCCAGTATCCGGACCGCCCGGTAGGTAATATCTTCGAGGTTCCCGATGGGCGTGGCCACCAGGTAAAGCAAGCCGGGCGTCATGCTTCGAGTATATCGGCCCGAGGTATTACGCCTGGCGGATTTCTTTGCAGCCGGCGTGAGGCGCAGCCGGCAGAGAACGGGCGTCAGCGGTTTACTCCGCGCACCGCCTGCCGGCCGTCCCTTGGCGGCGGTACCCTGAGGATATGGCTCCACTCGCCCGCCTGGAACCGGGCGACCGCACGCTGGTTCAAATTCTCGATACCGCCATGGCCGAAGCCGCGCGCAAGAGCGGCGACTGGCTGGCTTGCCGCCTGGGGTGCGTCGAATGCTGCATGGGGCCGTTTCCGATCACGCAACTGGACGCGCTCCGATTGCGTGCCGGCCTCGCGGAACTTGCCGGCCGGGATCCCCAGCGGGCAGTCCGCGTCCGGCAGCGGGCCCAGGCCGCCGTGGAGCGCCTTTCGGGCGGCTATCCCGGGGATGCGTCCACGGGGAGATTGGACGAGGGGGAGGAGGCCGAGGAGCGCTTCGCCGCGTTTGCCGACGACGAGCCCTGCCCCGCGCTCGATCCGGAGACGGGGGCCTGCGACCTCTATGCCGCGCGCCCGGCGACCTGCCGCATCTTCGGCCCCGCCGTGCGCGCCGGCGGCGGCCCGCTCGGCGTCTGCGAGCTATGCTATCGCGGCGCCAGCGATGAAGAGATCGCCGCCTGTGAAGTGGAGCCGGACCCCGGTGGCCTGGAAGACGCTTTGCTGGAGGAGTTAGAAAAGGCTACCGGCAGGCGGGGCCAGACGATTGTGGCCTTCGCACTCCGCCGCCCCTAGACAACGGCAACGCAGGCCGGGGACTTGCGCCACGTGGAGCAGGTCCCCGACCAGCCCCTCACCGCCAGTAGCCGCCAATCCAGATATAACCGGCGCGCCGGGGGGCCCAATAGCCGGGTACCCACACGGCGTGCGGCCGCGGCGGCATTGTCCAGTAACCCCTCGCCCAACGTGTAGCGGCCGCGGTTCCACCGGTAGTACCCGGGAACCCAAACGTGCCGCGGGCCCGGACGCATCACCATCACGTGGCGCGGAGGCGGAGGCGGCCCGAAACGCGGCCCGATGCCGACGAACACTTCCGCCGCATTCGCCGCCCCTGCTCCCAGCGCGAGAGCGAAAAAAGCAGTGCAGATGAGTTTCTTCATTTTCGACCTCCGTTCCGGCACTCGTATTTGCACGTACCACGCAAACTGTTAAGTGCCTGATAATGTATAGCGATAGCGTCCAGCGCACGGCCGGGCGGTGGCCGAAAACCACCAGGCCGCTTGCGATCCACCACGCTACGCTACGCTACGATACGAACAGCGAATGGAAGCCGTCATTCTGATCGGCATACAGGGGTCCGGGAAGAGCACGTTCTATCGTTCCACCTTCTTCGATACCCACGTGCGCATCAGCCTCGATCTTCTGAAAACGCGCCATCGCGAGCGCCTGTTCCTCCAGGCCTGCCTGGATACGCGCCAGCCGTTTGCCGTTGACAACACGAACGTGCGCGCCGCGGACCGGGCCTTGTACATTGGCGCGGCCAAACGCGCCGGCTTCCGGGTGAAGGGCTATTTCCTGGTCAGTTCTTTACAGGACGCGCTACGCCGCAACCGGCAGCGCACCGGACGGGCGATGATCCCCTTGGCCGGCGTGGTGAGCGCGCACAAACGCCTCGAGCCACCCACCTGGACGGAAGGCTTCGACGAGTTGTACACGGTGACACAGGACGACGCGGGCCGGTTCGAGGTGGCGCCAATGACGCACGAAAGCGCGGCTCGTGATGAAGATATGACGGCCCCGCCCGGCGGGCCGGAGCGATAATGTCTGCCGTGTCGGCGCTTATGCCGGCATGCAGGGGCCGGGTGTCGGCATAAGTGCCGACACGGCAAACAGGAGTGTTCACGCCACTGCAATCGTCACGGTGGCCGGCCTGAGTCCCGGCGAGGTGGCCGTCACCCGGATTTGCCCCGCTTTGGCCGTGGATTGCACGATAGCCAGGCACATGCCGTGGAAGACTTTCTTCTGCTTGCCCTTGTAGTCTTCCATGTTGGACATGTCGCCGTTATCCACGCCGATCAGCCGGCCCTCGCCTTCCACCTCGAACGTGATGCCGTTCTCCGCGTCGGGATGCATCCGGCCCTGGGAATCCACCACTTTCACGGTGACGTGCGCCACGTCGCGCCGGTCCGCGCGGATCGTGTCCCGGTCCACCGAGAGGTTCACCGCCGCCGGGTCCCCGGTGGTCGCAATCTCCACCGTGACCGCCTCTTTTCCCGCCTTCGTCCCCACGGCTTTGAGCGTGCCGGGCTCGTACGGGACGTCCCAGGAGAGGTGCAGGTCGTTGGTGGTCCGGATGCCGCTCATGGCTTGCGGGCCCTGCTGGCCGTAGCGCCCCTGCATGCCGTAGCGCGGAAACGCGAAGCCCTTGGTCCCCACCGATTTGCCGTTGAGGAACAACTCGACGTTGTCGCAGTTGGTGTAGCAAGCCACGGTCAGGAACTGGCCTTCGCGCCCTTTCCAATTCCAGTGCGGGAACAGGCGCAACATGGGCTTTTCGGTCCACTGGCTCTGGTAGAAGTAGTAACCGTCCTTGGGGAAGCCGCAACTGTCGATGCAGCCGGAGCTGGCGCCGTGGCTCGGCCAGCCCGATTCGCCCAGGTAGTCGATGCCAGTCCACATGAAGTCGCCGGCCACGTAATCGTGGGTGCGGACGAAGCGCCAGAGTTGCTCGGTGTCGAGGCCGCGGAAGCCACGGCCGAAGCCGCGCCCGCCGAACATTCCACCGGCGCCCGCGGGTCCCCCGCGTCCCGGCCCGGCAGCCGGCGCGGCCGCGGGAGGCGCCGGAACCGCCGCCGCCTGGCCCGGTGCGGATGGAACCATGCCGCGGTAGTCGCCGCGGATGCCGCCCATGCCGGAGCTTTCGGTCCCGATCATGCGCCAGTTGGGGTGCGCCGCCTTGTCGAC
Source organism: Terriglobia bacterium (assembly GCA_020073115.1). Lineage (GTDB taxonomy): Bacteria > Acidobacteriota > Terriglobia > Bryobacterales > Bryobacteraceae > BOG-224. The sequence goes on from JAIQFU010000098.1 coordinate 18,664, forward strand.
GCTGTAATACAGTTCTTTCCGCTCGCGCCAGCGGTCGGCGTAGTTATATCCCACCACGTCCAGTTGTCCCAGGAATTCCACCGGCGCCGGGCGCGGCTCGGCGGCGATCTGGTCGCACCCCGCGGTCACCAGGCGCGTGGGGTCCTCGCGGTGAAAGATATTCAGCAAGTCGCGCAGGATCTCCACGCCGCGCGCGCTGAGCTGGTCGCCGATCTCGTTTCCGCAGCTCCACAGCACGACCGAGGGATGATTCCGGTCGCGGCGGACGAAATCCGCGACGTCGCGCTCGTGCCAGTCGTCGTAGTAGAGCGAGTACCCGTTGCCGCGAACCTGCGGCTTGCCGGCCTTCCACTCGTCGAAGATCTCGTTCATGACGCAGAAGCCCACGCGGTCGCAGAGGTCGAGGAATTCGGGCGCGACGGGGTTATGGCTGGTGCGGATCGCGTTGCAGCCCATCTCCCTCAGGATTTCGAGACGGCGCTCCCAGACGCGCTCGGGCACGGCTGAACCGAGGGAGCCGGCGTCGTGGTGCAGGCAGACGCCATTCAGCTTCACGTGCTCGCCGTTGAGCAGGAACCCCTTGTCCGCGTCGAACACGGCTTCGCGGACGCCGAACGGCGTTTCGCATTCGTCCACCACCCGCTGGCCCACCCGCACGGTGCTGCGCAGCGTGTACATCGATGGGGCGCCGACGCTCCACAACGCCGGGTTCTCGAACGTCAACTGCTGCGTGAATTCGTAGTCCCCGTTGGGGCCGATCTCCTGCGCGGCTTCCGCCGTTTGGACAACCTTCCCCGCGCCGTCCACGACGGCGCTGGCCAGCGTGCAGGCCGCGGCGGCCGCCGCTTCGTTGAGCACTTTGGTCCGGACCTGAACCATGGCCGTCTCTTTGCTTACCCGCGGCGTGGTCACGAAGGTCCCCCACTGCGCCACGTGGACCGGGTTCACCGCTCGAAGCCAGGTGTG
>JAIQFU010000099.1 GCA_020073115.1 Terriglobia bacterium
GGCGTTCTTGACGGTGGCGGGCGGGGTGACGGACCCTGGCGGGGGCGCGGAGGCGTGGCGGATTGCCAACACCGGAGCGGCGCCGCAGGGGATTTGGCAGACGCTCGAAGCGCCGGGCGCATATACCTACTGCTTGAGCATGTATATCAGAAACGCAAACGCAGGCCAGGAGGCCCGCGCCACCCTGCTGCTAGGCGAGACGCGGGCGGAACGGAAGGTCACGAGGGAGTGGAGCCGGATTGCGATGACGGGGAGCGGAGACGCGAGCGCGCAAACGGTCCGGTTCGGGGTGGAACTGCCGGCGGGCGCGGCGGTGGAGATTTTCGGGATTCAGGCGGAACCGCAGGCCGGCGCCTCGGCCTACAAAGCAAGCACACGCGGCGGGGTGTACGAGGACGCGCGGTTCGGTAGAGACGAGCTGCCCATTACGACGACCGGCCCCGGGCGGCATTCCTGCGCGGTACAGATCATCCATGTCAACCATCTTTGAGCTGAAGGAACAGGCGATCACGGAGACGCCGCTGCTGCTATTCGACTGCACGCTGGCGGACGGGCGGAAGGAACGGTGGAGCACGCACCGGGCGCCGATGCCGGGAGGAGTCTACGAGGCGCGCGTGGTTCAGCACAATATCTTTGAAATGCAGGCGGCTTCGAGCCAGGGGGTGGACGGGATCCCGCAGATCTCGATCGCGCTGGCGAACGCCGACTCGCATTTTTCGGAGATCGAAAGGTCGGTGGGGTGGAAGGGCGCGCGCCTGACGGTCGGGTTCGTATTTTACGATCTGCGGAACCAGGGCGCGGCGAGCGACCAGGCGACGCTGTTCCAGGGGATCTGCAACGCTCCCGATGAAATCAGGGAAGCGACGTTCCGAATCACGGCGACGAACCGGATGAACCTGCAACGGCTGTTGCTGCCGCAGGTGCGAATCCAGCGGCGCTGCCCGTGGCCGTTCCCGGCGAGTCCGGCGCAGAGGGAAGAAGCGAAGGACGGCGGCAGCAACGGCAAGTACTCCCGATATTACCGGTGCGGGTATTCGGCGGGAGTGGCGGGAGGGGAAGGCTATCTGCACGGGAGCGACCCGTTCCCCCCGTGCAGCTACACGCGGACAGACTGCGAGGCGCGCGGGATGTTTCGCCATTTCGGCGGAATAGAGTTCGTGCCGCCGTCGATTTCGGTGCGCACGGCAGGCGATAAGAACTGGCACACGTCGGCGGTAGCGGTAAACGCAGCGCGGTACAACGACTTCGTCCCGATGATCTACGGGACGGCGTGGTACGCGCCGCCGGTGGTTTTCGCGCGCAACGACGGGAACCTGACCCGGATGGAAGTCCTGCTGGGCGCGGGCGAGATGCAGGGCGTGCTGAAGGTGCTGGTGAACAACGTGGAGATCCCGGCGGGCGTGGCCGGGATGAACATGACGGGGACGGGTTGGTACAACACGCCGACGCTGGGCGCGAGAGAGGGAAGGCCGAACCCCGAGTTCCCGGAAGGGGACCCGTACGGGAGCATGGCCTATCTTTCGGTGGCCGTGCCGAACCGGCTGAACGACGGGACGACGCTGCCGGGCATCAAGGTACTGGCGCAGGGGCTGAAGGTTCCGATGTACGGCGCGGAGGGGGCATGGCTGAACGAGGGGTTCAGCAGCAACCCGGCATGGATCCTGCTGGACGTGCTGCGGCGGATGGGATGGAGCGCGGCGGAGATGGACGTTCCGAGCTTCGCGGGGGCGGCGGCGTATTGCGACGAGGCGATCGAGGCGGCGGACATATATGGAAACCCGATCTTGCTGCCGAGGTTCGAGTGCAATGTCGCGCTCCAGAGCCGGAAGAGCGCGGGCGACCTGGCGAGGGGAATCCGCACGGCGGCGCGACTGCTGCTGACCTACGGCGCCGACGGCGCGCTGCAACTTCGCGTGGAGAACACGCTGGCCGGCGAGCAGCCGGTAAAGCCCGCATGGTCGAACAGCGCGCAGCCGCTGAACGGAGGCTGGCCGAGCTACGAGTTCGGGGACGGCAGCAACGGATTCAGCGGGATCCTGCGGCGCACGGACGGAGAACCGAGCGTGAGGCTGTACTCGCGGAGCATGGCGGAAACGCCGAACCGCTTCAGCGTGGAATTCCAGGACGCGCTCAACGGATACCAGCAGGACAGCTTCTCAGTGGTGGACCCGGAGGACGTGGAGCGAAGCGGGCAGGAGGTATCGGCGACGCTCAACGCGGTGGGATTGCCGCACTACCACCAGGCGGGACGGATTCTGAAGTTGAACCTCGACAAATCGGTTCGGGGCAACACGTACATCGAGTTCGAGACGAGCGTGCAATCGTTCGGGGTGCGGCCGGGCGACCTGATTACGGTGACGTATCAGAAAGAAGGCTTCGAGCGGCAACCGTTCCGGGTGCTGAAGATCGCGCCGGGAGTGAACCACCGGACATCGAAAATCACGGCGCAAATCCACGATGACGGCTGGTACACGGACGGCGGAGAGTCCGGCGGCGGGAGCGGACGGCAGGGGGACGCGGGGGTGGGGATTCCGCGGCCACTGGTGGGGAGCGCGGTGGACGAACACGGGGAGATGCAGTTCGGCGTGGAGGAACGGGCCGCGAGCGGGAAAGACGGCACGGTGGAGAGCAGCGTGAAGGTGGAGTGGACTGCGCCGGCCGGGGGCGGGGGCGCCGGGCCGGCGATCCCGCTGGTGAGCCTGATGGCCGGGGTAGCGGAAGGCGGGACGATTTCAGGCGGGCAGACGCTGTACTACGCGGTATCGGCGAAAGATGCGGCGGGGAACGAGAGCGCGCTGTCGTTTCTGGTGGGGGCTGCGGTGATGAGCGACGGAAGCAAGGTGACGCTCACGGGATTGAGTTTCGCGCCGGGGACGGCGGGGTTCAACGTGTACCGCGGGACGAACCCGGCGCGGTTGTTCCGTATCGCGAAGGACGAGACGCCGGCGGGACAGTTCACGGATGCCGGGCTGGAGAAAGAAGCGGCGGCGCCGCCGGACGCGAATTTCGATCACGCCAATTTCTACTGGCGGCTGGAGCGGCAACCGGAGCGGCAAGCGACGCTGCACACGGGGAACACGGTGGGAAGCGAATCGCTCGAAATGGCGGAGGACGGTCACCGCGGAGCAACGGTGCGAGTGACGCGGGGACGCGGGGCGGGACAGGAGCGCACGGCGATATCGAACACGGCGACGACGCTGACGGTTGCGCCCGGATGGGGCGTGGAACCGGACGCGAGCAGCTACTTCGTAGTGGCGGAGAGCGGCTGGAAATTCGGAGCGCAGGCCAAAGCCGGGCCGGTGCAGTTCGCGATTCCGAACCGGGAGGGCGAGGTGGCGCACATCACGGGGCGCGCGGCGAACGTAAACGACCTGGAGTGCGACCCGGAGATTTCGCCGGTGACACGGTGGCAGATCGGCGGGACGGGGTCGGCGGACGCGGAGGTACCACCGAAGCCGTATTTCGGGTTGGGGCCGGGGAAGCGCGGAGGGACGGTGGAGCTGAGCGGCGTATCGTTCGGGGACCTGGCGAATACGCGGTCGGTAACGGCGGCTACCCTGACGATGTACTGCTGGGACGAACTCCAAGGAAAGCCGGCGATTGCGCTGGCGAGCGCGATTGGGGAGGCGGAGGCGGCGGTCGAACTGAGCGAGGCGGGAACGGCGCAGGGGGGGAGCTACATCCAGATCGAACGGGAAGTGATGCGGGTGGAGGAGGCGCTGGACGGCGGGTTGCGGTACCGGGTGACGCGGAGGGCTCACGGCAGCGAGGCGGCGGCGCACGCGGCCGCGGCGGCGGTATACCACCTGGCGGGCAAGACGACCATCGCACCGTTTCCGCGCGACTTCTTCGGAAGTCCTTACTCCGGGAGTTGGAGCTACGGGATTCCGCTGCCGGATTCGCGGGTGGCGAGCGCGGAACTGTATGTCACGAACGAGAAGGCGAACAGCGAGACGAGCAGCATCTGCCTTACGCACACGGCGGAGAGCGGGCTGCGCACGCTTTCGGGCGGGCAGTACACGTTCCAGGTTGAGGGGTTCCTGGCGGTGGACGACGCGGCGGCGCCGGCGCTGGTGGTGGAGGCGTCGCACGCGGTGCGGGATGTATTCGCGGTTCTGGGAAGCGCGGCGGACGCGCCGGTGCGGGTGAGGCTGAACGTGGATGGGGCGCCTTACTGCGCCGTGACGTTCGCGGCGGGGATTTCGACATCGGACAGCGTGGAGGGGAATGACCTGGAACCGTTGCGGGCGGGAGCGAAGGTGACGGTTTCGGTGCTGTCGGTGGGGGTAGGGTATCCGGGGGCGGATTTGACGGTGGTGGTGAGGCTGTAGGGGGGCGGGGGGCCGGATGTCGGCAGGAGTGCCGACACGGCGAACATGAATGTTCACGCCACGTGCCGGGGAGGATTGCCGCGGATTATGGGGGACATATTGACGAAATTGCGGCCGGATCGGGATTTGCAGTGCTATTTTCGGCGGCCGTCGGCGGTGGCGGCGCTGAGCGAGACGAGCGCGAACGGGTTCACGGTGTCGGGAACGTTCAGGCAGCAGTTCGATTGGGCCGTGGTGGAGTGGAATCGCGACAACGTGTTCGAGCATCCGGCGCTGCGCTGCCTGCCGGACGGGGACTTGAGCGGAATCCAATTATCGTACGACGAAGAGCGCGTGAATTGCATGGCGATGGACTGCACGCTGTGGCCCACGGTGGAATGGCCGTTCCTGCGCATCTGGGCGACGGAGGAGGACGGGGTCGAGCGGCTCTACCGCGTGCCGCTGCGCGAGCACGCGACGCCGGTTGAAGGTGAGTATCGCGCGGCGGAAGCGGTGTTCGAACTAGGCGGGGGGGTAAGCGGCGGCGACTACGTGGAACTGGCGTGGGAAGCGGGAGACGGGGTTTCGCCTTGGGACCGGCATGCGACGCACATGATGTACGGCGGCCAGCAGTTGGAGGAGGCGGCGTCGATCCTGGCGAGCGCCATTGCGACGCACGCGGACACGACCGGGATGACGGCGGAAGCGGATGGCCGCAGGATCACGCTGCGGTACAAGGGCTCGGCGGGGGCGAACGGAAACCGGGTGGGGGCGTACGCCAACGTGAGCGGACTGAAGACGGAGACCTGGCAACCGGGTTGGCAGGCGCTGGGCGGGGGGACGTCGCCGACGAAATGGCGGGTCAACCTCGATTTCGGGAACCTCGAGGGGTACGTGGGGCCGGAGTTTACGATGCGGGCGCGGGTACCGACCGGGTGCGTGCGCAAAATGCGGTGGACCTGGGCGCCGGAGCAGCCGCGGGGTGAGTTCACGCGCGGGGAGTTCAGCGTGACGGTATCGAACTGGAGCGCCGGGGGGACGAACGTCGAATACAAGGTAGCCGGTCCAGGCAGCCGCCGGGTGGAAGACGATTCGGAATCGCTGTCGTACTCGGGGACGTGGCGGGAGGCGGAGAGAGGGAACTACTCGGGAGGGTCGATCCGGATGACGGAAACGCCGGGCGCCTCCGTGTCCCATGCCTATGAGGCAAGCGGCGACCACGCGATTTACGTCGGAACGCGGAAGTTAGCGGCGGGAGCACGGATCACGATCGACTTCGATGGGAACGTGCGCAGCGAAAACCTGGCGATCGATGGAGAGGACACGCTGGTACGGGTCAAGGCGGGCGACGCCGTGGCGGGCGAGCACACAATAACGGTCACCCACACGGGCGGAGGAGCGTTCTACTTCGATTTCTACGAGATTGCGGTTCCGGCGGCGGAAGCGCCTTGGTTCCCGAAGATCGGGAACACGACGCTGGCCACGGACTGGGACACGGATCACTCCATCGCGCTGGCGCCGGAGCGCACAGCGTGGCTGATGGGGGCGCTGGGGTTCGAAGGGCGCGCGAACCATTACGCGGGAGCGATGTGGTTTTATGAACTGGTCCGGCCGGGACATCGATACGCGTCGGCGACGGTGACTTTCGCCGGCGCGCCGGATTTCGGCGGGTTGACCAACGTGACGGTGAGCGGCGCGCTGTTCCAGCATTTGAACCTGATGGGGGACACGGCGGAGAGCGTGGCAAGGGCGTTCGAACTGGCGATCAATGCCGGGGCGACGGCGGTACGGGCGAGCGCAACGGATGGGACGCTAACGATCGGGGCGCGGGCGATGGGGGCGGAGGGGAACGGAATCACGGCGGCCGCCGATACGGGGGGCAGCGCCAACTTCACGGCGCAGGTAAGCGGGCCGCTGGCGGGCGGGGCGGACGGCGATACCAGTGCGGCGGCGTGGGCCGACGGCTGGCGGACAGACATGGGGGCGCTGCCCAGAATGAACCGGGCCGCGCGCGACTGGCACCGCAGCTACTTCAAAGCGCTGAAGAGCCACGGGATTCGGCCCACGGCAGGGTTCAGCATGGAACTGCAACACGGGGACGGGGCGGCGAAAACCGGGGTAGCGCAACGATATCCGGATGGCCAGGCGGCATATCTGAATACGCCCGCGCTGCAAACCAACTTCAGTCCGGCGAGCCGGGCGTTCTGGGAGCAGGCTTACCTGGACATGGCGGACCTGATGGCGGACGCGGGGACGGAGCCGTACCTGCAATTCGGAGAGGTGCAGTGGTGGTACTTCGCTTCCGCGGCGGGGATGCCGTTTTACGACGACCATACGAAGACGACTTTTCAGGCGCGCTATGGGAGGCCGATGGCGGTGATCCCCAGCCAGAACGCGGCGCCGGACGTGTTCGCGGACGAATGCGCGCTTCTGCCGGGGTTGATCGGCGAGTTCACGGCGGGGATCGCGGGGTTCGTGCGGCAGAAGCATTCCGCGGCGCGATTTGAGGCGCTCTACCCGCCGGACGTCAACGAAACGGCTCTGAACCGCATCATCAACTGGCCACAGGCGGACTGGACGCCGGCGGACCTGGCGTGCATCAAGACGGAGAACTTCACATACACCGGGGATCGCGATCTGGACATGGCGCGCGAGTCGATCCGATGGCCCGCGCAGTTCGGATTTCCGCCGTCGCAGATGAGCCACCTGGTGGGGATCGGGGACTACACTTCGCCGTGGCAGAAGGAGCGCCGGCTGGCGTTCACCGAGGGCGCCGAGTGCGTGGTGTTGTTCGCGCTGGACCAGTTCTGCCTGATCGGGTACCGGCTACCGATGGGCCGGGGGCAGCGGCGAACGGGGCTGATGGGGGTGTAGGCAACCGCGGAGCGCGTCCGCAGGAGTGCGGCCACGGCATGCACGAGTGGGTACTCCACGGACTACAGGGACATGCCGCCGTCGATACAGAGGACCTGGCCGGTGATGTAACTGTCGGGCTCAAGAAGAAAACGTACGGCGCGGGCGACGTCTTCAGCGCGGCCAAAACGGGGGATGACGCCCTCGTGAAGGAAACGGTCGTACTTCCCGGAGGCGATGCTGGCTTGCGCCATTCCGGCGGCCATGACTCCCGGGCTCACCACGTTGACGCGGATATTGGCGGGGCCACGGCACTCCCTGGCGAGGATGCGGGCGGCATGCTGGAGGGCGGCTTTCTGGGCGGCATAGGCCGTGGAACCGGGGAAGAGGGCGTTGGCCTGCATGGTGGAGACGAGAACGATGGCGCCGGGTGTGGAGGAATCTTTCATACGTTCGGCGGCCTCGCGCGCGAGCAGAATAGGGCCCATGTAGTTGACCTCGTGCGAGCGGAGCATGGCGGACTCCATCTGATCCGGGGCGGCGAGGCGGGCGGGATCGCCGGAGAGCACGACGAGGCCGTAGAGAGCGGGCGCGGACTCGAGCAGGCGGGCGCGGTCCGAAGCCGAAGCGGGATCGGACTGGACGACTTGCGCGGATTTGCTCCAGCGCGCGGCGCGCTCGCGGTTGGCGCGATAGCCGACGACGAGGCGTGCGCCTTCGGCCAGAAGAGATTCCACGAGCGGCGCGCCCAGGCCGCCGGCGCCGCCGGCGAGCACGATTTCCTTACCCTTCAGCGACTCAAGCCGCGGCGACATCTTCTTTTTCGGGCTTCTCAAGCGCCAGGTAGCCGCAGGCGACCACGACCAGAAACATCGTCAGCACCTCGCTATCCCCCAGGTTCAACTCCACGAATCCCTCGACCAAGGTAGCCAGCACGACCGCTATCGTGCCGTGCAACAGGAACCGGCGATCACTCGGACCGGGTGGAAGCGCGCGGAGGCCACGCCCGCAATCGTACAGAACCTGGAACAACAGCCACATCAACACCAACATGGTCGGGATGCCGCGCTCGGCGGCGTAGTGCAGATAAATGTTGTGCAGGTGGCCGTACCATCCGATGGGCAGAGGACGCGGGATATCGGGCGGGACGTATTCGTCGAAATGGTACTTCACCCCCTCGGGTCCGAGGCCGAGGAGCGGATGCCGTTCGATCATGCGGAGGCCGGTGCGCCAGGTGACGATTCGAAACTGGTTGGAATCAATCTTGGCAGGCCGGAGGATGGACGTGAAGCGAGTGCGCAGGGAGGCGGGGGAGGCGGCGAAAGCCACGAGAGCGACAGCCGGGACGAGGACGACCATCCAGCGGCGCCAGAACCAGAGGAGATACAGGGCGGCGGCGGCGGCGGCGATCCAGATTCCGCGAGTCTCTCCCAACAGGACGGCGAGCGCCATCAAGACGCTGCAGAGGACCCAGAGCCACGCGCCCCGCCGCCGCGGAGCGAAGAGCAGGTACGCCCCGATCATAATGAGGGCGAACATCTCCTCGGCGGAATAGGTGTTCCAGTGGCTGGTGAAGCCGGTGATGCGCTCGGAGACGTAATACTCGTAAAAATTCCTACCCAGATCGTGCGCCTCACGGACCTTCCCGGCGAACTGAACAAAGCCGCGGAGGGCGGTAATGGCCCCGATTCCCGCCCAAGTCAAAAAGAGCCAGCGCACTACGCGGAGGTCGCGCAGGGCGGAAAAGACCACCACGAGTTCGAGAAAGACGAAGAACTTGCGCACCTGCGGCAGACCGGCCGCGGGGTTGCCCGAGAAGGCCAGGGAAATCAGGGTTCCCAGGATAAAGAGCGCCAGGGGCCACTTGATACGCGGGATGCGGAGTTTCTCCCCGGAGGCCAGCAGCGCCGCAAAGGCAAGGGCCAGCAGTATTTGAGACGCCGCGATGGAGAACATGATGGCGATGGCGGAGGCGAAGGCCAACCACCGGGCGGCGCGCGACAGAAATGGTTCCGAGGGCGTCATGAAGTCGAAACTTCAGTATCCCAGAGTGCGTCAGACAATGGAGGCGATCGGGCGAAGAGGAGTGTCTCTGGAGGGGTCGACGACCGCTCCCTTCGGTCGCGGCTCTGAAACGGCTTCCATGACTGGGTCCAATCTTTTGCGTATTACGGCTGTGCTTGCAGCCTGCCTGTTTCCTGCGTCCGCGCAACGGCGCGGAGCGGCGGACGCGAAGGCCACGGTGAATCTCGAGGACATAGCGGCGCGTCCCGAGAGCCACGCGCGGGCGGCGGAGGCGGCTCCGCTGATGGTGCATAAGCCCTTGCGGGCGCTGCCGGCGAGAAGCGCAGCGAGAGGCAAGGCAGGCCAGGAGGCCCGCGCCACGGCGGCTCACGCGGCGACCACGCCGGCTTCCCCGCCGCCGTACGGAGGCTTCCAGGCGCTTCCGGATAATTACACGGCGATACCGCCGGATACGACGGGCGCGGTGGGGCCTCAGCACATCGTAACTATGCTGAACACGCAGGCGCTGATCCAGACGCGAACGGGCGCGGTCCAATCCGGATACCCGATCTCACTGGAAGCCTTCTGGTCCGCTCTGGGGACCTTCCCCGATATCTTCGATCCAAGGATTCAATACGACGCCGCGAGCGACCGCTGGATCGCGTCGGTGGCGATCAACGGAGAGAAATCGAGTTCCGCTTTGCTCGTAGCCGTTTCTCAGACGGGCGATCCCGGCGGCAAGTGGAACCAGTTCAAAATCGACATCGGCTCGAGCGGCGGTTGGGCCGACTACCCGGTGCTCGGATTCAACGGGAAGTGGGTGGTAGTCTCGGTCAACCTGTTTTCGCTGCGCAGGAGCGGCAATTACCTGCGGACCACGCTCTACGTGTTCAACAAGGCGGACCTGTACAACAACGGGTCCGGGGCGTACACCACGTTCAGCGACCCGGACGGGGAACTGATTCCGGCGCTGGACTACGACAACCATCCGGACACGCTGTATTTCGTCCAGACGTTCGCGGGCGACGTGGGAGTGAACGACGGGATGGGCACGGTCCGGATCAGCAAGCTGCAGGGGCCGGTGGGACAGGAGTCGTTCAGCCCCGGGAATGTGGGCGATATCACGATCAGCGATGCGTGGTCCGACAGCGCTCCCAACGGGGACGATTTCGCGCCGCAGGCGGGCACATCCACCAAGATCGACACGGGGGACAGCCGGCTTCAGAACTGCGCAATGCGCGGCGGTTCCATTTGGTGCGCGCACACGGTCTTCCTTCCCCTTTCAACGCCGACCCGCGCGGCGGCGCAGTGGATGCAGATCGACCCGGCGGCGCGGCAGGTGGTGCAGAGGGGACGGAAGGAGGATCCTACCGGGGCCACATTCTATGCCTATCCCTCGATCGCGGTGAACCGGAACAACGACGTGCTGATGGGGTACACGCGGTTCAGCGAGAACGGCTACGCCAGCGCCGGATTCACGTGGCGCAAGGCATCGGACCCGCCGAACACGACGCAGGGAGACACGATCTTCAAGCCCGGCGAAAGCACGTACGTGAGCATCGGAGCGCGGTCGGGGAGCAACCGCTGGGGAGACTACAGCGTCACCTGGGTGGATCCCGCAGACGATTTGACGTTCTGGACCTTGCAGGAATACGCCGCGACGCCGCCCGGCGTGCAGACGGGAAAGTTCGGAACGTGGTGGGCCGAGACGCTGGCCCCCTCGGCGGGGGCCGCTTGCACGTACTCGGTGACGCCGGCGAGCCAAGCGTTCAGCAATACCGGGACGGGCAACCTCTCGGTGGCGACGGGTTCCGGCTGCCCGTGGATGGCGGCGAGCAATGTCCCGTGGATCACCATCAATTCGGGGACGCCGGGGAGCGGGAATGGGAGCGTCACCTATTTTGTAGCGCAGAACCCCGCGGGTTCGAGCTTTGCCGCGGGAACCATCACGGTGGCCGGCCAAACGTTTACGGTGACGCAAGGCTCGGCTTCGCAGCAGCCGGCGTTCCCGGCGCAGGGCGTGGTGAATGCGGCGAGTTACCAGGGCGGAGGGGTAGCGCCGGGAGAGCTCGTAACGGTTTTTGGGACCAACCTGGGGCCGGCGTCGATCCAGTTTCCGACCATTGGCGCTTCGGGCGCGGTGAGTACGACGGCGGGCGGGACGCGGGTTCTGTTTGACGGCGCGCCGGCCCCCATGATCTACGCGCTCGGCGGGCAGGTGAGCGCCGTGGTTCCTTTTGCGGTGCAAGGCAAGCAGTCCACGCAGGTCCAGGTGGAATACCTGGGAGCGCCGTCCAACCCGATCTCAGTGGGGGTGACGGCGACGGCGCCCGCCGTGTTTTCGCTGGATTCGACGGGGCGCGGACAGGGCGCGGTCCTGAACGAAGACAACTCCGTAAACGGCGCGGCCCACCCGGCGGCGCGCAACTCCGTCCTCCAGATCTACGCGACGGGGGGAGGGGCCATGACGGGCGCGGTGGAAGGCACGTTGGCACAACCCCCGCTGGCGCAACTGGCGAACGCGACTACGGTGAGCATCGGCGGCCTGAACGCAGAGGTGAAGTACGCCGGGGCGGCGCCGGGGATCGTAACCGGGGTTCTGCAGATCAACGCCGTGGTGCCGCCAGGCGTCCAATCCGGCGCGGTCCCGCTCAGCGTGACATCTGAGAAGAACGCGAACGCGTCATTGTTCATGAAGACCGCTTCGTCGATGCCGCCCGC
>JAIQFU010000100.1 GCA_020073115.1 Terriglobia bacterium
AAAGGGGAAAAGTTATTTTTTACGAAAAACCATTTTACTTTGAAAATTATTGTTAATAATTTAGCGTTGTGGGGAGGCGGATGCTGGCGGCGCCTGGCGCGCTGTGTTTCCTCAGCAGGAACTCCGTCAACGGCAAGATATCCGCTTTGCGCTCGCGTAAGGGGGGCACTTCGATGCTGATCACGTCCAGGCGATAGTACAGATCCTCGCGGAATAACTGCTCCACGATGGCGCGCCGCAGGTCGCGGTGGGTGGCGGCAATCACGCGGACGTCCACTTTGACGATCTCCTTGCCTCCCAGGCGTTGGAACTCATGATCTTGCAGCACCTGCAGGAGTTTTGCCTGGAGTTTGAAGTCCATATCGCCGATTTCGTCCAGCAGAATGGTCCCTCCATCGGCCAACTCGAACATGCCGGGCTTCTTCTGAAACGCCCCGGTAAAGGCGCCGCGGTCATAGCCAAACAACTCGCTCTCCACCAGTTCCGAGGGCAACGCCGCGCAATTCAACTTGAGAAACGCCCGTTTCGCGCGCGGAGACCGGGCATGCAGTTCCCGGGCGATGACTTCTTTGCCGACGCCGGTCTCACCGTGAATCAGCACCGGAGCCTCGGACCAGGCGATTTGGCCGAGGAGGTCCTGCAGTTTCCGCATTTGAGGCGTCGCGCCAAAGAAGATCTGGGCCCCGTCGGCCGGCGCGGCCTCCTGGCACGGTGGCGTTCGGGCCGCCGGCGCCTCGCTCTCCAGCGCCGCTTTGAGCGCATTGCGCAAATCCGTGGGATTGACCGGCTTCCCCAGGAAAGCTTGCGCCCCCTTTTTCACCGCCTCCACCACTTTCGACGGCTCGGACGTTCCCGATATCATGATGACCGGCACGTCGCTGTGCATCCGGCGAATCTCGCGGAGCGTCTCGAAACCGTCCCTTCTCGGCATGAAAATATCCAGGAGGACTGCTGACACCGGCGGGTCATTGGCGCGGAGGCGCTCCAGAACCTCCTCCCCGTCCTCGGCAAGCGAAACCGAGTATCCCTGGCACTTCAGCGCTATTTCGAGATAATGCCGCACCTCGGGGTCGTCTTCTCCCACCAGAATCGTGATGTCAGCCGGTAAGCCCGCGCGTTCCGGCCGAGCCTCACTCCGCATAACGATTCTCCGCGCCATCGCCATCGCCCCGAGACTCGACCTCGGTCCTCTGGAGCGGGAGCACAAAGCAAAACACCGCGCCGGCCGGACCGTTTTCCGCCCAGATGCGTCCCTGATGCTGGCGCACGATCATTCGACAAATCGCCAGCCCGAGGCCGCCCCCGGAGCGGTCCCGGCCACCGGAGTACGATGCGGACTCTTCAAAGATCTTCTCGGTATCGCTCACAGGAATTCCCGGGCCGGAGTCGTGGATGTCAACACGGAAAGAATTAGCGGCGTAGACTTGTTCGATGCGCCGGTCCCTGGCTGGATCCAGCCGCGCGGCGTGCCGGGTTCTGCGATCCCAGAAGAAGGGATAGGCCTTGATGTCAATCGCCCCCGCTCGAGGCGTGAACTTGCACGCGTTTTCCAGCAGGTGAATGAGCAACTGATCCAAAAGCTCCCTGTCCACGTATAGCGGATCCGATTCGTCCACGTTGACGGAGACGGATAATCGCTTCTCATCGATCAGGGGCGTGACCTCCAGCAGCGCTTTCTCCACGCACTCCCGGAAATCGCTCGGCTGAAGGACCAACTTCTGCCGGACGCAATGCGAAACGCTCAACTGGAACATCGCATCCGTCATGCGGGAGAGCCGCCGGGCGCCGTATTGCATCCTGTCTAGCGCGTCGCGCTGCTCCGCGGTGAGGGGACCGAGATCGCCCGCCGCCATCAGGGAGCAGTAACCGGCAAAGGTCGTCAGGGGCGCGCGAAAATCGTGCAGGGAGCGCGCCAGGAAAGTGGTCCGATCCTGGTCGTATTCCTGCAGCCTCAGGTTGGCCTGAATGAGGCACTGCAACATTTCGTCCCGCTCCGCGCGCAGCCTCCGCGCCGCGAAATCCCTATCCCGTTCCCGCCAGCGCCAGCACGCTTCGCCCAGGTAGGCCCGTAGAGTCGCGGTCGTTGGCGGCTTCAGCAGGAAATTGAGACTGGCCGAAGCCGCCAGTTCCCGCAACAGCCCCACGTCCCCGCGCTGTACCAGAAACAGACAATTTTGCAGTCCTTCCGGCTCGGCGGCTTTGAGAACCGTATCCGCCTCGCCGGGGACGAAGTCCCAGACGCAGAGGTCCGCCTGCGAAGCCAGGTCGCCCCCGGTCCCGGCGGTCAGCGTAAAGTCCGGTCCGCACAACTCCACACAAATCGCCCGGCACGATTCCACCAGCGAGAGATTCTGCGAGATCAGCGCAATCTTCAGTCCCACGGCCCCCCCAGAATCGAGCGGTCTGGCCGGCGCCCGTTCAGACGGCCGGCGCGATCAAGGTCGCGCTCGCCGGAAAAAGCCCTCCAGCCTCCACAATGCCTCAAAAGGTCGGGCATTTACCGGCTCCGTCCTAGGCAACTTAAAGGAGAGAGCGCCGGATGCCGGGGGTGCGAACCTGAGCTACCCATAGTCGAGCGATTCGGAACCTAGTCGCCTTCCGTTGAACACGGAAAGGATATCAGAGTCCTAATTCATGTTCAATAAGTTCCGTCAAAAACATCCGGATGTTTGGTAATAGGGGGATCTCTGCAGATAGTAACTCGCTAGTACTAAGGATCTTGATTCCATTGATAACATAGACACATTGGAATCGGTACTGGGATTAGCCTGCCCTACGTCTCGCGGGAAGTCCCACTTTTTGGGCTCCGTGCTGTTGGAAACAAAAATGCACCGCTTTGGCGTTGAACTGTGACCCCGTCTTCCCCCGTTGCGGCGTTGCTCCCCGATCCTGCGGGGCGACTCGAACGCGAAGGGGAGGACGTTCGCACGCACGACGACAGGCGCAGCAGCCGCCGGCTCGCTCTGCATTGGTTTGTATACGTCGCGCATCGCGGTTGTGCGCATCCCCTGCGGAGCAGGACCACTAACCTGAGCAGGAACGGCTTTTACTGCATCCTGGATGAACCTCTGAAAGCCGGCGAACAAATCGGGTGCGATCTCGTTGTTCCTACGCACCTTGGAAACGCCGCCGAAGGCGCGCTCGTGCTCCGCTGTCAGGCTCGGGTGGCGCGGGTCGAAACGATGAAGGACGGTCTGGGGTTTGGCTTGGGTTGCCGCATTGAAGATTACTGCCTCCTCCGCGACGCTGCCGTCGAGTGGCCGCGGGCGCTGCTCTCGAAACCAGCGTAGAGTTCACGCGAGGCGGCGGAGCTACGGGGAACCCCGCGCACTTCCACGGAAGCCGGAGGCGCTTCCCCGGCGGGAATGCTCCGGTGTTGGCGGAAGCAAAGCGGCGGAAGTGGAAAGTTACGTGCATAATGCGCCTGCTTGGAAAGTACGACGCCCAGGTTACAGGCGGTGGAGCGGCGGTGGAGCGCCATTGTATACAAAGTGAAGCAATATGTATTCGAAGACGATGTTAGTTTGCACACAAAGCAGAAGCGGAAAGGTTCTTGGTAGGTGCCTATAACTCGCTCGATACGGATAAGCGTTTTTCTAACCCTGTCGATGTTGAGCGTTTCCGGCTGCCGGAGCCCTCAGGCTAAAGAGGCCGGTTATCTGCGCAAGGGGAAAGAGGCGTTTGGCGTCAGGAACTATCAGGTCGCGATTATCCAGTTCAAGAACGCGATTGCCGCCCAGCCGAAAGACGCCGAGCCGTATTATCAGCTCGGCTTGACGTACCTGGCCATAAGCGACTTTACCTCGGCCGTCACGTTCTTTCGGCGGGCGTCTGAACTGAATCCGAAACACGCCGAAGCCCAGCTCAAACTCTCGGAGCTGATGGTGGCCAGCCGCAGCGCGGATATGCTGCTGGAGGCCCAGAAGCGCACGCGCGGCGTTTTGGATCTGCAGCCAGACAACATCGAAGCCCTCAATTTGCTGGCGTTGACCGAGTTGGAATTGGGGAAGCCGGAGAGCGCCGAGGCCCTGCTGCAGCAGGCGCTTCGGAAGGCTCCTGGCAGCCTGCAGTCTTCTGTCGCCCTTGCTCACTCCCGGCTGTGGCGCGGAGATGCGCCTGGAGCGGAAGAGGCGCTCAAGCAAGCCGTCGCGCAGGCTCCAAAAGCCCCGGTCCCCGTTGTGTACCTGGGGGGATTCTATCTCTCGACGGGAAGAAGCGCTGAAGCGGAGCAGCAGTTCCGCCGCGCCCTCGATCTCGACCCGAAATACGGACCCGCGCTGATCGCCCTCGGCGCGATGCAGGTGCGCGCCGGTCAGGCTGCGGAGGCCGAACAGACGTATCGCCGGCTTTCGGCCCTGCCGGACAAGGCATATAGGCCGCTCCATGCCCTTTATTTGTTTCAGTCCGGCAAACGGGACGAGGCCGTAGCCGAGATGGAAAAACTGGCAAAACAAGATCCGGAGGACCGGGATGCGCGTACCCGCCTGGTCAGGGGATATCTTGCCCTGAATCGAATCGGAGACGCCGAGAGGGTTTTGACAGCGGCGTTGAAGAGGAACCGCCTCGATACGGACGCGCTCCTGCAGCGCAGCCGGATTTACCTGGGTTCGGCCAAATACGCCGAAGCGGAGTCGGACCTGAACCAGGTGTTGCGCTTCCGGAACGATGCGGAGGCTCATTATCTGCTATCGAAGCTCCACCAGGCGCGCGGCCACAACGAACTGCGCCCGCAGGAATTGGGAGAAGCGTTGCGAGTCGATCCGCGGTTTGCCGCCGCCCGTCTCGAGCTGGCGCAGGTTTTGACCACGACCGGGGGCGCCCAGTCCGCGCTCAAGCTCCTGGACGAGGCGCCGGAAGATCAGAGGCGCACGGCTCCTGTCGTCGTACAGCGGAATTGGGCGCTCTTGACTTTGGGGCAGAAAGACGAAGCCCGGAAAGGCGTGGACCAGGCCCTGGCGCTTGGGAGAATTCCCGACGCGATTCTGCAGGATGCGGTCCTGAAATTCGGCCAGAAGGATTATTCCGCGGTTCGCGGTTCGGTGGAAGAGGTCCTCAAGTACAGTCCCGAAGACGTCCGCGCGCTGAACCTGCTGTTCCAGAGCTATGCCGCGCCAAAGCAGGCGCCGGCCGGCGTGCAGAAGGTGCGGGAGTACGCCGCCCGCCTGTCCGCCTCGGCCCCCGTGCAGCAATTTCTGGGGCAGATCCTGGCGGCCAACGGGGACCGGGTTGGGGCGCGAAAGGCATTCGAGTCCGCCCGGGCCGCCAATCCGGCCCTCGTAACGGCTGACATCGCCCTCGCAGAACTGGATGCGTACGAAGGTAAGGCTGAGGACGCAAAGAGAGAGCTCTCGGCAGTGGTCGCCTCCCACCCCGAGAACCTGCCGGGCCGGCTCTTCCTGGCTCAGCTGGAGTCGTCGGCTGGGAACCCGGCCGCGGCGATCGGGCACTATCGCAAAGCCTTGGAACTGGATGGGAAGAACGCGGCGACGCTCAACAATCTGGCCTACCTGCTGGCGGAAAACAACCAGGCGGATGAAGCCTTGAAGTACGCTCAGTTGGCGAAAGAGCTTGCGCCGGACAGTGCGCCCGTCGATGATACCCTCGGTTGGACCTACTACCGGAAGGGCCTGTATACCATGGCGGTGACGCATATCGAGAGCGCTGTCGCCAAGGAGGCCACAGCCCGCCGCCGATATCATCTGGCCATGGCCTATTTCAAGGCCGGCGACCCGAAACGAGGCCGCCTGGCGCTCGAAGCCGCCACGAAAACGGATCCGGCGCTGCCTGAAGCCGCCGTGGCGCGCCAGCTCTTGGGGAATGCCGGGAAGTAGGATTCCCCTCGCGCCAGACCCTCCGGATGCGTCGAAAGGATCGCTTCTGATAAAATCGTCCGTCTCCATGGCGCTTCGCGGCAGGGGGGTGGCGGCGCTGTCTCTGGGCGGGAGTCTGATCGAGAGGTTCCCCGGCCCTGTTTCGGCCCTCGTGCTTTGCGGCATTGTGGCGGCGTGCCTCTGGCCTTTTCGCGCTCCCGCCAACAGGGTGGCGTGGCTCGCCGGGGAGAACGGGCTTCAATTCGATTACCCGGGTACGATCGTCAGCAAGGGCGAGTTCCAGCCAGTGGGTTCCGCGCCGTCATGCAGCATCGAGCTCTGGGTTCAGCCGGCGCTCCGCGAAGCCTGGGGTACCCTCCTGGCGTTCGACGCCCACCGCGGCGGCGTGCCGTTTGCCCTCGAGCAGTCCGAGAGCGACCTCAGGGTGCGAAGCGACGTGGACCTCGGCCGCGGGAGAACACGAAACCGCAGTCTTTACCTCCAAAACGTATTCCGCTCCTTGCGGCCCCTGTTCATTACCTTCAGTTCGGGACCACAGGGTTCCGCGATATATGTAGATGGCGTTCTGGCCAACGCGTCCCGGGGCTACCGTCCTGCGGCGGCTGACTGCGCGGGCCTTCTGGTCGCCGGGACTTCGCCCACGGAAAACGAGGCTTGGGCCGGCCGGCTGCGCGGCCTGGCGATTTATCATGATGAGCTTGCGGCCGCACAGGTGCGCCGCCACTACGAATCCTGGACCGCAAGGGGGCGGCCGGACCTGGCCAAACAGGAACGCTGCGCCGCCGTTTACCTCTTCGACGAGCACGGCGGCGCCCTGGTCCACAACCGGACGGGGCCCGGACCCGATCTGCTGATCCCGCCGAAGTACCGAATTGAGTACCAGGCCTTCGTGATGCCTTTCTGGAAGGAGTTCGTCCTCCCCGATATCCTGCGGAACATCGCCGGATTCATCCCCTTCGGTTTCTTTTTTTACGCGTATCTGTCCTCGAAGCCATCTGCCGGGCGGACCATGCTGAAAGTCGTCGTTGTGGGAGCGCTGGTCAGCTTCATCATGGAAATTCTGCAGGCCTATCTTCCGACACGCCAGTCGGACACGATGGATATCATCACGAATACGTTCGGTAGTTGGTTGGGGAGCATGCTGTACTGCCTCCTGGCCGCAAGAGGTCTCTTTCGAGGCGATCCTTATCGACCTGCGGCCCACCGGGATCCATGAAACTCTGGCGGGCCAGCTCGGGCTGTCCCCAATTTTTGGGGAATCGGAGTCGCATTTCCAAAATGTTAGGACGCCCCGGCAGCGCTCTCCGGCGAGTTCGAGCAGTGCTCGTCCTTATCGGGCGTAACGCATTGAATAAAAAAGCGGCTGCCGTTTTGGACCCGTTATTGCCAGGAGATCCGCAACGACATGGCCCTTCACACACAGCCGGAGGAGGAATCGACAACCGGCAACCCTGCCTTTTCCCGTCTCTCCATCGCGCGAACAGTGTGGAAAAGGAGGTTTTGGATCATCTCGATCTGGATTCTCGCTACGGCTGGCGCGGTGACGGTCGTACGCCGGTTGCCTGCGGTCTATGAGGCCGAGGCAGTGATTTTAGTCGATTCCCAGAAGATACCGGAGAAGTTCGTTTCGGCGACCGTGGCGAGCGATCTTGAGGATCGCATCGCCGCCATCAGGCAGCAGATCCTGAGCAGCGGAGAGCTGAAGAAAATCATCAGCGATTTCGACCTGTACCGGGAAGAGCGAAAGGCGCGCTTTGAAGAAGAGATTCTGGAGCTGATGAGGAAAGACATCAGCATTGATCTCGTACCCGTCGGCGTCAATCGGCGGCCCGGGGCCTTTCGGATCGGCTATCGGGGCGCGGATCCAGCCCTTGTCACGCGGGTTGCGAACCGCCTCACCGACCTCTACGTCGAACAGAACCTGAAGACCCGGGAAGGGCAGGCTGCAGGCACCTCGGAGTTTCTCGAGACGCAGCTCAGCGACTCCAAGAAGCGGCTCGACGAGCTGGAGGCGGCAGTCAGCGCGTACAAGCTGAAGCATAATGGGGAACTCCCCCAGCAGGAGACCACTCTCGCGGGCACGCTCACGGCGCTGAACTCCCGCCTGGAGGCGAATCGGGACGCCATCAACCGCGCCCAGCAGAACAAGGTGATTCAGGATGGCATCCTCAACGCCATGGAGGCCAACGCGGCGGCGCAGATCCGCGCGCTGGAAAGCGCCCGCGCCGCGGCGCAGCGTGGAGTGGCCGTGGGCGCCTTCGCCGGTGAGGTCGCGCCCCGTAAGACCTCCGAGGTGCTGCAGGAAAAGCTCGATCTCCTCCTCACCGTTTATACGGAGGAGTATCCCGAGGTGCGCAGCATGCGCGAAGCGATCGCCGTAGCCAAGCGGTTAGAGGAGCGGGATCAGGCGCGTAAGCCGGCGGCAAAGGATGCGGCGGCCAGCGTAACCGGCGCCCTGCCGTCCGTGAGTGAGCCCGAACCCCCGGAGTTGAGCCGCACCAGAGAACTAATCGGCGGGGTGAGGGCGCAGATCAAAGCGGCCGACGCGGAACTGGCAACCCGATTGGCCGAGCAACAGCGCATCCTGCGCGAGATCGACCAGTACCAAAACCGGATGGAGCGCCTGCCGTTGCGCGAACAGGAAATGGCCCGGCTGACGCGCGACTATGAGATCTCCAAGGAGAACTATAAGTCTCTTCTGGAGAAGCGCCAGGCCGCCTCCATGGCACTGGATATGGAGAGGCGGCAGCAATCCGAAAGATTCACCGTTCTGGACAGGGCCAGGACCCCGGAGAAGCCCATCAAACCCAAGCGGCCGATCCTCTACGGGGTGGGGACCGCCGCAAGCCTGGTGCTCGGTTTGATTGTGGGATTTCTCCTCGAGTTGCGCCGGAATGTCTTCCTGGGCGAATGGGAGTTGCCGGAGGGCGCTACCGTTCTGGCGCGGCTTCCTTACATCGCAGTCCCCGAACATGGTTCCGCCGCCCTGCCGCGATCTCGGGGCGAGGGCGGCGGCCGAAAGAAGAAGTTTGCCGCCGCGTCGCTCGGGTCGCTCTGGCTGCCGGGCATGCTCGTCCTGGGCCTGCTTTCCGGTCCTTTCCGGGTGTGACCATGTACTGCCAATTCTTCGGATTGGACAAAGAGCCGTTCGGTCTGACCCCCGATCCCGCTTTTCTGTACCTGACCCCCCAGCACAGGGAGGCGCTGGCCGGGTTCACGTACGGAATCCTTGCTCAGAAGGGCTTCGTCGTCCTGACGGGGAGCGCCGGCACCGGGAAGACGACTCTTCTGACGCGGGTTATGCAGCATTTGCCGGTGGCGCGGGTGCGGTCCAGCGTGATTGTCAATCCGACTTTGACGGCCGCGGAGTTTCTGGAAGCAGTTCTGTTGGATTTCGAGTTCACCGACATCCCGGCGAGTAAGCCGCAGCGGATTGCGGCGCTGCAGAGGTTCCTCTGGGACGGCCAGCGCGCGGGCAAAATATCGGCCCTCATCGTGGATGAAGCCCACAAGCTGAGTCTCGAGGTGCTGGAGGAAATCCGCCTTCTGGGCAACTTCGAGGCGGCCGACCAGAAACTCCTGCAGATAGGGCTGGTGGGACAGAGCGAACTCGATGAACTGTTGGACCGAGATCAACTGAGGCAGTTCAAGCAGCGAATTGCGTTACGGACGGCGATTGGACCTCTGGCATTGAACGAGGTGCCGCACTATGTCCGGCATCGCTGGCTCAAGGCCGGCGGAGCCGAGCCGCCCTTCTCTCCCGAGGCCATGGCGGGCATCGGCCAAGCCTCCGAGGGCGTTCCGCGCGTGGTGAACGTCATCTGTGACAACGCCTTGATACTTGCGTTTGGGGAAGGGTCGGGCTCCGTGGAAGCGCGCCACGTGCTCGGCGCCTGCCGCGATCTGCGGTTGGCAGCCGAAGTCCCGCAGACGAAAACGAATGCCCCAGCGCCGCGGCTGGCTGATCCGGCGCCGCCGCCGGCCTATCCGGTTCCGGCCGTGGATGGATATCAGATGAAAACCCTCGAGAGGTACTGCTCCGCCGGGGGCAATCCCTCTCTCTGGTCCAGGCTGGCGGGCAAACTCGGAATACAGCAACGAGGTGAAACGGCTTGAGCAAGATATTCGAGACTCTGAATAAAGGCGGGGGGAGGACAATCGCCGACCTGATCCGGCCGTTGGTCGGCCTGCCTGAAGATGCAGGCCTTCGCGGCGGCGCCGGCCCTGAGCCTGTGGGAACCCCGGTAGACGGAGCCGCGCCCCTCGCCAAGGAAGGCGCCGTTTCGGGGGAGAACTTCCCTGCCCGTATTCGCACCCTCGGCCTTCGCATCCCGGCGCCTTCTCCGCTTTTACCTTTTGAGGACGGCCAGTGGCGAGCGAGTGAACAATATCGTGTTCTGCGCACCAAAATTGTTCAACACCCCAAGCAGCCCCGCGTCCTCGTTATTTCCAGCCCGGCGCCCGGGGACGGCAAAAGCATAACCGCGATCAACCTGGCCGCGATCCTGTCCCTCAGAACCGAGGCTCAGGTCCTTCTTGTAGATGCGGATCTTCGCAACTCGGCGATTCACGTTCGGATGGGGCTTCCCGAAGCGCCCGGACTCGCGGATGTGCTGAGGGGCGGCTGCAACCCCGAGGACGCACTGATCAATACCCGCGAACTTCCGAATTTGTGCGTGATGTCCGCCGGGGCGCCGCCGGGCAACCCCGTCGAACTCCTCGATAGCGCGAAGTGGCCGGCCGTCTGCACCGGGTTCCGCAGCCTGTTCCGCTACGTGGTGATCGATTCGCCGCCCATCGCGGCGGTAGCGGACTTCGACCTGATTCAAGCCCTGTGCGATGGGGTGGTTCTGGTCGTGCGTCCGGATCACACGCATCGACAACTGCTCGCCAGGTCGCTGGAGATCGTGGCGAAACAGAAGCTTCTGGGCGTGGTTCTGAATTGCGTGCCGGAGTGGTTCCTCGCGAAAGGCTCCAGCCCTGATTATTATTACTACCGCGGGGGGTATGACCCGGCTAAAGCAGACCTGCCCAAGGCGCGCTGAACGTGGCCGGCGGGAACCCGGCGGCTACGGCGTCGGTATGATCGCCGCAGCCTGGTTCGAGTAGACGCTTTCGGAGTTGTTGTTGTCCACAGCCGTGGTCACGTAGTAGTAGGTTTGGCCTGCCTGGACGCTGGTGTCGACGTATGCTGTCCCCGCGACCGGGGAAGAGTTCAATCTGGTATACGGCCCGCCCGAGGCCGTGCCGCGGTAGATGTAGTAGCCAACGACGTTTGTGGAGATGCTGGCCGTCCAGGTCAGGGATACGCTGTGAACCCCCTGGTTGTCCGCAACGCATGGTCCTCCCAAGGCTGCGTTCGTCACCCGCTGGACCACGACGACATTGCAGACGCCTGCTCCGGCGACCTTCGCGTTGCACGGCGCCAATCCCAGCGCCATGTTCACAGCCAACTGCACATCGATGACATTAACCGAGTTGTCCCCGTTCAGATCGCACACGTTGCCCGTCTGACCCCAAGCTGCCAAGGCAAGCAGAAACAAGCCGCTGCCCGCAATGGCCAAGGCCCTTTGAGGCAGTCGGAATGAGGTGCCGTTCGTCATCCGAGGAGCCCACGTTTGCCGACTCTAGATTCAGATTGTAACGGCGCGATTCGTGCGGATCTATGCTAACAAAGGTTTGGAACCGGGTTGCTAACCATCGGCAACCGCCGGGGACCCTTTCCGAAGGAATTCCCGTGCGCTTTCTCAGCGGATGGCGAGAGTGACGCCGGCCTGGCTGGCAGCGTTACCGACGATCAGCAGGATGGGAATTGTGTATCCGGAAGGGGCGTCCGACGGCACTACGCAGTTAACCTGAAGGACGCCGGCCACGAGTCCGGGCGCAGCCCCCGCGTAGCGCACGTCGGCGTTCAGGCCTCCGATCCGCACGAAGACCGGCAGAAGCGGCTTGGGAAGGACGTCGGCCGCGATTTTCCCGTCTGTGCCAGGAGGATCCCTGCTTCCCGTGGACCTCATATGGGACGACGAGGTTGACCTGGCCGGGAGCCGCGTAGAGGATCGGGCTGCGGACGCCATCGAACAGCACGCTGGTTCCGCCGAGGACCGGTGCGCTGGCGGAGTCGGCGGGCAACTCCGGTGTAGCCGGGCCGACCCCGGCGCCGCCCAAGGTGAGGATCTCCCCCGGCGCAACCGGGCTGGGAAGAAGGCTCGCGCCGTTCAAAACGCCGGCCGGAAGGAGCCGCGGCCCCGAGCCGGCGGCGCCCTGAAGTGACAGTTCCCCGTCTACCTGGAGCGCCGACGTGGTCGCCGACGACTGGTTCCGGCACATCAGCGCGCAGCAGATCGTGAAACGCGCCATGC
>JAIQFU010000637.1 GCA_020073115.1 Terriglobia bacterium
GCCCCGATAGTCGGCGGCGCTCAGGTCCGGCGTGGCACCGACGTAGACCTCGTGGGAGGCCGCCGTGACTCCGGGCGTCCAGCGCAGCAGGGGCGAAGATCCGCCGATCGCTTCATACCGGCCGCGGAGTTCTTTGAGCACTTCTGGGGAACATGGGCGCCCGCCGCGTACGTATGAGAGGTAGCTCTCCACGTCTTCCACGCGTTCCGGCGCTCCGTGGGCGAGCAGCAGGACCCCCTGCTTCACGGTTTGAATTCCCGGACCATATCCACCACGGCCTTCACGTTCTCCACCGGCGTCTCCGGCAGGATGCCATGCCCGAGGTTGAAGATGTGGCCGGGACGCGTCCCGGTGCGCTTCAGGAGTTCATGCACCTTGGCCTTCAATTCATGCAGGGGAGCGAACAGCGCCACCGGATCGAGGTTTCCCTGAATCGCGGAGCGGTAGCTGATATCCATCCAGGCCTGGTCGATATTGATGCGCCAATCCACCCCCATGACGTCGCCGCCGGCCGCGTGCAGTTCCCGGAAGAAGCCGGAAGCGCCGGTTCCGAAGTGGATCACGGGAACGCCGGTGGATCGGATGCGCTCGATCAGCGCGCGGGAGTACGGCGCGGCGAACCGCACGTAATCGTCCGAGCCGAGCGCGCCCACCCAGCTGTCGAATACCTGAATGGCTCGCGCGCCGGCGGTCACCTGCAGATGCGCGAACGGCGCCAGCACGTCCACGATCTTGCCCATCAGCCGCCGCCACAGCGTCTCGTCGCTGTACATCATTTTCTTCGTGCGGATGAAGTTGCGCGAAGCGCCGCCCTCGATCATGTAGCTGGCCATGGTGAAGGGGGCGCCGACGAAGCCGATCACCGGCGCCTTGCCGGCCAGGGCGCGCGCCACGTGCTGGATCGCCAGCCCCACGTACCCGAGGTCGTCGGTGTTGGCGGTGGAGAGGGAATCCACGTCGTCGGAGGTCCGCACGGGGTTCTCGATTACCGGGCCTTCGCGGGCTGCATAGCGCAGCTTGAGGCCCATGGGCTCCACCGGCAGCAGCAGGTCGGCGAAGATGATGGCGGCATCGACGTCCAGCAACTCCACGGGCTGCAGAGTCACCGTCGCGGCGAGATCCGGGCGCTTGCAGATTTCCAGAATCCCGTGCCGCTCGCGGATCTGTCGATACTGTTTCAGATACCGGCCCGCCTGCCGCATGAACCACACCGGCCGCACATCGGTGGCCCGGCGGCGGCACGCATCTAAGAAACGGCTGGTCATTGGAGCCACGCGCATGGCTGATCCGTCCTGTCTTCGCAGAAGAACACGCGAAATTCCTTTGGCTTATGCCTGGCCGTCCACTGGCGGCCGTTGATGAAGTACGGCTTGGCCCACGCCTCGCTGTCGATGGTCCGCGGCGCCATCACCGAAACCGACAGGCTGCCGCGCGCCGGATATCCCGTGCGGGGGTCCATGATATGCGCATAGACGCGTCCTTCCGCACGAAAGAACTTCTCATAGCTGCCCGACGTGGACATCGACAGGTCCTTCAAGAACGCTTCGGCCACCGTCCGGTTCGTATGCTTCGGATCCTTGATCTCCACTCGCCAGCCCCGGGGTTCCGTGGGAGGAGCCCCCATTCCATAAATACTGCTGGCGGAGCCCGCCACGAGAGCGTCTTCCACGCCGTTCTGTCTTAAAACGTCCACCATCCGGTCTACCGCGTAGCCCTTCCCGATGCCCCCGGGGTCGAGTTCCACGCCCGCCCGGTCAAACCGCACCGTCCGGGCAGCCGGGTCGAGGTGGACGTGCCGGTATCCCACCTTGCTCATCGCGGCCAGGATCTCCGGCCGGTGCGGCAGGTGACCCGTGCCCTTATAGAACCCCCAGATCTTCATCAGGGGCCCCACCGTAATGTCGAACGCCCCGTCGCTTTGCCGGCTGAACTCCATGCAATCCGAGAGGAGCCGAAACAGCTCGGGAGAAACCTTCACGGGCCCCTCGGCCGCCCGCTGGTTCACCTGGCTCCATTCGCTATCTGGTTTATAGTTCGAAAGCAAGTCGTCGAGCTGCCGGACCTCGTCGAAGGCGGCATCGGCTGCCGCTTCCATCTTCACCCGGTCGTACCCGTAGAGCTGGACCGTGTAGGTCGAGCCCATGGCGTCGGCGCTCTTTTCGAGCCGCAGAAGCTCCCGCTGGGAGCCGCCCTGGCTCGCCGCTCCGAGCCACACGGCCGGAGCTGCCAACAGAAACAAAACTACCACACAGTGTTTGGCTTTAGGGCTAATTTTCGGTCCGGCCACGAGATTTTTTTGCTCGCTTCAGGAGGAATTCGATCCGGCTCTCCACGTCGGGGTCGAGGTCGCGTTCGAAATGCAGTTCAGGGACATGCCGGAGGCTCAGGCGGGCAGCCAACTGGCGCCGGAGGTAGTGAGTGGCGTGTTCCAGGGCGGCTTCGGCATGGTTCTGCTGCCGCCCGTCGCCGCGCACCGCGAACCGCACCCGCGCGTGCCGCCCGTCCGGGCTGACATGCACCTCCGTCACGTCCACGGTAGCCAGCCGCGGGTCGTTCAATTCGCACCCGATCAGTTCCGCCAGTTCCTCCCGCAGCGCCTCGGAGCGCTAGTCGTTAGTCGCCAGCCGGCGGCGTGGTATTCACTAGCGACTAACGACTAACGACTAACGCCTTCTTTTCACGCCAGCCACTCCACCGTCGCGTCCGCCAGGTCCGCGCCCAGCAGGGCGGCGGCCTCGTGCTCCACCGATTGCAGGACCTTCTCGGCGTGGGCATGGTCGGTGGACACCGTCACGGCGGCCACGGCGGCTCTCTGCCACAGGTCGTGGTAGTCGATTTCCGCCACGGCCACATTGAACTTGTGGCGCAGCCGCTCCTTCAGGCTCTGCACTACGTGACGCTTGTCCTTGAGCGAATGCGAGCTTTCGATCCTCAGCTCCAGGGTAAGAACGCCGATCGCTGCCATGGCCTCAAGCAAAAACTTCGGTGGCGACGCGCTCGGTCACGAACGCCTCGATGATGTCGCTCTGCTTGACGTCGGAATAGTTCTCCAGCGTGATGCCGCACTCCTGGCCGCTCCTGACCTCGCTCACGTCGTCTTTGAAACGGCGCAGCGAAGCGATCTTGCCGGTATAAACCACCACGTTGTCACGCAGCAGCCGCACCTCGGCATCGCGCGTCACCACGCCATCCTGCACCACGCAGCCGGCCACGCTGCCGACCTTGGTGATGCGGAACGTCTCCCGCACCTCGGCTTTGCCCCTGTAAACCTCGCGGAACACCGGCTCCAGCAGGCCCGTCATGGCGCGCTTGATCTCGTCCGTCAGGTTGTAAATGATGGTGTGCAGGCGGATGTCCACCTTCTCCTGTTCCGCCAGCGCCGCCGCGTTCCTCTCCGGCCGCACGTTGAACCCGATGATGATCGCGTTCGACGCCGAGGCCAGCAGCACGTCGGATTCGTTGATGGCGCCCACGCCGGAGTGGATCACGCGCACCTTGACCTTCTCGTTGGAGAGCTTCTGCAGGGTCTCGCTGAGCACTTCGGCCGAGCCGCCCACGTCCGTCTTGAGAATGATCGGGAGTTCCTTGACCTCTCCCGCCTCCAGCTGCTTGTGCAGTTGCTCCAGCGTGAGGCGGCTGGATTTGGCCAGCGAGGCTTCGCGCGCCTTCTGGTCGCGGAAGCGCACGATCTGCTGGGCCTTCGCCGTGTCCGTCACCACCTGGAAGTCGTCGCCGACTTCCGGCAGCGAGTCCAAACCCAGGACCTCCACGGGGCTGGCAGGCTCGGCTTCCCGCAATTGCTCCCCGCGGTCGCTGATCATGGCGCGGACCTTGCCGAATACGGAGCCGCAGATAAAAAAGTCGCCGACGTGGAGGGTTCCGTTGCGCACCAGCACGGTGGCCACCGGCCCGCGTCCACGGTCGAGCTGCGCTTCCAGCACCGATCCCATCGCGGGGCGGCTGGGGTTGGACTTGAGTTCCTGCATGTCGGCCACCAGCAGAATCATCTCCAGCAGCTCATCCAGGTGTTGATGGGTTCTGGCGGAAACCGCCCGATCTTGTTAATGGCCACGATGATGGGCACGCCGGCGGCGCGCGCGTGATCGATGGCTTCAAGCGTCTGGGGCATCACGCCGTCGTCGGCCGCAACCACCAGGATGACAATGTCGGTCACCTTCGCGCCGCGGGCGCGCATGCGCGTAAAGGCTTCATGGCCGGGCGTGTCGATGAACACGATCTTCCGGCCGTTTAACTCCACGGCATAGGCCCCGATGTGCTGGGTGATGCCGCCCGCCTCGCGGGCCGCCACATTGGCTTCCCGGATGGCGTCCAGCAGCGAGGTTTTGCCGTGATCGACGTGGCCCATGATGGTGACCACGGGCGGGCGCTTCTGGATGTCTTTGGGTTCTTCGGCCGTTTCCACGGCCTGCATGGCCTCTTCTTCGTAGCTCACGGTGGCGGTCGAGGCGCCGAACTCACGCGCGACTTCAGTCGCCAGCTTGCCGTCGAGCGTCTGGTTGATCGCCACGTAGATGCCGCGGTCCATCAGCTTCTTCATGAGCAGGGCCGCTTTGACGTCCAGTTTCTCGGAAAGCTCCTTCACCGTGATGCCTTCCGAAATCGTGATCTCGCGGTTGATCGGCGGCGGTCCGGCCTCCACGTGGCGACGGGTGGGGCGAAGGGTCCTCTCCTCTTCCACGCGTTCGCGCTGCTGGCGCGCGGGCCGTTTGTCCCCGGGCCGCCCGCGGGATGGTTCCATGGGAGGCGGGGCGAGGCCCGGCTCGAGCCGGCCGCCGCGCTGGGAAGTGGGGTGCTGCGGGCGCGGGCCGCCGGGCCGGGGCGAGGGCGCTCCGGGGCGGACTCCC
>JAIQFU010000101.1 GCA_020073115.1 Terriglobia bacterium
CCGAACACGGTCCACAGGAGCAGGCGGCCGCGCAGGCCCGACTCGCGTCCCACCAGCCAGGCTACCAGGGTCAACAGCAGCACGCCTTTCATGGCGATCAGGGGGAAAAAAAGGTCCACCCGCGTCACCATCCAGGCGGGGAGAAAAGAAAGCTCCCAGAACGCCACGTAGTTGGTGGCGAAGGCATAGGGCGTGGCGCGGTTGGCCATCCACTCGATGATGAAGTGCAGATAGTTGATGGAATCGATCTCTTGCACCGGGCGGAAGGAAAGCAGGATCAAGGGCGCGAGGAGGGCGGCGATGACGAGGGAGGCAGGTCCCCGGCCTGCCCGCAGGCGGACCGGAGTCCTGCGCCACAGACCAATCACCGCGCAGCCCGCCGCCACCACCCAATACCCGGCCTGCGTGTTGGCATGAGTGAACGAGAACAGCGCGGCCACGGAGGATTCCAGCGTGATCTCGAGCGACAGCGCCGCCAGCCACCCCTCCGCGTCGAGTTCGCGCCAGCCGAGGAGCCGGGCCAGACGGATGGCGCAGAGGAACAGGGCCGCTTCCCACAGAACGAACCGCAGGGTGGCGAAGAGGATGACGCCGGGGGGCATGGTCAGTTCTTGACGAGCAGGATGGCGATCACGGCCGCCAGGTACAAGACGGCGTCGATCTGCAGGCCGCGGTCGTGCAGAAAAACCTCTTCCGGGCTGCCTCCCGCGCCGCGTTCGTAAACCAGGTACAGGTAGCGGAACACGCCGTAGAGGAACAGGGGAAGGGTAAGGGCCAGCGCTTCTCCGTGTTCCGACTGGAAGGTGTAGAGCGCGTAGCTCATGATTCCGGCGGCGGTAGCGATGGAAATCAGCTGATCGAGAAAACGGAGGCTGTAGCCCTCCAGCGCCGGGCGGTGATTCACGGCGGCGGCATCCAGGCTGAGGAACTCGCTGCGACGTTTGAGCAGCGCCAGGGCGAGAGAGAGGAACAGCGACACGACCCAGAGCCAGGCGGAGATGCGCACGGGGATGGCGTACGCGCCCGCCACGGGCCGCAGGACGAAACCGGAGGAGACGATCAGCACGTCCAGGACGGGCTCGCGGCGCAACCCGGCGGAATAGGCGATATTGAGGGCCGCATAGACCGCCAGCGCCAGCAGGGTCTTGAGGCCGAGGGGAGCGGCCAGGGCCAGGGCAGCTAACGCGAGCAAAACGGCGGCGGCCGCGGCCACGCCAACCGGGAGCGCTCCGCTGGCCACCGGCCGCAGCCTTTTCAGGGGATGGGCGCGGTCGGACTCGCGGTCGGCGATGTCGTTCAGCAGGTAGACCGCGCTGGCCAGGATCGAAAAGGCCACGGCCGCTTCGGCCGCCCGCCAGACCGCATCCGCCGAGCGGAAGCTCACCGACGAGATCAGCGGGACGAAAACCAGGCCGCTCTTGACCCAGTGGCGCGGGCGGCAGGCCCGGGCCAGCGCCCGCAGGCTGAAGCCGCCCCGGACCGGCCCCGCCGCGGTCATGCCATCTCCCGCAGCCGGTCCAGAAAGTGATAGAGCGCCGCGCCTACGATGGCGTTCAGGACGCCGAGCACGACGGTCCGCTGAATCTCGAAGGCCATTTGGTGGCCCAGCAGCGCGCGCGAGAGCAGCCAGTAGAAAAACTGGTGGAAGACGTAGAAGAAGAGCGTCAGAAGGAGGCGGATGAACACATTATCCACGTCCAGGCGGACCCCGATGGAGGAAGCGAAGTATCCCACCAGCGTCTTTACGATGCCAAACATGCCCAGGGGATTTTTGGAGAGGGAGTCCTGGGCCAGCCCCACCAGGGCGCCGATCAAAATGCCGGCCATCTGGCTGCGCCGCATCAGCGCGAAATAGACCACCGCGAGCAGCGGCAACTCCAGGTAGCCGAGGAAGGGGAAGAAGAGCGGGACGTAGACCTGGAAGAGGATGGCCAAGAGGGGTACGGCCACCAGGACCCACGAGCGAAAACGTGAGATCTGGCCTTCGCGCTGGCTGCTGAGGAGGATTCGCCCGCTGGAGGAATAGTTCATTTCCGCGGGGAGCCCCCGGTCGCGGAAGGCGGCGGCGCCGCGGCGGGCGCGCCGACGGCCTGATTGGCCCGGCGCTGCTCAGGAGCCGGGCCGG
This sequence comes from Terriglobia bacterium, assembly GCA_020073115.1. Lineage (GTDB taxonomy): Bacteria > Acidobacteriota > Terriglobia > Bryobacterales > Bryobacteraceae > BOG-224. The sequence goes on from JAIQFU010000101.1 coordinate 2,126, forward strand.
GGGCCGGGCGGGGTACCCGCTGATTCTGCGGGTCGGGGCCAGGGGCTTGAACTGGGGCCGGACCGCCAGTGGGGGGGTGGGCGTTCGGTTCGGACGTCTTCTTCGCCTGGGGAGCAGGAACGGCGTTTCCGGCAGGAGCCTGATTTCCCGGCCCCTGACCCCGGCCCCCAACGGCAGGGGGCGCCCCGCCTGGCGCCGGCGGTTGTTGTCCCAGCTTCGTGAAATCCACCGGGCGCGGGTCTTTGACGGTTCCATCGCCCAATGTCTTTTTCTGCGACTCGGCGGCAGCCTGATATTCGGTGCGCAATTTGTCGGCGGAAGTCTCCGGGCCCTTGGGTGAGGCGGCCGTGGGGGCCGCCGGAGCGCCGTCCGGCCCGGTGGGGGCAGGGGGAGGCGGCGCAATGTAGACCGGCTGGTTGGCCGGCGGCGCCTCGGGGATCTCCTGGTGTACGTTCTCGATCAGGATCAGGACGTCGTCCACCCCGCGGCGCAGGCCGCTGGGTTCCAGGTAAATTTCCTTGTAGGGCTGGCCATTGCGGACGGATTTCACTACGCCCACGGGGAAGCCGCGGGGGAAAATGCGGTCCTCGCCGGAGGTGTAGAACCATTCGCCCAACTCGACTTTCTCCTCGTTCGGCACGTAGTCCACGCGGCACAGGGGAGTGCCCTGGCCCTTGAGGGTGCCGCGGGCCTGGTTTTTCTGCGAGACCACGCCGGCGGCGAAATCGGGGTCGGTGATGAGCAAAACCTCGGAAGCGATGGGATACGAGGCGATGACCTTTCCCGCGATGCCGTCCGGAGTCACTACCGCCATACCGCGCTGCACGCCCGAAACGGAGCCGCGGTCCACAAACAGCACTCTGGAACCCGTCCCCGCGCCGGTCCCGATCACGGTGGCTGCCAGGGTCCTGGACGGCGTATGCGCCTGGAGGACCTGGAGCGCCTTGGCGCGGTCCGCCGTGTTCAGTTCGTTCTTGAGAAAGATGTTTTCGATTTTGTAGCGTTCGAGTTCGGTGCGGAGGCGGCGGTTTTCGTCGTCCGCGTTGCGCAGCACGATATAATTCCGGACCAGGCCGGCGCTGCCGCTGCGTATGGCTTCCAGTCCGCGGGCCACGGGCGTTACCGCCGAGACCGCCCACACCCGGATCATGGGGATATCCCGCTCGCTCTTCACCTGCACGGCGATCAGCAGCAACTGGGCGAAGATGACCAGCAGCAGGACGGTAATGTTGCGGTAACGGTTAAGAAACGACTCCATGCTCCGGGTCGCCTTCCGTACTCTAGTCTATCGAAATCTTACGGAGCAGTCTGAAATCGCTGAGCATCCGCCCGGTTCCGAGCACCACGGAGGCCAGCGGATCGTCGGCGATGGACACGGGGAGTCCGGTCTCCTCGCGAATGCGCTTGTCGAGATTCTTAAGCAGGGCGCCGCCGCCAGTGAGGACGATGCCGCGATCGCTGATATCGGCGCTCAGCTCGGGCGGGGTGCGCTCCAGCGCGACGCGGATGGCGTTGACGATGGTGGCCACGCACTCGCTCAGCGATTCGCGGATCTCTTCGTCGTGGATGGTGAGGGTACGGGGCACGCCTTCGATGAGGTTGCGGCCCTTGATCTCCATGCTGAGCGGCTTGTCGAGGGGGTAGGCGGAGCCGATCTCGATCTTGATGGTCTCCGCGGTGCGCTCGCCGATCAGGAGGTTGTACTTGCGCTTGAGATACTGCATGACGGCGTCGTCCATTTCGTTGCCCGCCACGCGGACGGAGCGCGAATAGACGATGCCGGAGAGCGAGATTACCGCCACGTCGGTGGTGCCGCCGCCGATATCCACCACCATGTTGCCGGAGGGCTCCGTGATGGGCAGTCCGGCGCCGATGGCGGCCACCATGGCCTGTTCCACGAGATGCACTTCGCTGGCCTTGGCGCGGTATGCCGAGTCCATGACGGCGCGTTTCTCCACCTGCGTGATCTCGCTCGGGACGCCGATGACGATCCGCGGGTGAACCAGCATCTTCCGGCCATGCGCCTTCTGAATGAAATAATTCAGCATGCGCTCGGTGACCTTGAAGTCGGCGATGACGCCGTCTTTCATGGGTTTGATGGCGACGATGTTGCCGGGAGTGCGTCCCAGCATCTCCTTCGCCTCTTTCCCAACGGCTTCCACTTCGCCGGTGTTCTTGTTGATGGCGACGATGGAGGGCTCGTTGACCACGATGCCCTTGCCTTTGGCGTAGACCAGCGTGTTGGCCGTGCCCAGGTCAATCGCGAGATCGGAGGAGAAGAGACTGAAGAGCGAACGTAGATTCATGTAGGACGATTCACTTCGGGAAAGGAAGATTAAACCCGCATGTTAGCACACAAATCAGGGGAAAGATGGTCCGCGGAGGCGATAGAATTCACAATAACTTCTGGCAGGTCCCGAGTCGGCTACAATGGCGGTGCATGGCCATCGACCTGAGTTTACTGGCGCGGTACGACACTCCCACGGTCTGCAACGCGATCGAGCTTTTCGATGTCCGTCCCAGGAACCAGGGCTTCATGGACGGCCGGATTCGGGCCTGCTTCCCGGAGATGCCGCCGATGGTGGGGTACGCCTCGACGGCCGCCATGCGTTGCGCGTTTCCGCGCCGGGAGGGGGACGTCTACGGCTCGCTGGACGAGCAGGCCAATCGTTTCGGCGAGTTGCCAGGGCCGGCCGTGGTGGTTTTCCAGGACCTCGACGACCCGCCCGTAGCGGCCACTTTCGGCGAGGTGATGTGCAGCGTCTACAAAGCTTTCGGCGCGGCGGGGATCGTCACCAGCGGAGCGTCCAGAGACCTGGATCCGGTGCGGCGGCTCGGCTTTCCGGCCTTCAGCAACGGGGCCATCTGTTCCCACGGGTATAGCCATATCGTGGACCTGCACCGCGCCGTACGCGTGGGCGGGATTACGGTCCATCCCGGAGATCTGATCCATGCCGATGCGAACGGAGTGGCCACGATTCCCCTGGAGATTGCCGCCGATGTGGCGGACGCCGCCGGCGAGTTCGCCGCCGCGGAGGAGATCGTGTTCGGCTACCTCAGGGCGGGGAAGCCCACGCCGGCCGGGCTGGCCGAAGCGCGAAATGCCATGATGTCCCGGATCGCGGCGCTCGGGAACCGCCTCCGGAGCCGCAGCGCGAAAGCGTAGGGCCGCCCTCCGGGCGGTCAAGCGCCGGCCGGTCCCACGGCTGGCTGTTTGAATACCCTGTCCAGCCGAATTCGTTTGCCGTGGCCCTCCGGGGGACATATGATGAGGCCACCTCGGAAGGAGGGGAACAGATATGGCAACCCAACCGTCGCCGCGCCCGGTTCGTGAAGACCCCGTCCGCGTCGATTCCAGGCACTATACGGTGGAAATGGAAAACGAGAAAATCCGGATCGTGCGCGTCCGGTACGATCCCCACGAAAAATCCGTGATGCACGGCCACCCGGCATGCGTCGCCATTATGCTCACGGCAGGGCGAATGCGATTCACGTATCCCGACGGGTCGGCGGAAGACATCGACGCAACGCCGGGGCAAGTGATGCACAACCCGGCCCTCGATCATCTCCCGGAGAATATCGGGGATCGCCCCTTCGAAGCCATACTGGTGGAACTAAAGGGTTAACCGGAGCGTGCCGGAAGCATCCCGCCGGCTCGTTCGTGCGCATCGGGACCGGGCGCCCGGGCCGCCGGCGGGATGTAGCTCATGGCGCGCTCGGTGACCGCGCAGATCGTGAGGCTCGGGTTGACTCCCAGGTTGGCCGCCAGCACGGAGCCATCGCAGATGTACATATTGCGATAGCCGAAAACGCGGTTGCGGCTGTCCACGACTCCTTCCTCGGGCGAAGCGGCCATGGTGCAGCCGCCCAAAATGTGCGCGGTGGTGGGCACGTTGAGCAGGATTTCCATGACGGTGCTCATGGCCGTCCCGTTGAGCACGGCGGCGGCCTTTCGCGCGAACTCGTTTGCCTGCGGAATGAACGTCGGGATCTTCCTGCCTTCGGTGGTCAGAACCGTGCGGAAGGGCCAGAACCAACGCCGGCGCAGGCGCATGTCGATGTGGCCGTCCAGGGTCTGCATGCACAGAAAGATCACCGTTTCGCGCGCGAACCCGAAGGGCTGAAGAAGCCGCGCGGTGCGGATCGGGTGGCGCAGGAACGACCACCCCAGGCGCGAAAGCCAAAGCAGGATGCGGGCCGCGCCGGGCCGGCCGCCCGTGAGCAGGGTGGACAGCGGGCCCATTGCGTCGGAACCGGCCGGGTAGCGGGTGGCTTCGATATGAGTGTAATCGTCGAGGTAGATGCCGGAACCTATGGCGACGCCTTCAGAAAGATCTTCGCGGCTGCCCGGTATGCGTACGCCGATCAGCGATTCCGCATTGGTGCGGACGCGGTGTCCGAGCTGGCCGCTGAGCGCGGGCAGCGAGCCTTTCCGCTTGAGCCGGAACAGCAGATCCATGTCGCCCAGCGCGGAGGCGGCGAACACCACCCCCCTGGCGGTGAAGCGTTGGGGGCGTCTGGCCAGCCAAGCGCTGGAGTTCTCGGTGCGAACCTCATAGCCGTCGGCGCCGTCGGGCTCACCGTGGAGAGGCGCGACGTCCACGACCCTGGTTTCCTCGAACACGCGGGCGCCGTGCTTCTCCGCCAGGTAGAGGTAGTTCTTGTCCAGCGTGTTCTTGGCGTTGTGGCGGCAACCCACCATGCACCCGCCGCAGGCTACGCAGGTGGTGCGCGCGGGGCCCTCGCCGCCGAAGTAGGGGTCGGGAAAGGTCTGGCCGGGCTCCTCTCCTTCCGGCGCCTGGAAAGCGGCGACGCTGGTGCGGTAGAAGGTGTGGCCTAGTCCCGCCGCGTCGGCCGCCCGCTTGAGGAGATGGTCGGCGGGGCCGAGGATGCGGTTCTCCACTACCCCGAGCATACGCTTCGCGGTATTGAAGTGGGCCGGCATTTCCTTGTTCCAATCGGCCAGTCCGGCCCACGACCCATTCCGCCACACCGAATCGCGGGGTTCCACCAGCGTGTTTGCGTAGGTGATGGATCCGCCGCCGACCGCGCAGCCATGCAGGATCACCACGTGCCGGAAAAATCGCATGTTGAAGAAGCCGCGCAATCCCAGCCGCGGCCGCCAGAACCAGCGCCATATGCGCCAGTTGGTTGTGGGGAAATCCTCGGCCCGCCAGCGGCGGCCCATCTCCATCACGGCTACGCGGTAGCCTTTCTCGGTAAGGCGATGCGCGGTGACACTCCCGCCAAAACCGGAGCCAATCACAATGAAATCGAAGTCGTGGCGCAAATCGGACATGAACAATGCGGGCAGGCGATCGGCGCCGGCCCCCTCCGGAGAATGCTCCGATTTTACTTCAGGAAAGGCGCGCAAGCGCCTGATTCCTCACCGGGTGAAGGTGATGATGGCTACAACTCCGCCGCAGGACGGCATCGCGCCCCACGCACGCACACCGCCCGGCCGTCAGCCGGTTCCGCGAGCGGGCCTCCTTCCGGGCGCCGCCTTGGCGCGCCGGATTAAAATGAGAGTCCATGTTGTTCGCTTCGGTTGGGGCCGCCGCCCGGCGCCGCGGAATCGGCTGCGCCGGGCCGGCGCTTTTGGGATTTCTGCTGATCTCCGGACCGCCGCTCAATGCGCAGCGTCCGCTTCAGGATCACGATATCCTGCAGTACCTCGGGCAGACTGTTGCCTGGTATCGGGATGCGGCCGCCGCCATCCAGTCGGCCGCGGATTCGCGGGAAACGGTATTCGCCGATGGCTTGCGCCAGAGTTCCACGGAAACGATCCGGCTGGCCTTCGAGTTTGCGCGCGCGCAGGCCGCCATCCCGTCCGGGACCGCGCCGGAGAACACGCCGCCGGAAGGCGCTCGCGGCCGCACTTTGGCGCAGTCGGCGGCCGCCGCGGGCGAACGCGCGGAGCAGGCCCAGGCGGAGATCGAACAACTCAATCGCCAACTGCAGAGCGCCTCGGGGGCCGCACGCGTCCGCCTGTTGGCGCTGCGGGACGAGGTGACCAGTGAAGCGAATTTCGCCAAAGCGCGCCGGGATGCGCTGCGTAACCTGATCGGTTTTCTGAGCGGCCCGGAAGAGGGAGGGCTGGCCGCCAGGATCGGCGACCTGGAACGCGCCGTTCCGGAAGTTGCGGGCCTCCGCCAGAAGGCTGCCGGCGAGACCGCTCCCGGTCTGCGAAGCGGCGAGGCGCGTGATTTTCACCCGGAGTCTTCGGGCATCATCGGCCTTACTACCGAGGTCTTCTCCGTCTCCGGGAGAATGCGCCGGCTCGATCACCTGCTCCAGACGACGGACGCTCTGCGGCAGGCCGGCGAGAGGCTCCGCGGTCCGCTGCGAAGCGCCCTTCGGGAGGTGATCCGGCGTGGGGACGCCGTGGCGCAGAATCCGGAGTCTTCCGATTTGTCGGCGTTGAGCGCGCAGCGGAAGGAACTCGATGGCCTGCTGGCGCGCTTCCGGCAACTGTCGTCGTCATCCGCGCCGCTGAGCGAGCAGTCCACGCAGATTGCCGCCAGCCGCGGCCGGATCCTGGAATGGCGCGGCGCTCTGGGTGAAGTTTACAGCAGCGCGCTGCGGTACCTCCTGCTTCGCATCGGCATGCTGGCGGTGGCGCTGGTGTTCATCTTCTTACTCTCGGAGTTGTGGCGCCGCGCCACCATGCACTATGTCCAGGACCTCCGGCGCCGCCGGCAGTTTCTGCTGCTGCGGCGGATCGTGGTCGGCTGCGCCGCCGCGCTGTTTGTCGTCCTCAGCTTTGTCACCGAGTTCGGGTCGCTGGCGACCGTCGCCGGATTCTCCGCGGCCGGGATTGCGCTGGCGCTGCAGAGCGTCATCCTGTCCGTGGTCGCGTATTTCTTCCTGGTGGGACGCTGGGGCGTTCGCGTCGGCGACCGGGTGACGGTCTGCGGGGTGACGGGAGAAGTGGTGGATCTCAGCCTGTTCCGGCTCCGCCTGATGGAGCTTGGCGGCTCCGGGCTGGCGCCGACCGGGCGCATCGCGGTGTTTCCGAACGCGGTTTTCTTTCAGCCCTCGGCGCTCTTCAAACAGCTCCCGGGGATCGAGTACGCCTGGCGCGCCATCACGCTGCGACTCTCGGGAACGGCCGACTATGCCATGGTGGAGCAACATCTCCTGGCCGCCGTTGAATCCATCTTCGCGGAATATCGCGAGAGCGTGGAGCGTCAGCACCGGACCGTGCAGTCCTCCCTGGACCTGCACACCGCCGCGCCACGCCCCGAGAGCCGCGTGCGGTTCGCCGAGTCGGGCCTGGAGATTACCATCCGGTACCCGGTGGAGATCAGCCGGGCTGCCGAGATCGACGACCGGATCACGAGGGCCGTGATCCAGCAGGCCGAGCAGGACCCCAAGCTTACGATTGCCCACGGCGGCGCACTGAAGATCGAAGCGACGGCCGGATAGAGAGAGCCGGCGCGCCGGCGGTTGCGGCCGTGCGTTCGCGCCGCGGTTGCCGTACAATCCGGACCAGGAGGTCTGCAAAGTGGCGGATCAAATCTCTCGCGTGGATTACTACTCCGTGATCGTGCCCCAAAAAGCGGGCGAGGCGGCGCGGATACTCATGGCAGTGGAACAGGCCGGGGTTAACCTGATCGCGTTTTCCGGATTCCCGGAGGGGCGCAAAGCGCAACTGGACTTCGTGGCCGCGGACGGACCGGCGTTCGTCAAGGCCGCCAAAAGCGCCGGGCTGGACCCGGGCAGGAAGAAGACCGTTTTCCTGGTGGAGGCGGGGGACCGGGTGGGCGCCGTGGCCGCCATCGCGAGCAAACTGGCGGAGGCGGGGATCAACATCACTTCCATGCAAGCGATATGCGCCGGCGAGAACCGGTACGGCGGGCTGCTCTGGGTCAAGCCGGAGGACGTGCGGAAAGCCGCCAAGGTATTGGGGGCCGTGTAACCCCTCCCCGCAACGGTGTTGGTGAGGCGGCGCGCAGGCCGCCTCACCAGACACGCTGCCAAATCTTACTGCATGAAAACGATGTCGACCCAGAAGTTGTAGCCCGACGTTCCCTGGCAGGGGAACACGCCGCCGGCGCCGAACACGTACACGCCGTCGTAGCCATCCACACCGGTCTGGAGCGCGTGGAGCGGAGGATTGTCCTTACCGCTGTTCTGCAACTCGAATCCCACCGCCGCCACTCCGGAGTTGGTGTGGTATGAGGCGACGTAAGTGGTGTTCGCCGAGATCGCGACGGGAGCCGCGAAGGTAAGGGTCTGCCATCCGCTGGCGGTCTCGTTGGTGAAGGTCCCCGTACCCAGCAGGCGTCCGTCCGAAGTCCAGAGCGACCCCGTATGGATGCCGGTGTTGGCTGAAATCTTATAAAAGCGGATACCCGTGACTTTTCCGGCCACGTCGGAGCGGAACTTCACGCCTAACTCGAGGGAACCGCCGGCCGTCAGGTACATGCTCGGATAGGACGTGCTCGGCCAGATGCTGATGCTGGTCGCCGCCGGAGGAGGCGGCGGCGTAGTCGCGCCCGAACCCAGGGTCTGATCCACATATCCGCCGAAATCCGTGGTCCAGTACCAGCGGTAGGTCGCGGATGCGCCGTACGCGCGCCCGATTCCCATCACCTTGTAGGAGGAGTTCAACATGTTCTTCCGGTGCGCGTAGGTGCACGCGCCCGAAGCATCCGCATCGCAGGCGTTCTGCCACTGGCTGAACGTGCTCTGCGCGTCCGAATAGCCGGCGGCGATGTTCTCTCCCTTGGTGGTGTTGTAGGAGTACCCGAAAGCGGCCATGCGCGTGAACGGATCGCGGCCCAGGCTGTCCGTGTGGCTGAAGTAATTTTTGGCCGCCATGTCGCCGCTCATCCACTGCGAGGATTGCTGCAGCGCGATGGAAACCTGGAGGGGCCCGATTCCATTCTGGGCGCGGTAATTGTTGATAAGGGTTAGAAACGCCGACTGTTCGCTATCCAGCGTGGTGGTTTGGGCGCTGCCCATGCCGGGGGCCATGAATGCGCAAGCGACAGCAAAGAATACAGGTAGTGTTTTCGTCATCAAAAGATCCCTTTGGCGCTTTAAACTGCTTGGCTGATCGTCCCGGCGAATCAGAAGGAAGCACTGGCCTGTGGGGAAGTGGAGCGGCCGGGAAGCAAAAGTGAGAGTACCACAGGTTCCGGGCCCTTTCCATCACTGAAGAAATTCAGGGCGCCGGAATGCAGGCGGGCGGTCCACCGCGCGGCCCGATGCCGGCGCTGACCGGCAGGGATCCGCGCCTGGAACAATTTCAGGCGGAAGGTTGTCTGATCCTGTTATGACGCCTCCTCGATCGGTTTGCCTCTGCCTCGCGATTCTGGCCGCGGCCGTTTCCGGCGCCGGCCAAACGCCGTCCGCCACCCCTCTCCATGTGATCGCCCTGGATATCCAGGGCGGCAGCGTCTGGCTGCCCGTCAAGGTGAATGGCAGCGCTCCTCTGAACTTCCTGCTGGATTCGGGCGCGGTCCGTTCCGTGGTGGCGCGGGACACGGCCGAGAGGCTGGGGCTGCAGATCGTGGAATTGGGCGAGCAGGTGGTCGGTTCGGCGGAGGCGAGCGTGCGCGCGGCGGCCTCCTTTTTCGGCTATTTCTTCCGGGACCCGGAGCGCCCCATCCCAGCCGAGCCGGGGGCTGTCGTGTCGCCGGCGGACGGCAAGGTGGTCTTCGTCGACGAAGTCCAGGAACGGGGTGCTGGGGTACGATTTCCTGGCCGGATTCGTGGTGGAACTCGATTTCCAGGCCGGGCGCATGAGCCTGTACGACCCCGGGACGTACGCCTACTCGGGAAAAGGGCAGGTGATTCCGATGCGGCTCAAGGACAACGCTCCTTATATCCAGGTGCGTGTCGGGCTGCCAGGCAGGGAGCCGACGCCGGCGGAGATGATGGTGGATTCGGGCGGCCCGGGCATGTCGGTGTTCACTTCGCCCTTTGTGGCGCAGCACGCGCTGCTCGAGGCCGCGCGCAAGGTCGTGCCGAACCTGCTGGAGCAGCCTGGGATCGGCGTCGGAGGCACGAGCCGGCGATTGATCGGTAGAGTCTCTTTCCTGGAGGTGGGGACCTACCGGCTCGACCGGCCGCTGGCGGGCTTCTCGCAGGCCGAAATCGGCGCATATTCCAGGGCCGACATCGCCGGAACGATCGGAGGCTCGACCCTCCGGCGCTTCAAGGTGGTCTTCGACTACAAACAAGGACGCCTGATCCTGGAGCCGAATGCGCAGTACGCGGATCCGCCCGAGGAATACAACATGAGCGGTCTGCTTCTGCGGGCGCGCGGCAGCGGCTGGCGCGAGATCTTCGTCGATCGTGTGCAGCCGGACTCGCCGGCGGCGGAGGCCGGGATCAGGGCGGGAGATATCCTTGTCGCGATGGAGGGGAAGCCGATCGATTGCGAACTGTCGGAAGTGGGCGCCCGGCTGAAACAGGCCGGCGCCCGGCGTGCGGTGACGATCCTGAGGGACGGCCGCCGCCAGGAGTTTCAGTTGACGCTGCGGCGGCTTCTGTGAACAGCGGCGGCGGAGCGGGCGAAGCGGTTAGGAGCTGCAAATGAACGGCCTGGACCAACGCACAAAAAAATGCATCGGGCCGTCTGCGCACGCCCGCACGGCGCCGCCCCCGCGGCCGGGAGCGCCGTTCTCCAGCCCGTTATATAATCCAATCGGGAGAGTACGCCCGTGCCGGCGAAGAACTATTACGTCGTCCTCGGCGTTTCCCGCGGCGAG
>JAIQFU010000638.1 GCA_020073115.1 Terriglobia bacterium
AGGGCGCAAGTGACCGTACAACTGATCGACGCGGGAAGCGGCGAAATTCTGTGGACCGACCGGTACCTGCGCGAGATGCGCGATGTTCTGGCGCTCCAGAACGAGATCGTCGCGAAAATCGTTCAGGGGATCCGATTGAAGGTCAGCCCGGAGGAAAAAACGCGGTTGGCGAGCGTCCGCGCCGTTAAGCCCGAGACCTACGAACTCTGCGCCAAAGGCAGGTTCTTCCTGGACAAGCTCACGCCCGAAGGTTTTCAGAAGGGCTTGGGGTATCTGAAGCAGGCCGCCGCCAACGATCCCGAAGAGCCGCTGGCGTCGGCGGGAGTGGCGCTCGGGTACGTCCTGATGGCCCATCAGGGTCCGGCGGCGGAAGTTCCCGATGCTTTCGAACGAGCAAAGCCTTATGCCTTGAAAGCCATGGAACTCGACCCCACCCTGCCGGAAGCGCACCAGGCGCTTGCTGAAATCAACGGCTACTGGGATTGGAACTACTCTGGCGCGGAGACCGAGTACCGGCGCGCGCTGGAACTGAGCAACGGCAACATTCCGGAAGCGCACGCCCATTATTCCTGGCTACTGGCGGCCCTGGAACGGCCAGACGAGCAGATCGCCGAAATGAAGCGGGCGCTGGAGATCGATCCGCTCAATCCGACCTACCACATCTGGCTCGGACAGTATCACCTCGAGGCCGGACGACGGGACGAGTCGCTGATCGAAGCGCGTAAAGCGCTCGAACTCAATCCGGAAACTCCGGATGCGCTGGTTCTGCTGGGGGATGGCTACGCGCTCGGAGGAGATTTCAGCAAAGCGATAGCGAACCAGGAAAAGGCGGCGGCTCGCGATCCCGGCCTCAGCCGGTATGCCCTGGCATGCACCTACGCGCGCGCGGGGCGCGGCAGCGAAGCGCGCCGGATCGCTGAGGATCTGCGAAAGAGGCTGAGAAGATGGGACGCCTACGGCCTGGCGATGATCTATGCCGCCCTGGGAGAGAAGGACGAGGCGTTCCGCTGGCTGGAAGCCATGTATCGCGGGCGGCATCCCTACGCTCCCTGGATCAGACACTTCTCCCCGGAATTCACGGCGTGGCAGCGCGACCCGCGCTTTGTCGATCTGACGCGCCGGTTGAGACTGCCGAACGTGCGGTAAAACAAGCTGTGATGAGAACCGACGGGTAGGCCAGGGACCCACGCTACTCCCTGCGCAGTACCGTCATGGGGTCGAGGCGGACGGCGCGGCGGGCGGGAAAGTGCGCGGCGGCCAGCGCCAGCAGCGCGACGGCCAGAAAGCTTCCCGTGAGCGCAGCCGGGTCGGCGGGGCTTACCTGGAATAGCAGCGAGGAGACTACGGACGCTCCGGCGAAGGCCATGGCGAGACCAATGGCCGAGCCCGCCGCGACCAGCCAGGCGGCTTGCCGCAGGACCAGCGCCAGAACGTTCCGCGGCCGGGCGCCCAGAGACATGCGCACGCCGATTTCGTGCGCGCGGCGGTTGACGCTGTGGGACACCACGCCGTAGAGCCCCACCCCCGCCAGGAAAACGCCCAGCAGCGCAATGGCAAGCGTCCCCCAGGCGCCGGCCTGCGGCGCGAATAACGCGAGCCGCATGTGCTGGCGCAAAGTGTTGAGGGAAGGGATAGCGATGCCGGGAGCGGCCTCGTTCAGGGCGTGGCGCACGGCCGGGAACTGCGCCTTGGGATCGCCTGCGATGGCGGCGATCAACACCCCCTCGTTCCGGCCGGCGCCCGCGGGAAGGAACATCCAGGGCTGGGTTTCTTCGAGCAGGTTCGCGTATCTCCCATCCTCGGCGATGCCGGTCACCTGATAGTTTCGTCCGTCCACCTGGAGAAACCGGCCCATAGCGGCGTCGGCGCCGCCCCAGAAGCGGCGGGCCATGCACTCGTTGACGACGATCGGGTGACCCGGCTCGAAATCCTGAAATTCCCGGCCGCGAAGGATGCGGGTTCCCATAATCCCGAAGTAGCCCGGCCCGACATCGGTATAGCCCACCGGCAGCGGCTCCCCGGCGGCGCCTGGAAGCGCGACTTTTCGCCGCGCGCCGCCGCCGCTTGCGCCCAGAGGCAGGCGCATGGCCCAGGAGGCTTGCCGCACTCCCGGCAGCGAGCGCAGTTTGTCGCGGAGCGCCGGGAAATCCAGGGGGGTGAAGCGGAGCACCGTGGCCACCACCAATTTGCGGTCGGTATCGAACCCGGGCCGGAGGCTCTGCTGCCCCAGGTAGCTGCGCGCCAGCAGGCCCGCGCCGGCGAGCAGGAACTGGCACACGGCAATCTGGGCCACGAGAAGCCCGCTGCGGAACCAGAATGTGGCGCGCCCGCCCGGCGCGTCGCCCTTGAGCACGGCGGCGAGATCGGAGCGCGCCACGCGCAGCGCCGGGACGAGCCCGCAGGCGGCCGCCGTGGCGAGGGTGACGAGCGCCGTGTAGGCGAGCACGCGGCCGTCGAGGTGGAAATCGAAATCCAGGGTTAGGGGCAGCGGCGGCATCAGCGAGAACAGCGCGCGCCGCAGCAGCGCAAGCCCGCGCAAGGAGCGCGCCTCGAGCGGCAGGGCCGGCGCCCAGGTCGGCCGTGCCACGGTGACGCC
>JAIQFU010000102.1 GCA_020073115.1 Terriglobia bacterium
AGCGCCTTCGCCGCGACGCCCAGTTCCCTCGCGCCGGTCTCCACGATGGGGCGCGCCGCGTTGGAGAAGGGAATCCAGAGGTCGCCGCCCTGGGCTTTCATCCAGTAGACCTCGCACCTGGCCTTCAACAGCCGGTTGGTCAGGAGGAAGGAGTTGTTCATCTTGTGGCTGACGAGATAGCCGGCGGGGCTGGCCGGCCCTTCCACGGCCGAGGGCGGGGGCGGCAGCAGGCCGCTCACGCTGGTGAACGGGCCTTCGAAGCCGTCGAGCACGCGGTCGAACTTCACCCCCATCTGGTAGGCCAGGGTCCATCCGGTGATGTCATAGGGGCGGTTCGGCGGCCCACCGGGATAGCGGAAGTCGTTGGGATGGTCCTGCGGCTCGAACATATCCATGATGTGGGGGCGGAACGCCTGCGCGGTCCTGACCACGAGGGAGCCCGCCGGGTACGACTTACCGGCAACCTGAAACGGCGACGAGGCCTTGAGGATGGCGATGCCGTTCTTGATGAGGGCGTTGACGAACTCCACCGCGGTGGGGAAGTCCGGCTGATCGGAAGGGATGATGTAGCCGCGCGGGTCACGCATCTTCGGGTCGTGGAGCACGGTCTTGTACAATTCGGCGGGCACGCCGCCGCCGCGGCCGCCGGACGCCTGGGCGCCCGGGGGAGCATCGCCGGACGGGGGCGCGTCGCCGCCCTCGGTGGCCGCCGCTCCCCTGCCGCCGCGGCCGCCGGAGCGGGCCGGCTGGGCCGCCGCGGCCGCTTCCCGCAGCGCCTCGATGCGTTTCGGCGTGACGGTCCAGGTATCGCGGCTCCCTTTCCCGATGGAGTTCCGTCCCATCTGGTAGATGTTGTAGAGCCACGTCTCGCGATAGCGCGAGGCGATGTCGAGCATGGCGCGATTATTGGTGACGTCGTAGTCGATCGACTGCCGGTAATGCCATTCCTGGGGCGCGATGGGCAGGGGCCAATCGCCCTGCGGCAACTGTTTGTCCGGCACCAGCGGGATGTTCATGGGGGTGGGGCTGCCGATGATCTCGGTCAGGATCCCGACCATATTGTGGAAGTAGGCAACCGTGCGGAGGCCGCCGTTCCACCAGGTGGAGTAATTGGCGCCGGTGCGCATGACGCTGCCGCCCTTGCCTTCCGCCACCAGGCGGGTGTGCATGGCAGTGGCTACCATTTCGATGCCCAGCGGCACCAGCGGGTCGAAGTTATAGTTGAAGGGATCGCGGAAGGGCGGCATGAAGATCACGGTCCCCGCCGGGCCGCTCTGGTGGTGGTTGTACATCATCTGCGGGAACCACTCGGTGAACATGACGCGGTTCATATTGGTGGTTTCCGGCATGGCGGACATGAAGGAATCGCGGTTATCGTCGTGGCCGACGTACTTGTGATAGAGCACGGGGAGGTTGGCGAAGCTGCGGCGCGTGGGCTCCTTCTCGCGCATGTACCAGTTGGCGACGAGCTCCTGGCCGTCGGGGTTCGCGGGCACGCACAGCAGGATCACGTCGTTAAGAAACCGCATGGTTTCCGGGTCCGTGCGGCTCACCATCTGGTAGACCATTTCCATGAGCTGCTGCGAGCCGACAGTCTCGGTGGCGTGCAGGCCGCCGTCGATCCACACCACGGCCTTGCCTTCCGCGGCGAGGGCGTGCGCCTGGTCGTCGGTGAGGCCCTCGGCCAGCGCCAGCCGGCGCGCGATTTCCTTGTAGCGGTCGAGCTTCTTCATGTTCTCCGGGGAGGTGATGACGGCCATGTACTGAGGCCGGCCCTCGGCCGTGGGACCCATGACCTCCAGCTTCATGCGCGGCGATTCGGAGGCGAGCTTTTTCCAGTAAGCCTCGAGCTGGGTGTAGCCGGCCATCTGGTAGTCGTCGCCGATGTTGAAGCCGAGGGCCTCTTTGGGGGTGGTAACCTTCGGCGCGGTCTGCGCGAAAACAGCGCACACCGACAACGCCGCCGTGGCGCACAACGCCGCCGAACGCGGAAATCGGGATTTCATATCAGTGAGAGTGTAACTCAGTGCCGCCCGCGGCCGGGCTGCGCGATGGTTGGGTGTGGTTCGCAGGCAAAAGAACCGGCGGCAAGAAGCGACCACCGGCGGTACGCGTGATATTGTGATCGGGTGCGGGCAGATCCACGGGCGTACTTTCAGGAGACGTTCGGAGCATTCGGCGAAACTTGTCTGGCGACGGCTCCGGGGCGCGTCAACCTCATCGGGGAGCATATCGACTATCACGGGTTGCCCGTCCTGCCGATGGCCCTCCGGCGGCGCATCGAAGTGGCTTTCCGGGGCCGAACGGACAGCCGCATTCGGGCTGCGAGCGCGGGATACGGCGTGCGGGAGTTCGCGTGGACGCCGGATCTCACGCCGGCGGCCGCGGGCGACTGGGAGAATTATCTGCGTGCGGCGGCGCAAGCGGTGGCGGGGAGATGGGGTCTTCTCCGGGGGATCGATGCGGCGGTGGTTTCGGACCTGCCGCCCGCGGCGGGCCTGTCCTCTTCCTCCGCCCTGATCGTGGCGTTCAGCCTGGCCCTGCTGCGGGCCAACAATATCCATGCGACCTTTGAAGAGTTGATGGGAATCCTGCCCGAGGGTGAGCACTTCGTGGGAACGCGCGGCGGCGGCATGGACCATGCCGTGTCGCTGGCGGCCCGGGAAGGCTGCGCGGTCCTGGTAAATTTCGAGCCGGTCTCGGCGCGCCCCATTCCGATCCCCGGAGACTGGGGATTCCTGGTGGCGCACAGCATGAAGACGGCGGAAAAGTCCGGGGCGGTGCGGGAGGAATACAATGCCCGGCGGGCGGACGGAACCGCCGCGCTGCACGAACTCGGATTCGCATCGTTTCGAGAGGTCCCGTGGAGTGAGCATTCAGCCTGCAACGCCGGCTTTCGCGCCGGCGCGCGGGATGCCGGGACGAAAGCCGGCATGGCAGGCCAGAGGCCCACGCCACAGTGCGATGCCTTCCGGCACGTCGTTGGCGAAGCGCAGCGCGTCCGGGCCGCAACGGAGGCGCTGGAATCGCACAACGCCCCGGCCTTCGGCCGGCTGCTGCTGGAATCGCACGCCAGCCTGCGGGACGTGCTGAAGGTCAGTTGCCCGGAACTGGACCGCCTGGTGGAAGCGGCGATGGATTCCGGGGCTACGGGCGCGCGGCTCACCGGCGCCGGTTTCGGCGGGTGCGCCGTTGTGTTCGCGCCCAAAGGCGCGCTGCCCGCGGTGCGTGAAGGGCTCGTCGCGCGCTTCTATTCCGCCCACCCGGATTTCGACCCCGACCGCCATCTCCTCACCGCCGAACCGGGAGCGGGGGCCCTCTATCTGGAGACGCCATAATATGCAGCTTCATACCATCGACTGGATCATCGCCATCATCTCCGTCGGAATCTGTTTCGTCCCGGCGCTGTTTTTCGGGAAGCGCTCCGGCAAGAACACGGCCGAGTTCTTCGCCTCGGGCCGCTCGGTGCCGTGGTGGCTGGCGGGCATCTCCATGGTCGCCACCACGTTTTCCAGCGATACGCCCAACCTGGTGGCCAATTTTGTCCGCACCCAGGGCGTCGCCGGAAACTGGCAATGGTGGGCCTTCACGCTGACAGGGGTCGCGACGGTGTTTTTCTATGCGCGGCTCTGGCGGCGTTCGGGGGTCCTCACGGATCTGGAATTTTACGAGCTGCGCTATTCCGGCAAAGCGGCCAGCGCGGTGCGCGGCTTCCGCGCGGTCTACCTGGGGCTGTTTTTCAATTGCATGATCATGGCTACCGTCAACCTGGCGGCGTGCAAGATCGCGGCCGTGCTGTTCGGGTTCAGCCGCTGGGAGACGCTGCTGGCGGTGGGGTTGCTCAATGTCGTCTTCGCCGCCCACTCCGGGCTGTGGGGCGTGCTGGTGATCGACATGGCGCAATTCTTCATCAAGATGTCGGCCGTGATCGCCGCCGCGTATTTCGCCGTCACGCTGCCCCAGGTGGGTGGGATGAGCGGGCTGGTCAGCAAGCTCGAACACCTGCGCGGGCCGAACGGGTTGAACTACCTCAACATGCTGCCCAATTTCTCCAGCAACTGGGAACTGGCGGTGGCGGTGTTCATCATGCCGCTGGCGGTGCAGTGGTGGGCCGTATGGTATCCCGGCGCGGAACCGGGCGGCGGCAGCTACATCGCGCAGCGCATGCTGGCTTCGAAATCGGAGAAGGATGCGCTCGGCAGTACGCTGTTTTTCAACGTGGCGCACTACGTCCTGCGGCCTTGGCCGTGGATCCTGGTGGGGCTCGCCTCGCTCATCGTCTACCCGCAGTTGTCGGACATCCAGAAGGCGTTTCCGCACCTGGACCGCAGCCTCATCGGGCACGATATCGCCTTCCCCGCCATGCTGCGGTTTCTGCCGGCGGGCTGGGTGGGGCTGATGCTGGGGGGCCTGGTGGCGGCGAATTCCTCCACCATCCTGACGCACCTGAACTGGGGAGCCTCCTACCTGGTGCACGATTTCTACCGCCGCTTCGTGAAGCCGGACGCCAGCGAGAAACACTACGTATTCGCGGGCCGAATGGCGACCATCCTGCTGTTCGTGCTCTCTTCCTCGCTGGTGTTCGCGCTCGATACGGCCAAGGAAGCGTTCAGCCTGATCCTGCAAGTGGGCGCGGGGACCGGGCTGCTCTACCTCGTGCGCTGGTTCTGGTGGCGCGTGACGGCATGGTGCGAGATCGTGGCCATGATCAGTTCGTTCGGGGTTTCGGTGGCGTTCCTCGTCCTGCACCGGAACGGCGTGGACCTGGGCACGCACCAGGAGTTGCTCCTCACGGTGATCGTGACCACCGTCTGCTGGCTGGCCACGGCCTACCTGGGGCCGCAGACCGACCCGGATACGCTGGTGTCGTTCTACCGCAGAATCCGCCCGTTCGGCCCGGGCTGGACGTGGGTCCGCGAGAAGGCCGGGATTTCGGAAGCCGAAGCGGCGGCCGACGCGCAGGGCGCGAATATCCCGCTGGCGCTGGCGGGCTGGTCCGCCGGCGTGGCCATGATCTGGTCGGCGCTGTTCATGGTGGGCAATTTTCTGTACGGAAGGATGGGATACGCGGCGGCGCTGCTGGCGATATTCGTGGTGAGCGCGGCGATCGTGATCCGTGTGGTAAACAGACTTTGGAGATAGGTTCGGTGAACTCATGAATGAAAATTCTTCCCGTCGCGATTTGCTGAAGTTGGCGTCGCTGACCACGCTCGGCGCCGGCCTGGCCGATGCCGCCGATTCCCCCCGCCCGGGCCGCAGCATGTCCGGCGTCCCGTTCGAGGCGAAGGAGACGGTCCGGCTCGGCGTCATCGGCGTGGGCGGACGCGGCAATTCCCTCATCGATAATTTCGGGGCCATCCCGCAGGTGCGGATCACGGCCCTGTGCGACATCGTCAAGGAGAAGACCGCGGCGGCGCAGGCCAAGCTGGAGAAGGCCGGCAAACAGCCGCCGGCGCTGTATTCCTCCGGCGACCACGCCTACGAGCAACTGGTGGCGCGCGACGACGTAGACCTGGTGGTGATCGCCACGCCGTGGATCTGGCACGTGCGCATGGCGGTGGCCGCCATGAAGGCGGGCAAGCACGCCGCGGTCGAAGTCCCGGCCGCGCGCACGCTCGAAGAGTGCTGGGAGATGGTGAACACCTCGGAGAAGACGCGGCGCCACTGCATGCAACTCGAGAACTGCTGCTACGGGGAGAACGAGCTGATGGTTCTGCTGATGGTGCGGGCCGGCCTGTTCGGCGACCTCACCCACGGCGCCTGCGCCTACGACCACGACCTGCGCGGCATCCTGTTTTCGAAATCCGGCGAGGGCCTTTGGCGGCGCGACGAGAACATCAGGCGCAACGGCAATCTCTACCCCACGCACGGGCTCGGCCCCGTGGCGCACTACATGGACGTGAACCGCGGCGACCGGTTCGATTACACGGTTTCCATGAGTTCGCCGTCGCTTTCGCTGCAGGCCTACCGCAAGGACAAGCTTCCGCCGGACGACCCGCGCCAGCAAGAGGTCTACCGCAACGGCGACATGAATATCAGCCTGATCCGCACGGTCAAGGGCCGCCTGATCGAGTTGCAGCACGACGTGGCGACGCCCCAGCCCTACGACCGGATCAACCTGATCGCCGGGACGAAGGGCATCTTCCGCGACTATCCGCCGCGCATTTACGTGGACGGCGGCCGCGGGGACGCATTCGGCCCTCTGGACCCGTA
This sequence comes from Terriglobia bacterium, assembly GCA_020073115.1. GTDB lineage: Bacteria > Acidobacteriota > Terriglobia > Bryobacterales > Bryobacteraceae > BOG-224. The sequence goes on from JAIQFU010000102.1 coordinate 6,214, forward strand.
CAAGCAGAAGTTCACGCACCCGTATTGGAAACAGGTCGGCGACCTGGCGAAGGAGCTGGGCGGCCACGGCGGCATGGATTTCGTGATGGCGTACCGGCTGATCGAGTGCATGCGGCAGGGGACGGCGCCGGACATCGACGTGTACGACGCGGCGGCCTGGAGCGCGCCCGGCCCGCTGAGCGAGCAGTCGGTGGCGAAAGGCAGCATGCCGATGAAGTTTCCCGATTTCACCCGCGGGAGATGGGAGAAGGCGGCGCAAAGCATGCCGGTGTAGCGCGTGGGGCATGGCCGACCTGCTCCGCCACGCTACACTGAGGTTTTAACCCCCATGGCGGCGAGCCGGAAAAACGCGGCGCAGTACGTCGGGTTGCTGGCGGCGGCCTTCGGCGCCGGGGTGTGCCTGAGCTACTTCCTGGGCGGCCAACTGGACAACTACGCCTACGATTTCATGTTCCGGGTGCACCCGCCCAAGTCGTGGAAGACGCAGTCGGTGATCCTGGCCATCGACGATAAGACCCTGCGGAGCTGCGGCGGGATGGAAAACATCCGCGAGCCGCTGGCGAGGGGCCTCAAGGCCATCGCCTCCGTTCCCAAAGTGGTGGTGGTGGACCTGCTGCTGGCCGACTCCAAGCCGGCCGTTGACGGCGAGCTGGCGGACGCGTTTCGCCGCACTTCCAACCTCGTGCTCGCGTCGCAAATCGCGGATGCGGGCTGGGAGGACCCGCGTCCCGAGTTCTCGAAAGGCGCGGCCATCGGACACGTCTACGCCCAGCCGGACGCCGATAACGTGACGCGCGCGATTCCCCTGGAAAAGAGCTCCGGCCGGGTGCGGCGGTGGGCCATTTCGCTGGAGGCATTCCGGCTCAGCCGGGGCGGCGCCACCCCCGTGGAAGACCCGGACTACCTCAACATCGGGGGCGCCGTGATACCGGTTCCCGCCAGTGAAGATGGCCGCTCGCTGGGGAGCAACGGCCGGCTTATGCGAGTCCGTTTCGCCCCGCCGGGAATGCCACCCATCCCGCGTGTTTCGCTCGCCGACCTCCTGGAAAAGCCAACGTTGGTGACGGAGTTCACCGGGAAGGTTGTTTTTGTGGGCGTGACCAGCCTCTCCCTCTCGGACCGGCTCTCCACCCCCGTTTCCTTCGCCACCCAGACCCCCGGCGTGGAAGTGCACGCCAGCGCATTCGAGACCATGGCGCAGGGCCTCTTCATCACTGACATCCCGCATTCCACGAAGTGGGTATTCGTGTTCAGCCTGGGGATTGCGGCGGCCATCGGGCTTTCATTCCGCTACCTGCCCGGGTGGCAAGCGTATGCCGGCGGCGGTCTGACTCTTCTGGGGGCCAACCTGACCCCGTACCTGTTCTTCACGCACGGCCGCGTATTCTCGTTCTCCACGCCGTTCTTCGCGGCCTGGCTGGGCTTCGTTTCCGCGGCGGCGTTCTATCACCTGGTGGTGCGGCGCAACTGGCGGACTGAGCAGGCCGCGCGCGCCCGCTACCAGCAGGCCATGCACTTCGTCACCCACGAAATGCGCACCCCGCTTTCGGCGATCCAAGGCTCCAGCGAGATCATCTCGCGGTATGCGCTGCCGGAAGAAAAACGGAAGCAGATCGCGCTGCTGATCAACTCCGAATCGAAGCGGCTGGCCCGCATGGTGGAGATTTTCCTCAACGTGGAGCGCCTCTCGGCGGGGCAGATGGAGCTGAAGCGCGAAACCATCCCGGTGAAAGAGCTGATCGATATTTGCGTTGAGCGCACGCGTCCGCTGGCGGAGCGCAAGCGCATCGGCATCACGGTGGAGCGGATGGCGGACGAGCTCCAGGTTACGGGCGACCGCGAGCTGATGGAGTACGCCTGCTACAATCTGCTTACGAACGCGGTGAAATATTCACCGCAGCAGACGGAAGTCGCCGTCTCCGGCTGGAAGGGCGAAGGCCAGGTCCGCATCGCCGTCAAGGACCAGGGCATCGGCATAGACCAGAAAGAGGTCAAGCAGATCTTCCAGAAGTTCTACCGGACCAGGAAAGCGGAGGAATCCGGGGAAGCGGGAACCGGAATCGGGCTGTCCATCGTCCAACAGATCGTGGAGCAGCACGGAGGGCGCATCGAGGTGACCAGCCAGCCGGGCGTCGGGTCGTGCTTCACCCTGGCGCTGCCCGAGGCGGCCGCCGCGGAACGGAACTGATGTCGAAACTGCTCTTGGTAGAAGACGATCCGGCGTTGCAATTCACCGTCCAGACCGCCCTGGAGGCGGAAGGCTACGAGGTGGATGCGGTTTCCACCACCGGCGAAGCCATCGAGCGGCTGAGGGACAGCGCCTACCCCATCGTCGTATCCGATATCTACATCGACGAGCGCACGGGCCTGGACGTTTTGGATGCCGCCCGGCGCAAGGACCCGCGCTGCGCGGTGATCCTTATGACCGGGCGCGGGACCATCGAAACCACTGTGGCCGCCACGCGCGGCGGCGTTTTCGATTACATTGCCAAGCCATTCGAGCTGGATGTGATGATCGACGCGGTGGAGCGAGCGAAAGCCTCGCGGGAATCCGGCGGCGAGGAAGAGGAAGCGGTCGAGGAGGAGCTGCCGGAAACGGAGTTGATCGGCAACACCCCCGCGATGGTGGAGATCTACAAGAAAGTGGCGCGCGCCGCGCCCACCGACGCCACGGTGGTGATCGAAGGCGAGACGGGCACCGGCAAGGAAGTGGTGGCGCGCATGGTCCACCGTTTCAGCCGGCGCGCGAACCAGCCGTTTGTCCCGGTGGATTGCGCCTCCATCGCCCCCTCGCTGCTGGAGAGCGAGTTGTTCGGCGCCGTCCGGGGCGCGTATACGGGCGCGGACCGCGACCGCATGGGGGTATTCGAGGCCGCCAATCACGGCACCGTGCTGCTGGACGAAATCGGCGACATCGAGCACAATTTCCAACTGGCGCTGCTGCGGTTCCTGGAGAAGGGCGAGATCCGGCCGGTGGGCGCGTCCCGGGCCAGGGAAGTGGACGTCCGCGTTGTCGCGGCGACCAACCGCGATCTGCAGCGGCTGGTGGACGAGAACAAGTTCCGGTCCGACCTGTGGTGGCGGCTCAACACCGTGCGGATCATCCTGCCGCCCCTACGCGACCGGCGCTCCGATATCCCGACGCTCGCGCGCTTTTTCGCCAACAAGTACAACGCCCGCTACAGCCGCGACGTGAAGCTGATGGATTCCGGCGTGAAGGCCCTGCAGGAGTACACGTGGCCCGGGAACGTGCGGCAGTTGCAGCACCTGATCGAGCGCCTGACGGTGCTGGCCGACCGCATCGACGCGGAGGCGGTGAACGAAGCGCTCACCATCATGGAAGCGCGCGACAAAACGGTGGACACCCTGGCCGACGCCGAAGAGGAACAGATCCGCCGCGTCCTGGCCGCCACGGGCGGCAACAAGAGCAAGGCGGCGCAACTGCTCGGCATCGAACGGAAGACGCTTTACCGGAAACTGGAACGGATGAAGCTGTGAGCCGGCGGCGCCGGCGCTCGCTCTTTGGCGCCGATTATTTTGGCTTGCGGGCAAAACCAACCGGTGGCGAAAACCGACCACCGGCGGTACTCGCGCTATCATGTAGTTTCCTCAGGTGAATCGATTCCATTTCCTGGACTGGATGCGTGGGCTCGCCGTGGTGATCATGATCCAGTGCCATACGTTCAACTCCTTCGTCCGCATGGACCTCCGCGACGGGGGGCCGTATATCTATTCGCAGTTCGTGGGGGGCATGGCGGCGCCGCTGTTTCTATTCATGGCGGGCATGACCTTGGCGTTCCAGATGGAGAGCCTGGAGCGGCGCCGGGTCAGCCCGCTAGGCCGCTGGGCGGGGGCCTTGCGGCGGGCGGGATACGTGTGGGGCATCGCCTATCTGTTCCGCTTCACCAACTGGCTGGGCAGCTGGCCGTCGGGCAGCGCGGGGGAACTCACGAAGGTGGACATCCTGAACTGCATGGGGCTGGCCATGGCGGCGATGGCCGCGTTGGCCGCGGCGGCCTCGAAACGCCGCGTCCACTTCGCCGCGGCCGCGGGCCTGGCGATCGCCGCGGCGGCGCCGGTGGTGGCCAACCTGAATTGGGACGGCGCGCCGCGGCTGATTCACGAATACCTGGCGGCGGGGCAGGGCCGCGGCCGCTTCGCGTTCTTCCCGTGCGCCGCCTATGTCGCCTTCGGCCTCGCCCTGGGGACAATCGTGAAGCGGACCGCCGCCGAGCGCATGGAGCGGCTGATGCAATGGTCGGTCCTGATCGGCTTCGCGCTCATCTTCTCCGCTCAATACTTTTTTAACGCGCCGTACGCCGTCTATGAACGATCCAACTTCTGGACGGACAGCCCGGCGCTCATCCTGATCCGGACCGGGATCATATTACTACTGCTGGCGGCGGCTTACGTGTGGACCGCGTTCTGCGCCGGAAACGGCTGGAGTTGGATGCAGGCCCTGGGGAAGACGTCGCTGATGGCGTACTGGATCCACGTCCTGCTGATCTACGGCCGGCTCTCAAATCCGTTGCACCGCGCTCTCGACATCCCGCACGCCGCAACGGCGGTGGTGGCGGTGACGGCTTTGATGACAGCGCTAGCGGGGGCCAAACTCCGGTGGGGCGCTCGCCGGATGGAGCCCCGCAAAGTCGCGGCGGCGGCCTAGACGCCGGGCGCCCGCGTCACATAGCGGCCGCAACTTTTCTCGAGCTGGACGCGAGCGCCGCCAATCCCGAGATCGTCGCGCTCTGCAGGACGTCCGTCATGGCTTTCTGCGCTTCGGCCCAAACCACGTGTGCGGGGCACCACCCGCCGCGGCTGCAAGCCTGGTCCGAGACGAGGCAGACGTTGAGCCGGATGGGGCCCTCGATGGCTTCGATGACTTGCAGGACGGGAGCGTCGCGGTGCGAGCGCGGAAGTTCAAACCCGCCGGTGTTGCCGCGATGCGAGATCACCAGGCCTGCCCGTGTCAGGCTCTGGAGCACTTTGGAGAGAAACTGTTCGGGGCACTCCGCAGCCTGGGCCAAGTCCGCGCGGCTGGCGCGGCTTCCTTCCGGCAATCCGGCCAGATGGACCATCACGCGAAGGGCGTAATCGGCGGCTCTAGTGAGTTGCATAACTCATTTTAGAGTCGCTTGATCCGATTAAGCCGTCGGCTTAGCAAATAAAACGTTCGAATGCGTACGAACAGGAGGCTGGCTACTGGCCGGCAGCGGAGGCGCTGATGACGGCTTTCGTCTTGCCGGCGCGCAGCGCCTGGAATTCCCCCCGTTCGAAGTGGAATACCTTAGAGAGTAATTCCCGAGCGGTGTAAGCCGCCTTCGCCACGCCTTGCGTCCCGTGGTGCGGCGTGTTGGCGAAGACATGGTAGAGTTCGTGGGCCAGGACGCGGCCGACCGCACGGCCGTAAGTTTCCTCCTGATTCCTCGTATCGACGCGCAGCAGACCGGATTGCACAAATCGCCGGATGCCATCGCAGTCGATATCGCTGAACGGCAGAATCACGCCGTCGCTCAGATGAGTCCAACCGTGCGCCCCGGGGTTGCCCACCACGGGTTCGAGATGGGCCGTGGCGGGTCTTGCTGAAAATCGGCGTAGAGGGTGATGGGAGAGGGCCGGCTGACCGGAGCCCCCCCGAACGCCGGCAGGGCGGCCAGCGACAGGCAGAGAAGTAATCGTCTCATCCAAGGTTCAGCTTTGTGGGCCCGAAGCTACGCAATGGGGCCCCTGGATCGATCCACGACCAAGTCCGGGTGTTCCCGGATCATGGCGCTCGCTGTATGACAGGCGAAGCAGATCGGTTGAGCCGTTTGCAGGGTCTCTTGTAAGCGGTCGGCCGGGACCTGGCTCCATTCGGCGGAAACCCGGCTGGGCAAGAGCAGCGCCGGCTTGGCCGCGGTCCACTCGATATTGCCGAATGGCCGGCCGCAGGATGCGCACGCTTTGCCCTGATACCAGTCTGTTAGGATGTGGCGGACCAGGCAATCCTCGGGAGACAGCGCGATCTGGCCCAGGCAAGGCTCTCCGCAGCCCGCCCGGTCCGGCCACCGCGAACACGCGGAGAGGCGCAATTGCGGCGCGCCGAGGAGGGCGGTGGCTCCGGCATGGCGAGCGTCCACTACCACGCCGGCCGGTTGCCGCGTTTCGGGGCAAGTCACAACGCGCTGCCCTCGGAACCTCCACCACGCGCGACCCTGCCGGTAGAGAACGACGGCCAGGAACAGAACCGCGACGGCGACGATGAAAGCGACCTGCAATGACACAAAAAGCTCCAAAAAATCAAGTGCAACGCTCCAGCCACTCCTCCGTTAACGACCTAAAGTGTTAATTATTATACAAGTCGTACTTCAAATAAGCAATGCAGATCGACAAATCAGTTGGGGCAAAACTCGCGGGCTGCGGGCTTTGACCCTGCGGGCAACCGGCTGACGCCGCGGGAACGTCTATTGCAGTGTGGAACAACGGCTTCGTTGGGCGATTCCCCTCGTGCTCGTGGTGGCTGCCGGCGCCGCGGCGAGCGACTACATGGCCGCGCGCCAGAAGATAGACCTGATCGAAGGCGACCGCTTGAAGCCCGGTTCGCGCATCGAGCTGACTGCGCCGGAGCTGACCGCCTACGCTCAGCACGAAATGCCGGCGGGAGTCCGCGATGCCAGGGTGGCGGTAATCGCCCCCGGCGTGGCGACAGGCTCGGCCCTGGTGGACTTCGGGAAGGTGCGCCGGGCCCAGGGCTATCAGCCGGGTTGGTTGATGTCCCAACTCCTGGATGGCGAGCGCCCGGTGAGCGTGACGGCGCGAATCCAGTCGGCCAATGGGACCGCAAGGGTGGACGTGCAGCAGGTCCAGATCTCGGGCATTCAGATTGATGGGGCCACGCTCGATTTCCTCATCCGCAACGTGCTGCTGCCGCTTTATCCGGCCGCGGCCGTAAGCCGGCCCTTCGAGTTGGGGCACCGGATCGAGAAGCTGGACGTGCAGCCCCGAGCGGTGGGCGTGGTGATCGGGAAATAAATGATAATAGCGGGATGAGCAGATTGCTGGCGCTCGCGCTTTTGGCTGGTTCGGCCCTCTCTGCCGCCGACAACCAGCTCACCCCGCAGGAGAAGGCCGCCGGCTGGCAGCTTCTGTTCGATGGCAAGACCTTCCGAGGCTGGGTCGATCCCACGCGGAAGTCGCCCCCCGCCGATTCGTTCGTCATCGAAGATGGCTGCCTGAAGGCCATGGCGCATCCGCGCCTGACCGAGGACCTTTTTACCAGCGCAACCTACCGCGATTTCGAGCTGGAGTTGGACTGGAAGATCGCGCCGGCCGGCAATAGCGGTGTGAAGTACCGGATTCAAGACCACCTGTTCATCCCCCAGCGATTCCCGAGGTTCGAAGAGAACGTGAATGCGGCCTTGAAAGACCGTCCCAAGGAACGGCCGGCCAAGGGGCAGGATTACGTGATCGGGTTCGAGTACCAGATTCTGGACGACGCGCGCAACCCCGACGGGCGGGCCGGTTCCACGCACCAATCCGGCGCGCTTTACGACGTGTTCGGCCCGTCGAAGAACGCCACCCGGCCGGTGGGTGAGTTCAACCATTCCCGCATCGTGGTGAAGGGCGAACGCGTGGAGCACTGGTTGAACGGCGTGAAAGTGGTGGATGCCAGCCTGAACGCGGCCGAAGTGGCGCAGGCCGCCGCGCGGCGCTGGGGGGCCGGTTCGCCGGTGTACGAACTGCTGGTGAAACAGCCCCGGAAAGACTGTCCCATTTCGCTGCAGAATCACGACAGCGAAGCGTGGTTCAAGAACATCAGGATCCGAACGCTGTAACGCCGGCGGTGTTACGGCATCGACATTAAGATGAGCTGGGACGGGTGTTCGCGGTCGTGGTAAATGGTCTGGGTGGCTCGCAGCAGCCGCGTTTCGTCGGCGATCCGGCCGCCGGTATTGGGATTGCGGTCGAACCGCGGGAAATTGCTGCTGGAAACCTCCAGCCTGATGCGGTGCCCCTTCAGGAAGACGTTGCCCGTAACCCCGGCGTCGATGGTGATCCGGTAAATGGCTCCGGGCGCCGCCGGCTGCGGCTTTTCGAGCGAGTCGCGGTAGCGCAGCCGCAGGATGCCATCGCTCAGATTGCGGGCGGAACCGTCCGGCAGCACGTCTACGAGCTTGGCCGTGAAATCCGTGTCCCGGGCGCTGGTAGAGGCCCACAGCACCACCTGCACCGGCCCCAACGCCTCCAGGTCGCGCTTGAGCGGTTTGGTGGTGTAGACCAGGACGTCGGTGCGCCGTTCGAGGGCGCGCTGGTCCATGGGCCCCCAGGGGAAGACGCGCGGGTTGCAGCAGACCGCGCCGCCGCGCGTGGGAACGGGGTCGCGCGGATCGTAGGTGAAGCGGTCCTGCGCGCCGCCGGCGGAGGGCTTGTCGGCAAGGGCGCCGTCGCCGTCGAGCGAATTGGCCCGGCCTCCGCTCTTCAGGTAGAAAGTTCGGGGACGCGCCTCCGGGGGAGGCCAGTCGCGCTCTTCGCGCCATTTGTTGGCGCCCATGACGAAGAGCCGCATGGGCGGCAGCGACATAAGGCGCGAGTCCTTCCCCATCAGCCACTGGTCGAACCACTGGAACTGCAGCCCGCGGACCGGGACCTGTGATTCCGGCCCGAAATCCACGCCTCCGAACTTATACGACATGTTGTGCGGCCAGGGTCCGATCAGGATGCGGCTCAGCCCGGTGGCCTTACGCAGGGCGGCGTAAGCCTCCAGGTCGCTCTCGGCGAAGTTGTCGTACCATCCGCCCACGGAGAACACCGGAATCCGCACCTTCTGGATCTGTTCGCGCGTGCTGATGGAACGCCAGAAACCGTCGTAGGCAGGATGGTTCATGGCGGCCTGATACATCTCGGAAGCGCGCCCCGTGGCGGCGATGTCGGCCGTGCGCAACGGCAGGTGGAGCGTATACCGGCTGAAATCCGGGCGGTATTCCGGGACCTTCAGGTTTTCCGCCATCCATTCCAGCCGCTGCCCGAGTTTGAGGGCGCCGCCTTTGGAATAGAAGCGGTCGAGATAGTCGTCCCAGCCAGAGACCACGGGGAAGATGGCTTTCAGGTGGGGATTGTTGAGGACGGCGGCTTCCCACTGCACGATGCCGCGGTAGGAGCCGCCGATCATGCCGATTTTCCCGTTAGACCACGGCTGGCGGGCGATCCAATTGAGCGTGTCGTCGCCGTCGGGGCCTTCTTGCCGGAGAGGCTGGAAGACGCCCTCGGATTCGTAGCGGCCGCGGACGTCCTGCGCCACGACGGCGTAGCCGTGCTCCACGAAAGCGCGGTAATTGGGGGTGATGTCGGCGCCTTTGCCGTATGGCGTGCGCTCCAGGATGGCCGGCGCGCGCCCATATTCCGAGGGGAGGAAAATGTTGGCCGAAAGCCGCACGCCGTCGCGCATGGGAATCTGGACGTGCAGGAGTTTCGGAAGGGCCGGCGGGGCTGGTTTCCGGGCATGCGTGCTGCTCTGTCCCGCGGCGAGAGCCGCGCCGCAAGCGGCGATCAGGTACAAAGCTCGCACAACAAGTCCCAATACTGTTTGCCTGCCTGGTCGAGGCGGTGGGTTCCGCGAATGTGCCCGGCCCCGCGCCGGCCGATGGCCGCGGCCGCCTCAGATAGGTATGTTAGCAAACGCAGGTGCTGGAATAGCGAGTCCCGCTCGGCGGCGCCGCGAGCCACGCGCAGGCAGGCGTCGGCGGGGTAACGGGCGTTCTCCGGCGAGTCCGTGACCAGGACCGGCTTGCCCATGCCCATGAGCCGGATGGTGATGCCGGAGGTCTCGCCCGCGGTGGGATCCCGCAGGTTGATGCAAGCGTCCACGGCGGCCGACGCCAGAAGGAACTCGACGCGGCGGTCAGGGA
>JAIQFU010000639.1 GCA_020073115.1 Terriglobia bacterium
ATCATGCCCTCCTACAGCAGTTGGAACGGCGTGAAGTGCTCGGGCAGCAAACGGCTGCTCACGGAGATCCTGAAAGATGAACTCGGATTTGAAGGGTTCCTGATTTCCGACTACGCCGCGATCGAGGCCCTGCCCGGGAACTACAAGGCCCAGGTCGCCGGGTCCGGGGCTGTTTCCGGATTGGTGCGCGACCCGTACGGCGACGGCTTGCCCGACACCTCTGTGATTCTAAACAACCCGTCCCTGGGCATCCGGCGCGCGATGACCACCACCGACGACGGGGTGTTCCACGTCCCGGCGCTGCCCGCGGCGACCGGATATAACTTGAAGATCAGCCGCAAGGGATTCATCGGCTGGGAATCCAAATTCTTCGAAGTATCTGTCGGCGAGACCGTCGATATCCGGGTTACGCTCCAGACCGATCCCCCTACCGAACAGGTGAGGACGGCCCCGGTGCAGAGGAGCGAGGCGGCGAGTGGCCGCTCGACCCTGGTATCGCGGGACGAGATCGATAACCTGCCGATCGTTGCCCGCGCCTGGACCTCCGGGCTGTTGTTGGCGCCCGGCGTGACGGTGGCCGGCGGGTTGCCCGCCGTACGGGGCGTGCTGGACGACGAGGCCTTTTATATAGACGGGGTGGACATTGCCAGCAGCTATTACCTGGCCAAGCAAAACGCCTCCCGCCAGTTCGCGCTCGACGGGGTGCACGAGCTTCAGACGATCACCGCCGTGGCCCCGGCGGAGTTCGGGGGGGCCGGCGGGGGATTCGTCAACGCCGTCACCTCCGGCGGATCGAACCAGTTTCACGGCGATATCTACGACTACTTCCGCAACCAGTCCCTGAACGCGCCCGACCGCTACGCGGAGGGCTGGAATCCCGAACAGCGGCAGAACCAGTTCGGCGCCAGCCTGGGCGGCCCGGCGTGGAAAGACAAGTTGTTCTTCTTCGCCAATCTCGAAGGGCTGAGCTACCGCGGAGCGGGGCTCAACCGGATCACCAACCCCATGATCGCCGATGCCACGGGCGACCACGTGGCGGCGGCCAACTGCACCGCGTCCGCCGCCCAGTGCACGGCGGCGGCCAAGTTCATTCAGTCCCAGATGAACGTCGTGGTCCCCCGGTCCATCCACTCGGATACGGGACTGGTCAAGATCGATTTCCGGCCGAACGAGCGCAACACCTTCAGCGTCTCAGCCGACGCGATGGGGCGGCGGGCGCCGGACGGGATCCGCTCCGGGCTGGTGGTCCCCGACGGCAGCCTGCTGGGGAACAATGGCGATCTCAAGGAACAGTCGCGCTTCGCAAAGGCTTCCTGGACGCGGATGCTGGGAACGAACATGTTCAACAACCTGCGCGTGGCGTGGTCCCGCGACCGCCTCTCCGAGAATGCCGACCCCAGCCTGTGGCCCTCCACCGGGATGCTGGCCATCAATGTGGCCGGAACGTGGCTGGGCGGCTCGCCGGCGTATCCCTTCACCCTGAATGAAGAGAAGCGGCGCGTGGCCGACAGCTTCACTTTCAGCAGCCTCTCGCACACGGTGCAGGTTGGGGCGGAATGGACCGGTATGCGCGACAACGCAGACCAGCTCTATGCCCGCGCGGGGATGTACACGTATCCGACGCTGACCTTGTTCGCTTCGGATTTCAGCGGCATCACGGCCCAGCGCAAGAACTATACGATGTACAACCAGGCCCTGGTAGACGGCGGCCGGCACTACCGCCCGTCGATCCGCTCCTACTATGCCCAGGACACCTACAAAATCATCTCGCGGCTGACGGTGAACTTCGGGGTGCGCTGGGAGAAGACCTACATGCCGCAGCCCACGAACGTCAACACGGCGTATTACCAGACGGGCACGATTCCGCAGAGCAATACCGACGCCGCCCCGCACGCCGGCGTGGCGTTCCGGGCGGCCGACCGGACCGTGCTGCGTTTCGGGTATGGCTGGTACTACACGCCGTACGCGGGCGAACTGCTGGACTCGCTGCTGCGCGGCGCCCAGAGCTATGTTTCGGTGGTGGGAAGCCTCACCACGGCGCCGATTTTCCCCAACGTCATCGGCGGCCCGAAAGGCATTCCCCCCGGCTCCGAGGACCTGATCTGGTCCGCCGGCAAGCTGCGCAACCCCTACACGAAGCAGGCGGTATTCTCCATCGAGCAGCAGATCCGCCCCGGCGCAACCCTGACCCTGAGCCTCGTTCACAGCCCCGGCATCAAGCTCTGGACCTCCCAGGACCAGAACCTGACGGCGCCCACCAAGACCGTCACCTACACCATCAATGATGCCTCGAACAAAGCCGCCAGCAAATTCTCCACCCCGTACTGGACCAGCAAGAGCGATCCGCGTTACGCCCAGTTGTTCCAGGTCGAGAACCTGGCGACTTCCAAGTACGACGGCGTGACGCTCGAGCTGAGGAAGCAGATGTCGCACGGCCTTTCCGTGGATGCTTCCTATACCTGGTCGCACGCCATCGACAACATGGGGGCCAATCCGCTGATCGGGCTGGGAGCGGTGAACCTGTACCCCGGCGACAACAATTCGGACCGGGGCGATGCCGCGGCCGACCAGCGCCACCGGGCCG
>JAIQFU010000103.1:0-11761 GCA_020073115.1 Terriglobia bacterium
GCTGGTAGGCGCCGCTGAGGACCGCTCCCTCCGGCCGCGGTTCCGTTTCGGACCCGCGGCCGGAGGGAAGCCGCGCCGCCATCAGATGAACCCATTGCCGCCAGGGTTCGTCCCCTACACTCTGGCCATAACGCGCGATCCGTTCGCGCAGCGCGGGCGGCGCCGGCTGCGCCGAGTCCGTGAGGCTGAGTCTCTCGGCAAGAGACTCCAGCTGTTGGCGCATGACCAGCGACGCTTCCGCGTGCAGCGCCTCGAGCGCGTAGCGTGTCACCTCGGTGGTGACGAATGGATGGCCGTCGCGGTCGCCCCCCACCCACGTTCCAAACGTCAGCCGCGGTTCGGCCGGAGGCTCGGCGCCGGGATAAGCCCGCTTCCAGGATTGCCGGAACCTTTCCGACATCAGCTGCAGCACCCCGGGAAATACGTGGCCGAGGTAATGCAGCGTGTTCCGGACCTCCGATTCCACCGCCGGCCTCTCCAGCAGGATTTCGCCGGTCCGCCACAGGCGCTCGATGGCGGTTTCGATCCGCTCCCGCAGGGAATCCTGCTCCATCGGCGTCTTCGTCGTGTTCTCCCGCTCCACCAGCATGAGGTAGATTTCGCGGTGGCGTTCGAGCACGGAGGCCCGCTTGGCCTCGGTGGGGTGGGCCGTCAGGACCGGCTCCACGTGGATCTGGGGGAGCACGCGCCGCAGATCGGCTTCACCGAAGCTCTCGCGGCCCAGGTGTTCGATCTCGTAGGACCACGAGCCGGGCTCCCCCGCCGGCCCGTGCACCGTCTCGCGCATCCGGCGCACCTGGTTGGTGGTGTTCTCCTCCGCCATGTTGAGGAGTTGAAACGCCACCGAGAGCGCCTGCGAGCCGCGCGCCGGGAAGCGTTCCGGCTCGCCGGCGCCACCCTCGAACGACTCGCTCACGAAACGCGCCAGGTCGTCTTCGCCGATCCCCGCCAGCGCGTTCTGAAAACAGCCCAGCAGGAAGCGGAAGTCCTGGTCCCACTTCTTCAGTTCGACATCGAGCAACCCCCGCGCGCGGGTCGGCTCGGGAGGCGGGGGGATCGGATGCGGCGAACCCATCACATCCAGTGTTTCACGGAAAGCTGATAGCTGAAAGCCGAACCCTGAGAGCTATTTCACCTTCATCACGAACACCGTCTGGTCGTCGAATGCCACCGTGTTAAACCGGTCCAGTTCCCGGAAGACCCCGCAGATCAGATCCATGGGCGCGCCGGCGCAGTGGTTGCGGACGAGCTGCGCCAGGCGGCCCCGGCCGAACTCGACGCCGGCGGTGCTGAGGTGGTCGGTAATGCCGTCGGAATAGAGCACCACCACGTCGCCCGGTTGCGCCTGCAGCACGGTTTCCTCGTATTCGCGCGCGTCCAGGAGGCCCAGGGGGACCCCCTCTACCCGAATGTTCAGGATGTCGCCGCCGCGGCAGATCATGGGCGGTACGGCGCCGGCATTGGCCATGATCATGCGGTGCGCGGCGGCATCCCAGAGCATCACGAACAGGGTGACGTAGCGCGCTTCCACTTTGCGCTCCACCAGCGCCTCGTTCAGCGCCTTCAGCAGTTCGGCGGGCCGGCGGCGGCGCGGCGCGAGGGTGCGCAGCAAACCGCTCACCAGGCCGCCATAAAGCGCGGCGGCGGCGCCTTTGCCGCTCACGTCCCCAAAAGCCACCACGGTCTGCCCGTCGTGGTGAACGTAGATTTCATAGATATCGCCGCTGATCTCGCGCGCCGGACGCAGCCGCACCGCGGCCTCCAGGCCTTCGATGTCCGGAGTGGCGTCCGGCAGCAGAACGCGCTGCAATTCGCGCGCGGCCCGAAGGTCCTCCTCCATGCGGCGCTCGCGCGTGGCGATCTCCTCGTACAGCCGGGCATTCTCTACGCTGGAAGCGATCTGCGGCGCCAGCAGGGCCAGGGTGCGGGCATGGTCTTCGGTAAAGTGGCCCACCCGGTCGCTCTCCAGGTCCATGATCCCCATCACCCGGTCGCGGACCAACAGCGGCACGGCCACCTCCGACCGCACGTCGGGGTGGGAAGCGATGTAGCGCGGGTCCTTGGCCGTGTCGTGCACGCGCACGATCTCGCGCGATTCCGCCGCGGCGCCCGTGAGCCCTTTCCCCAGCGGCACGTTGTCGATATCGACCCGCTCGTCGTACCGCATGCTGAAGCGGTGGCGCAGCGCCTTGGCTCCCTCATCCACCAGCAAAATGCTGAAAGCATCGTAGCTGATCAGTTCGCGCATGGTGCTGGCGATTTTTCCCAGCAGCTCGTTCAGGTCGAGGATGGAAGAGAACTCGCGCGAAATATTGGCCAGGGTCTTCAGCGTGCGGTTCTGGCGGTCTACCCGGCGGTAGAGCCGGGCGTTGTCGATGGCGATGGCCACCCGCGCGCCGATGAGCCGCAGCAGCGACCGGTCGTATTCCGTGTAGGCGTTGACGCGCGCCGACTGCAGGTCGATCACGCCCACCAGTTTGCCGCGCGCCGCCATGGGGACCGCCATTTCGGTGCGGGTGGCGTCCACGGTGTTGAGGTAGCGCGGATCGTTCCGCACGTCGCCGACCAGGAGGGGCTCCCCCCGCGCCGCCGCCGTCCCCGTGATTCCCTCGCCCAGCGGGATGCATACATTCCGAACCACCTCGTCCCGGTGTCCCACGCCGTAGCGGATGCGGAGGTCGTGGCGCTTGTCGCTGTAAAGGAGAATGGCGAACAGATCGTACGGCAGCACTTTCTGGATGATCTCCGCCACGTTGGCCAGAAGCTGGTCCAGATCCAGCGTGGCGGTAGTGGCGGAGGAGACCTCCAGAAGGAAATCGAGCAGCTCCGACCGCTCGCGAAAACGCACCGAGGCTTTACGGGCAGCTTGCATAGTTCACGTGCGGCGGGCCGCCGTCATGCCCTATCTTGCGGCTTCCACAATCTTGACGCTGGCGCTGGCGCCGATGCGCGTGGCGCCGGCCGCCGTCATGGCCCGAAAATCCTCCAGCGTGCGGATGCCGCCGGCGGCCTTCACTCCCATCTCCGGCCCCACCACGGCCCGCATCAGCGCCACGTCGTGGGCCGTCGCGCCGGACGGGCCGAAGCCCGTGGAGGTTTTCACGAAATCCGCCCCCGCCATCTTGCAGAGCGTGCACGCCACCGCCTTCTGGCTGTCGTCCAGCAGCGCCGTCTCCAGGATCACCTTGACAATCGCGCCCGCCGCGTGCGCCGCCTTCACCACCTGTTGGATGTCGGCCTTCACCACTTCGTGATCCCCGGAGCGCAACGCGCCCACGTTGATCACCATGTCGATTTCCTGCGCGCCGGAGCGCAGCGCGGCTTCGGTCTCCGCGACCTTCGCCTCCGTGCTGGTGGCGCCCAGCGGAAACCCCACCACGGTGCAGACCTTCACCGGCGATCCCGCCAGTTCGGCGCGGACCAGCGGGACCCAGTAGGGGTTCACGCACACGCTGGCGAAGTTGTACTGGCGGGCTTCGCGGCAGATCCGGCTCACGTCGGCGCGAGTCGCCTCCGGCTTCAGAATGGTGTGGTCGATGACCGCGGCGATCGCCGGATCGACTTTCGTCAGGCGCTCGCTGGCCGAAACGCGGTCGGCGCCCGCGGCGATGATCTTCTTCGTGTTGCAGGCGCAGGTCTGGGCGCAGCGCTGCGTACATCCCGGGCAGACCGAGTCCGGCAGGTTGAGCCCCTCCGGCTTTTTCGCCGGCGCGGCGGGTGTTCCGGCGACGCGCGCCAGGATTTCCTCGCCGATCTGGGCTACCAGGATGTCGAGTTCCGCCGTCGTCACGAATCTGCCTTTTTCATGTAACGCGCTTCGATTTCGGCGATCTTCTGCACGCGCCCCTGATGCCGCCCGCCGGCGAAAGGCGTGGCCAGCCAGGTGCGCAAAACCTCTTCCGCCTGGCTCTCCGTCAACAGCCGTCCTCCGAGCGTAAGTACATTAGAATCATTGTGTTCGCGGCTATTTCGGGCGGAAGCCTTATCATAGCACAGGGCGGCGCGAATCCCCGGGACCTTGTTGGCGGCGATGGCCGACCCGATGCCCGCGCCGTCCACCACGATCCCTCGGCCGGCTTTGCCGGAAGCCACCAGTTCCGCCACCTGGAGGGCGATATCGGGGTAGTCGGCCGGCTTTTCCTCATGGACGCCGACGTCCCGGGCATCCAGCCCGAGGCTTTCCAGCACCGGTTTTAAGGCCTCTTTCATGCGGAATCCGCCATGGTCGGAGCCGATCGCTATGGTCTGGCTGGGCAGGGTGCGCGCGCTGAGTTGATCCTCCGCAACCTCGGAAATCCTGACGCCGCGCGCCGCGGCCACCTCGCGGGCCGAGGGAGTGACAATGGTCCCGATGGGAACGCGCAATTCTCCGCCTTCCGGCACGTCCTGTGCGGTAATGACCCTTTTCATGTGTAAGGACCAGTGTAGCGCCGGTTGCTAAAATTTCAGCGATGAGACTCTCGGCCGCAGCCCTTTTCGCCCTCCTCCTTTCCCTCGCCGCCGCTCCCCGGAACGCGCCCTTGGCCCCCACGCCGCCCATGGGCTGGAACAGTTGGGACTGCTACGGCACATCGGTCACCGAAGCCCAGGTGAAAGCCAACGCCGGCTACATGGCCAAGAACCTGCGCCAGCACGGCTGGCAGTACATCGTCGTGGACATCCAATGGTCGGAGCCGAACCCGCGCGCGGGCGGGTACAACCGGGAACCGCACCTGAGCATCGACAACTACGGGCGGCTCATTCCCGCCGTCAATCGCTTCCCCTCGTCGGCGGACGGCAAGGGGTTCAAGCCGCTGGCGGACTACGTCCACTCGCTCGGGTTGAAGTTCGGCATCCACATCATGCGCGGCATCCCGCGGCAGGCGGTAGCCGCCAACATGCCGGTCGAGGGCGCGTCCGTGCGCGCCGCCGATATCGCCGACAAATACTCCATTTGCCGCTGGAACAACGATATGTATGGCGTGGCTATGAGCCGCCGCGGCGCCCAGGCCTATTACGATTCCATCGTCAAGCTCTACGCCGCGTGGGGCGTGGATTTCATCAAGGCCGACGACATCCTGCGGCCCATCCACCGCGAGGAGATCGTGGCGCTCCGCACCGCCATGAAGAACGCGGGCCGGCAGATGGTCCTGAGCCTCTCGCCCGGTCCGGCGCGCGCCGAAGACCTCGCATTCCTGCGGCAAAACGCCAATTTATGGCGCGTTTCCGACGATTTTTGGGACGAATGGCGGCTTTTGCGCGAAAATTTCACCCTGCTCGGGATCTGGGGCGGCGCGAGCCAACCCGGCGCCTGGCCCGACGGCGACATGCTCCCCCTGGGCCGCATCGGCATCGTAGCCGAGCGCGGCACGGACCGGCATTCGCGCTTTACCCCGGTGGAGCAGCGGACGGTTATGAGCCTCTGGTCGATCGCCCAGAGTCCGCTGATTTTCGGCGGCGACTTGCCCAGCAACGACGACTACACCAATTCGCTTATCACCAATGACGAAGTGCTCGAAGTGGACCAGAAGGGCGCGCAGGGCCGCGAGTTCTTATCCAGCGGCGACCAGCGCGTGTGGGTGGCGGACGCACCCGGTTCAAAGGCCAGATACCTGGCCGTGTTCAATCTGGGTGAACGCGATACGAACATCCGGGTTCAATGGCCGCAACTGGCTTTACCCGAAACGTGCGTCTTGCGCGACCTCTGGGAGAAGAAGGATGTGGGTGAGATCAAGGGCGAGTACGCGTTCCGCGTGGCGCCGCACGCCTCGGGGTTGTACAAAGTAACGCCCCAGTAGGGCCGCGCTCCGCCCGGCCCTACTTCTGCAATTGCTGGATTCTGGCCGCCAACGGTGAGGGCTGCGGGTCCAAGGCGGCGGCTTCCCGAAGGTAGCGCAGCATGCCGGGACCGTTTTCGTCGGCCGGCAAGTCCAGCCGATGCCCCCGGTGCAGGGCATACGGGTGGCCTTCGTCGATTTCCAGCACGGCGAGCTTTCCGGTGTTGTCATACACGCGCGGGAGCCCCACGTCGATCAGGATGACCTTTCCGTGGAACCGCGGGGTGATGGCGCCGTTGGCATACGTGTGGCCCACCACGATCCGGTCCACCCCGAAATTCTTGAGGATCCTGTCCACCAGCGGCTCCAGTTGCGCTTCGTCCCCTTTGGCCAGGCCGTTGTACCAAAGGGGTCCGTCGGGGTCGGTGACGATCCCGCCGTGCAGACGGGTGAATTCGGCCAGTTCTCCACGCACCTCGCCGTTGATCCGGCCCAGACTCCAGCCGGCGTATTTCTCGCCCAGCCCGGCATGAACAAAAAGGGTGCGGTCAATTTTGATGACGGCGTTATGCTCGCGGATCCAACTCCCGTATTTGCCTTGCGGGCCGAATGCGGCGCGCAGCTCGGCGAATCCGGGCGCGCTTTCCGCCCCCGCGGCGCCGCGTTCCGGGGTGGCCGGCGCGGTCACGGAAGCCGCCTGACGGCTGGCAGTCTGGGGATCGGAAGCGAACGCGGCGAACTCCGCCGGTGAGACGTAGCGCAGGTCGCCGTAGACGTCCATGGCCTCGTGGTTGCCGATCAGGCACTCTACCCGGCCCCCGGCGGACGCCGCCTGCCCCTCCAGTTTCATCAGCAGGTCCATGACTGCGCGGGAATCGGGCCCGCGGTCGGTGACGTCTCCGGCCTGCACCAGAAACGTCCGGCCGCCGGTCCATTCGCCGTTGGCATCCACCAGTCCCGCGGAGCGTAGCGCCAGAACGAACTGCTCGTAGTCGCCGTGAACGTCACCCACCGCAACCACGCGGTGTACGCCGGTCCACGCATCCTGGAACTGCCTCCCGGCCGGCGCGGCCACGGCCTGCGCCACGGGCGCAGGTTGCGGCTTGAACCACTGAGCCTGCGCCGCCGGCGCGGGGGCCGCGGGCCGCCACTGGTCCACTTGCGCCTGCGCCTTCCGGATATCGGCGGGCTTCAGGTGGGGCGTGATCCAGGCAATGAGGTCCGGCGCGCGGGGGTCGCCCAGTTTCTGCGCCCGCGCCAGCCAGGCATAGGCCTGGACCACATCCCGCTTGACTCCCTGGCCGTTGTAGTAGAGTACGCCAATGTTCGTAACGGCCGCGGCGTAGCCCGCGTCGGCGGCCTGGCGATACCACCGCAACGCCTCGGCGTAGTCCTGCGGCACGCCCTGTCCGATATCGTACATGACCCCCAGGCTGAAGGCGGCGCTGGCCACCCCCTTGCCGGCCGCCTGGCGGTACCACTTCCCCGCCTCCGAGTAGTTCCGAAAAGCGCCATCCCCCTCGGAGTAGATGGCGCCCAGGTTGGACTCCGCGTCCACCACGCCCTGTTGGGCCGCCTGGAGAAACCACTTGCTGGCTTCCTGGCTGTCCCGCGCCACGCCCTGCCCGTTGGCATACATGACCCCGAGGTTGTACTGCGCCGCGGCGACTCCCTGATTCGCCGCCTTTTGGTACCACTCGACCGCTTGCTTGTAGTCCTGTGGGACCCCCTGCCCGCGGGCGTAAAGCAGTCCGAGGTTGTACTGCGCGTTGGGGTCGCCGCTTCGGGCGATGGGCTGCCATTCCCGGACAGCCGCGGCGAAGTCCCCGCGATTGTAAGCGTCCAATCCCGTCTTGAAGTCGGCGGCTGCAGCCCACCAGGAGAGCACAGATAAAAGAAGGGCAATTTTCTTCACGACCAAGCCACTCCCGCATCTCCGTCGCCGTTGTAACTCCACGGACAGGAACCTTCCCGGAACCGGGTATCATAGACACAGAGGCATGAACGGTTCCAAGCTGGGTAGTCCCTCTGCGCTGGGCCGGTACGCCGCGGGGTTGGCCTGCGCGGTCGCCGCCCTCGCCCTGCGGGCCGCGTTGCAGCCAGCCCTCGGAGCTCGCTACCCTTTCGCCTCGACGTACATCGCGGTGTTCGTTTCCGCGCGGTTCTTCGGCGTCGGCCCCGCCATCCTCACGGCCGTGGCGGGCGTGTTCGGCGCCTCTTACTACCGCGACCACCACCTGCTTTTTCACACGGCCGACGATTGGATCGGGCTGGCCTTCTACGCCGCTTTCTGCTGCCTGGCGATCTGGCTCATCGAGCGGCAGCGCCGGGAGCACGCCGCCGCCGAAGAGAGCGCCCGGCTCGCGGACCAACGGCTCGCGGAGTTGCGGGTCGAGGTCGCGCAGCGCCAGCGCGAAGAGCGCTTTTCCGCGCAACTGCGGGCCATCGTCGAATCCTCCGAAGACGCCATCGTCTCCAAGAACCTGGACGGCGTCATCCAGAGCTGGAATGTGGCCGCGGAGCGCCTCTTCGGCTATACCGCCGAAGAGATGATGGGCAAATCCATCACGCTCCTGCTGCCGCCCGGGCGCGAACACGAGGAGTCCGACATCATCGAGCGGATCCGGCACGGCGGCCGCGTGAGTCACTTCGAGACGGTACGGAAGCGCAAGGACGGAGCGCTGATCGACGTCTCGCTCACCATCTCGCCCATTCGCGACGCTTCGAACCGCATTACCGGGGTTTCCCACATCGCGCGCGACATCACCGAGCAAAAGCAATTCGAAGAGCAGATGCGCCAGCGCCAGAAAATGGAAAGTCTGGGGGTATTGGCGGGCGGGCTGGCGCATGACTTTAATAATCTGCTCACCGGGATCATGGGGAATGCCAGCCTGGCGGGGGCGGACCTCGACTCCCAAAACCCCGCCCAGCAGCGTTTGGGCGAGATTGTGCGCGCCGGCGAGCGCGCGGCTTCGCTCGTCCGCCAGATGCTGGCGTACGCCGGAAAAGGCATGTACGTCGGCGAGCGGCTCGACCTCTCGCAACAGGTGCGCGACGTCGTTCCGCTGATCCGGCCCTCCATTCCGGGCAACGTGGAGCTCGAGCTCCGGCTGGCCGACCGCCTGCCCATCGTGGAAGGCGACGCTTCCCAAATCCAACAGCTCATCACCAACCTGGCGATAAACGCCGTCGAGGCCATTGGCCAGGCCCGCGGAAAGGTGACCATCACAACCGCCGCCCGGGAGCCGGAAACCGAGCAGCAGGTTTTGCTTGAGGTAAGAGATACCGGGGCGGGGATGGACGAGGCCACGCAGCGTCGCATTTTCGATCCGTTCTTCAGCACGAAATTCACCGGCCGGGGGCTGGGGCTGGCGGCGGTCATGGGCATTATCCGCACGCACCGCGGCACGATTTCCGTGGAGAGCGCGCCGGGAGATGGCAGCGCGTTTACCGTGGTGATGCCGGCGCTCGCCGCGTCGGCCTGCCCCGCCGAGCCGGAGCGCTCGGGCGACCTGCGCGGCTACGGCACGGTTCTGGTGGTGGACGACGAGGAGCTGGTGCGGAATATGGCGCGCTTCGCCCTCGAGCGCTGCGGATACAACGTGGTGATCGCTCGCGACGGGCGCGACGGCGTGGAAGTCTTCCGCGAGCGGCCCGAGGATTTCGCCGCCGTGCTCCTCGATTTGACCATGCCGGTCATGAGCGGCGAAGACGCGCTACGCCATATCCAGGAAGTCAGGCCCGACGTGCCCGTACTACTGACCAGCGGCTACAGCGAAGGGGAAGCCATGCAGCGCTTCCGCGACCGGAAGCTCGCCGGTTTCCTGCAAAAACCGTATACCGCCACCATCCTGGCCCGAAGGCTCAAAAAGGCCTTGCGCGAGCACGGCAAAGTAGGGCGAACCTGAACTTCCCGTAACTCAGAGGGCATTCCTGCTTTCGGGGTTTCCACCCAGCACATTCGCATAAATGGACTCGGTCTTCTCCAGCATGCATTCCAGGCGGAACCGCTCTTCATAAGCATGGCGCCCGGCGGCGCCCATTCGCAGCCGCAAGGCGGGATCCCCGATGAGGCGGGAGAGAGCGGCCGCCAGGGCCTCGGTGTCGCCGGGCGGCGCCAGCAGGCCCGTGCTCCCGTGCGCCACGGCTTCGCGCACCCCTCCCACGTCGGTGGCGATCACCGGCAGCCCGCCGCGCATGGCTTCCAGCACGCTGCGCGGAAGCGCTTCCGAGCGCGAAGACAGGACGAAGAGCTGAGCGGCGGCAAGCGCACACGCGGGGTCGGGCAGGTATCCCAGAAAGTGAACGCGTCCCCCGATGCCCAGGGACTCCGCCTGGCTGCGGAGGGCAGGCTCGCCGGGACCGTCGCCCACCAGGTCCAACTCCCAGGCTTGCGAGCGGATACGGGCCAGGGCGGAAAGCAGCGTGGCATGGTCCTTGGGGGGCGCGAAACGGGCCAGCGCGCAGATGCGCGCCGGAGAGTTGCCGGGAGAAGCGCGAAGGCCGGCGGGGATGTCGCGGACACCGTTGGGGACCAGGCGCAGGAGATCTCCCGGCAGGCCCGCCGCGAGGCCCGCTTCTCGTTCCGCTTCAGAGACGCAGATGATAGCCGCGGTCCATTGGGCGGCCATGCGCTCCGCGGCGGTGAATAACGGGCCGAGCCGCGGATGGATGCGCGCGCCCACCGACAGGCCGTGGGGAGTGTAGATGGCCGGCAGGCCCAGCCGGGCGCAGGCCGCGCGTCCGATCCAGCCGGCTTTGGCCGTGTGGGTGGAAACCAGGCCGGGCCGCAATTCCCGCAGGACGGAGGTCACCTCCCCGAACGCCCGCAGATCCGAGACGGGGTGAATCGCCCGGCGCAGGAATTTCACGGACCGGAAAGGAACTCCTGCGGCGGCGAATTGCTCCGTGACGGGGCCGGTCCCGCCCACCACCACCAGGGCTTCATGCCCGCGGTCCCGCATGGCCCGCGCCAGGTCGCGGACATGAATGCTCGCGCCCCCCACCGCATCGGCGCGAGTGATGATGTAAACGATTCTCACCGCTCCGCCTTTCGAGAGACGATCACCAGAAACGCCAGCTTTCGAAACAGGGCGCGGGCGGCCGCGGCGGCGGCAGGCAGGCGGAGCAGGGCGGCGATGGGGGCTCTCCCGGGACGGTCCCGGAGGCGGTAGCGGATGTAATCCAGCTCCCGCGGCTCGCTTTGGAAACAGCGGCCGAAGGCGCGGACAATTTCGCTCCGGCTGCGGTACCGGGTATAAGCGTCGAGCCACTGCAGCTTATCCATGGCCCATTGCCGCGCCGTGGGAGCCTGTTCCTTCCAGGTCCCCAACCCCAGGCTGCGAAGCGCCCAGGCATAGTAGAACCGCGCCCGCGAACCCTTCCGGAACCAGTGCGCCAACGGAATCCCAATGTGGCCTTCGCGAAAAACGTCGCGCGAAGGAAAGATGCTCAGCGCCGCGCCGCCGGGTTTGAGAACGCGGTGGATCTCCCCGAGCGCGGCGTCGAGATCCTCCACGTGCTCCATCACCTGGTTGTTCACCACGAGATCGAACGTGGCGTCTTCGAACGGGATTCGGCCGTTTTGCATCTCGCGAATGAAGGAGCCCAGAAGGCCCGACCGTTCGGCCTCCTCGCGCGCCTGGGAACCGCCGTAGAAAACGTCCGCTCCCCAGATGTCGAGCCCGGCGGCCCGTCCGGCGGCCACAACGCGGCCCGCGCCGCAGCCGAAATCGAGGATGCGGGCATACGAGCGGGCGAAATCCAGGACGAAGCGGTTGGTGACGTCAAGTCCCACCGAGTTCCCCATAAAGCCGTTCCCACTCAGCTACGGCTCTCTCCATCTCGAAATGAGCTACCGCATGCTCCCGGGCGGCCCGCGCCATCGCCTCCCGCGCCTCGCGCGGCAGTCCGGCCAGCCGCTGCATGGCGGACGCCAGCGCATCGGGGTCGCCGGCGGGGACCACAAAGCCGGTCTTCCCGTCCACCACAGCCCCGGCGCCGGC